>JAIBDW010000074.1 GCA_024686035.1 Oceanospirillaceae bacterium
CTCATTAGAAGTCGAAAAAGTCGCTAAAGATAAAGGTATCAATCACATGGATGCTGTTATCTGGTATTGTCAGAAGAACGATTTAGAACCTGATACTGTTGGCAGACTTATCACAAAGGGTCTTAAAGAAAAAATTGAGGCAAACGCAAGAGAGTTAAATTTCTTGGAAAAAACTGCAACCTTACCAATATAGGAGAAATGGTAATGAAAAGTGAAGTGACTAACGCATTTGAAGCACTAGAAGATTTGCAAATGAGGAATCGAGTTAAACAACTTGAGGGCGAAAATGCAGAGCTGCAACGTCAAAATGCAGAACTGATGGAACGATGTAAAACCCTTGCTAGTCGTGCTCCAGCATGGCCGAAAGGTTATCGTCCAACTCGTAAAGCAATGGATGATAGAAAGCGTCATTATAATGAACGTAGACCTAATTGACCATATGGGCAGTGACCTCACTGTAGTGAACGCTGCCCGTGTATCCTTTGCAAAAGAGAGTAATGAGTTTTCTGATAAAGATGCAAAACTCATTTCTTTTCTTGCAAAACACGATCATTGGAGTCCATTCGGACACGCATCTTTGCAGTTTAGAATCAAGGCTCCTGTGTTTGTGGCAAGACAACTGGTTAAACACCAAGTAGGTTTGGTGTGGAACGAAGTGTCAAGACGTTATGTTGATGATGAACCAGAGTTTTATATCCCCACAGAGTGGAGACTTAAAGCTGACGATAAAAAACAGGGTTCATCTGATGAAACCATTGAATACAATATTGATGGTGCTATACAATTTGTAACACAGACATACCAAAATCTGTTGAATAATAATATTGCACCAGAGATGGCGAGAATGATTTTACCACAGAATATGTATACCGAATGGTATTGGAGTGGTACATTGATGGCATTTGCAAGAGTGTGTAATCTACGATGTAAACCAGATACACAGTTGGAAACACAGAAGATTGCAAATTTAATTGACGAACAGGTAACAAAACTGTTCCCTATATCATGGAGTGCATTAAGGAATGAATAAGCATATAGTCTACGGAAATGGAGAGTCCAGACCTCGCAAACCAATTATAGGGGGTGATTTCACAACTTGGGGCTGCAACGCAATTTATCGTGATTTTGTGGTTGACAATCTCGTTTCTGTAGACTATAATATGCAACAAGAGATATACGAATCAGGATACGCTCTTAAAAACAAATGTTGGTTTAACGATTGGGATGTACTACCAGCAGGGTTTGACCCCCACGCTCTTACCATAGGTATTGATTCAAGAGTCTATGAGACTGAGAGAGGAGACTACCAAGGTTGTGTTGTTCAAGGTAAAACAAAAGACACAGTAGAGGCAAATATTAAAGAAGCTATGTTTCACAATCCTCATTTAGATGAAAAGGATTTGAGACAGAAAGTAGAAAAGGATGTTGGTTTATACATCACTTGGGTCGATGAGTACAATGATAAAGTAATTAATCTAGACTATCCTAGAGGATGGTCTGCTGGGAATACTGCACTATATCTTGCTTGCAAGTCTGGTGCAGATGAAGTGTATATGTTAGGGTTCGATGGAAGTAACTATTCAGAGAGTATAAATAACATATACAAGGGCAGTAAGAATTATCTGCCTGAAGATAGTCGTGGGTTTAACACGATTAACTGGAACAACCAATATAGAATGATACAACTGGAATTTACAGATGTAAAGTTTTATAATGTTGGTACAGATTTAACATACGATAACTTTAAAATCACATACGAAACATAAGGAGAATAATATGTCGTTAGATAGTCTAAAAAGAAGTGGTTCACTTGATAAGTTGCTTGGAGCAGCTGCAGCAGAAAATGCACCACAAGAAAAGAAATCATACAAAGATGAACGTCTGTGGAAACCAGAACTGGATAAGTCTGGTAACGGTTACGCAGTAATTCGTTTCCTACCAGCAGTCGAAGGTGAAGATATGCCTTGGGCGAAGGTTTGGAATCATGCGTTCCAAGGCCCAACTGGTCAGTGGTATATTGAGAACTCTCTCACTACCCTTGGTCAGAATGACCCTGTATCAGAACTTAACTCTAAGTACTGGAACACTGGTCTAGAATCTGATAAAGAGATTGCCCGTAAACAGAAAAGAAAGTTACAATACTTCTCTAACATCTATGTTGTCAGTGACAGCAAGCATCCAGAGAATGAAGGTAAAGTATAAACCTGCAAGGCGACAGCCATCATATTCAAGCCATCCATTGTGATGAAGTATTTAGTCATGTGCGTTTTCACATGTACCCAGATGGTGGTGTGGCTCGCTTGCGCATTTATGGTGAAGTGGTTAAAGATTGGTCAGCGCAGACTGATGAGCTAGTAGACCTTGCAGCCCTGGGCAATGGTGGTCGTGCATTGTTATGCAGTGACGAACACTTTGGCACTATGGAAAATATTTTAGCTCCAGGCCGGGGTATTAATATGGGTGATGGTTGGGAAACTGCTCGCCGTCGTATTCCAGGCTTTGATTGGGTGATTATCGCTTTAGGCCATGCTGGAGTGGTGAGCGAGATAGAAGTAGACACGGCTCACTTTAAAGGTAATTTCCCAGACTCATGCTCTATTCAAGCCGCTTTTGTAGAAGGTGGTAGTGATGAGCAAATGGCAGCACAAAGCTTGTACTGGCCAGAGCTTTTGCCTTCACAAAAGCTAAGTATGCACCACATTCATGAATACACTGACCAGGTGTCTGATCTGGGCCCAGTCACCCACGTGCGATTGAACATTTTTCCAGACGGCGGCGTGTCTCGCTTACGTATTAAAGGCCGTATAGTGGTCCAAGGAACAGCTTCATAATGGCTACCTCACTTACCATTGAGCACCTAACGGGCCAAGCCTTTGCAGATTTTGGCGAGGTAATAGAAGCCAATGAAGGCGATGGTTTTGGTATTAACCAAGGCTACACTTGGCGTCATCATAAGCTAGCAACTGTAGGCACTGATCAGCCTGAAGATGAAGCCATTATTAGTATTTTTAGTAGTAAAAGGCGGCCTGTGCCAATGGCGATCAACATGATGGAACGCCATCCCCTGGGTAGCCAAGCGTTTATGCCCTTAAATGATGTGCCATTTTTAGTGGTTGTGGCAAAGGCTGGGCGCCAGCCTAAACTTTGTGACCTTAGAGCGTTTGTCACTAATGGCAAACAAGGCGTTAACTATCAAACCGGTGTTTGGCATCATCCACTGTTGATTTTAGCGCCCACCCAAGATTTTTTAGTGGTCGATAGATCTGGCCCTGGTGATAACCTTAATGAAGTGTTTTTTGCAGAAGGTGAGGGTGCTCAGTTAGACGTCTCAGGTCTGATAAAAGAACTCACTCTTTGAATATAACTATAGTAATTAAGTAGAGAATAATTATGGAAGCGCATTTATTAGAATGGTTACACTTAGCCATCCGTTGGGTACATGTGATTGTAGGTATTGCTTGGATAGGCGCCTCTTTTTACTTTGTTTGGCTAGAAAATAATCTAGATAGACAAGTGAAAAATGAAGAATTAGCGGGTGAGTTATGGGCCATTCATGGCGGCGGCATCTACCACCTACAAAAGTATAAATTGGCACCCAAAACGATGCCTAAACATTTGCACTGGTTTAAGTGGGAAGCTTATAGCTCATGGATATCTGGTGTGTTGCTTTTAAGTATGGTGTATTACCTTAACGCAGCCACCTATTTGATCATGCCAGGTTCTGGCGTATCACCTTTGATGGGGGTGGCCATCGGTTTTGGTAGTTTGTTTGTAGGGTGGCTAGTGTATGACCTTTTGTGCAAAAGCCCACTACGTCATCAGCCTCTGTTATTGGGCATCGCCTTAATGCTATTTTTGGTGTTTGTGTCGTGGGGCTTTAGCCAGTTTATGACCGGTCGCGCAGCTTATCTGCACGTGGGTGCGATCATTGGCACCATGATGGTAGGTAACGTGTTTTTTGTCATTATGCCTGCTCAGAGAAACTTAGTGGGGGCTGTAGAGGCAGGCACAACGCCTGATACAGCACTACCAAAGATGGGTTTGCTGCGTTCGCGCCACAATAATTACCTTACGTTGCCAGTCATTTTCATCATGATTAGCAGCCATTTTCCTAGCACTTATGGGCATGAATGGAACTGGGCTATTTTGTTAGGCCTTTCTATTGCCAGTGTGGGTGTAAGGCATTATTTCAATACTCGTCATAACGGCCAGCAATTTTTGTGGGCCTTGCCAGCTGCTGTTTTGGCTTTGTTAGTGATGGCGTATGTGACCGTGCCTAATATTCCAGGAGCTAGTGATAGCTCAGCATCTAATGATACAGCGCAAGTGATCGTGACTGCAGATCAAGACTTTGCAGTGGTGACCACTCATTGCGCATCTTGCCATGCTGCTGCGCCTACGTTTGCAGGCTTTGCTACAGCACCAGCGGGTGTGATGTTTGATTCTATTGAACAGATGCAGCGTCATAAAGACGGTATTTATTTGCAATCAGTGGCTAGCCATATTATGCCCCTAGGCAATATGACTGGCATGACTCAAGATGAGCGTGACCTTTTGGGTCTTTGGATAGCGCAAGGCGCACTTAAATAAGGAATAATTTCATGGGTTTTTTAACCACACATGTATTGGATACTGCTCAAGGCGTGCCTGGCAGTAATATGTCAGTGAGTTTGTACCGTATTACCAATGACAAGCGCGAGCTATTAAGTGAGCAGCTAACTAACAGCGATGGGCGTTGTGACGGCCCTTTGTTAAAGGATGATGCCTTTACTGTGGGTGTTTATGAGCTTGAGTTTGGTGTTGAAGCTTATTTCACTCAAGCGAATGTAGCTCAGCCAAGCCCGGCATTTTTAAGTGAAGTCACATTGCGCTTTGGTATTGCTCAAGCGGGTGATCATTACCATGTGCCTTTGTTGGTTTCGCCATACAGCTATTCTACATACCGAGGTAGTTAACGCTGTGTTGCAATCTTTGGGTAAACAAGACGCGCCGATGGATGCTTATCGACAGTTGTTTGATGGCATTCTCTCTCAGCGTTTAGCTCCTGGCACCAAGCTTAATGAAGTAGAGCTTGCCGTGTTGTTTAATGTGAGTCGCACGCTTATAAGGCAGGCTTTACAGCGCTTGGCGTTGGAGCAGGTGGTGGAAATCCATAAAAATCGTGGGGCTTTTGTGGCTTCACCATCAGCTGATTTAGCAGAACAAATACTCCTAGCCCGCAATATTATAGAGCTTGCAGTGGTAAAACTAGCGTGTAAGCATTGCAGCGGTGCAGATGCTTTGTATTTGCAACAAATGATCGACTTAGAGCAAAGTGCCATTGACCAAGGTGATATGGCCACCGCATTACGAAGGTCTGGTGAGTTTCACTTGCAGCTGGCGATTGTTGCTGGTAATCAACCCTTTATACACGCCCTAAGAGGGCTTATTTCCCAAACTTCTCTCATCATCACAATGTATAACCATGGCGGAGGCAATGCTTGTGCTCGGGATGAGCATAGTCATTTGTTAGAGGCAGTGAAGGATAAAGATGAAGACACAGCACAAAAGCTAATGGCCCACCATCTGGGCCATATTGCGCAAGGCTGTGATTTTACTCAAAGCCCTCAGGCGGCAAACCTACAAGGGGCTTTTGCACACCTTAATGTGTCTTGAGGTGCAGGTAAGTGAGGTTATTTAGACGCTTCTAGCTCTAATACATGCCCGTAGCGAGAAAGCGTGACTTCGTTTATAGAATAAAGCGAATCCAGCAGGTTCATGTGCATGCTGCCCGGCCCAAAAGATTTATTAGCAGCAAGCTCTGCAGCCACTCCCATGGTGAGTAAGGCCTGCACTGCCGCATCAAATGCATCGTGATCTACAGCCATAAAACACGCCATAAAGGCCGTAGTGGCACAACCCATAGCAGATATTCTTGTTTGCATGGCGTGGCCGTTGGCGATCATAATGGTCTTCACGCCATTAGTGACCAAATCTGTTTCCCCTGTTTGCGCCACTACACAGCCTTGCTGTAAGGCTAGCTCTTGGGCCGCCATAGGGCTAGAGGAGCCTACTAACGCTTTAATTTCCATAGGGTTTGCACGGATAACATGGGGCCGGTGTTGCAATAATTCCTTGGCATAGGCGCAGCGGGTTTTTGAGGCGTGGACCGAAACAGGGTCTAAAATCCAAGGTTTTGAATAATCATTTGCGGCTTGAAGTGCAGCGCGAATAGCGGCTTTACGATTGTTATCTAGGGTGCCAATGTTGACTACTAAGCTATTGGTCACTGCCACAAGCTCAGTTATTTCTTCTGTGCCTAAAGTAAAGCTTGAACCTGCGCCTATGGCTAATATCACATCTGAAGAGATGTCTTGGGCGACGGTGCTAGTAATGCAGTGAACTCGTGAGCGCTTTTTGCTTAAGGCGGTGAGCGCTTCAATGGCTCCCTTAGCGTAAAAAGCAGTCAGTTGATTTTGACGGAGATTACTTGACAAGCTGTTGGGCATGATGCTTCCTTAAATGAAGTAGGCTGCTGCTGCTAATAAAAGCACAAGCATAAACTAAAGCTATTCTCGCACATGCGCTTAGGTCAGGAAATAGTTCCATAGGTAAATTTGTTAGGATTCCCCATGCTTTTTTACTAAACTACAGCTATGATTAATCATTCACGCACATACACAAGGAGTTGTTTATGAATATCGCAGATTTAGGCCAAAATTTAACCGTATTGTTTTTCTTTATGATGGCAGTGCTGATTATCTTAAAAGGCGTTCGCATGGTGCCCCAAGGGTACAATTGGACCGTAGAACGCTTTGGTAAATACACCCGCACACTTGCCCCAGGGCTTCACTTATTAGTGCCGTTTATTGATACTATAGGGCAAAAGCTCAATATGATGGAGCAAGTGCTGGACGTAGATCCGCAAGAAATTATTTCCTCAGACAATGCACAAATCATGACGGATGCGGTGTGTTTTTATCAAGTGCAAGATGCCGCGAAAGCTGCTTATGAAGTGAACGATTTACAACGCGCAATGAAAGCCTTGGTAATGACTAATATCCGTGCGGTATTAGGCTCTATGGAACTGGATGAAATGTTGTCTAACCGAGAGCGTATTAATAGTAGTTTGTTGGCAAAGGTGGACGATGTTACTGACCCTTGGGGTATTAAAGTCACTCGTATTGAAATTAAAGACATTGCTCCACCCCAAGACTTAGTGACCGCTATGGCTAGGCAAATGAAAGCTGAGCGTGTAAAACGCGCGCAAATCTTAGAAGCTGAAGGTGAAAAAGAAGCAGCGATTCAAGTGGCTGAAGGGCAAAAGCAATCCGAAATTCTTAAAGCAGAAGGGCAGCTAGAAGCAGCCAAGCGCGAAGCGCAGGCTCGTGAGCGTTTGGCAGAGGCTGAAGCTAAGGCCACGCAAATGGTTTCTGAAGCTATTCAAAACGGAGACTCTAGAGCGGTAAATTATTTTGTTGCTCAAAAATACATTGACGCGTTAGGTCAATTAGCCGCTTCTGACAATAATAAAGTGATGATGATCCCGCTTGAAGCTAGCAGTATGATTGGCTCTATTTCAGGGATCACTGAGTTAGTTAAAGATATGGGTAATAAAACATCATGATAGAGTTTTTTTCAGACATGCAATTTTGGCATTGGATTATCTTGGCCATTGTTTTGATTGCGTTGGAAATTTTAGGCGCAACTGGGTTTTTATTAGGCACGGTCATGGCCGCCTTTGAGTTGGCACTGATCAGCTACATTTGGCCAGATTTGTCATGGCAAAAACAGCTTGGTTTGTTTGCCTTGTTGTCTATCGTTTGTTCGGTATGGTTTTGGTATCGCTTTAAAAGCTTCAATCAAGACACAGATCTGCCCAAACTTAACGATCGTGCTGCGCAGTTGATCGGTCGTGAGTTTGCTTTAACACAGCCAATGACAGGCGGCCAAGGCAAGATGCAAGTAGGGGACACTCTGTGGCGTGTGGAGTCAGAAACTAACCTTCCTGTAGGCACTCAAGTGAAAGTGATTGGCAATCGAGATATGGTGTTGCTAGTCGTTAAATCCGCTGCATAAAAAATCTGTTATATCTATAACAAATATTACTAATAATAACTCTATCGCCTTTTAGCTCTGCTATAATACGCATCAATTTTATAGATGTTGTATTGTAGTAGTGGCTGATTGCGCAGCTGTGTAACCTAATGTCGTATTAAACTAAATGGGCTCGTTTATTGTGGTTATCATGCACCACTGAATAAGACTTTAGTTTAACTGTGTTTGACGTGACAAACACAGCGATAGATATTTTCAATCTTAGTAATTTTATGTCCTTAGTATTGGGATTTTCATTTTTTGGGAGTTAAGTAATGTTTAATAAGTCTGATCGTATTAGTGACTTTGATCCAGAGGTTTGGGCCGGTATTCAAGAAGAAGAACAGCGTCAAGAAGATCATGTAGAGTTGATTGCCTCAGAAAACTATACTAGCACCCGAGTAATGGAAGCCCAAGGCTCTGGCTTAACCAACAAGTACGCAGAAGGTTACCCTAATAAGCGTTACTACGGTGGTTGTGAATTTGTAGACAAGGTAGAAGTATTAGCGATCGATCGCGCTAAGCAACTATTTGGTGCAGACTACGCCAACGTGCAGCCTCACTCTGGTTCACAAGCCAACGCTGCGGTATATCAAGCTTTGGTTTCTCCTGGTGATACTATTTTGGGTATGAGCTTGGCCCATGGTGGCCACTTAACTCACGGTTCACATGTCAACTTTTCTGGCAAAAACTATAACGCTATTCAATACGGCCTAAACGACGCCGGCACATTGGATTACGAGGAAATTCAGCGTTTGGCGACGCAGCACCAACCAAAAATGATCGTCGCTGGTTTTTCTGCCTACTCTCAGGTGATGGACTGGAGCAAGTTCCGCGATATCGCAGACAGTGTTGGCGCATATCTTTTTGTAGATATGGCACATGTGGCTGGGTTGGTTGCTACAGGGCATTACCCAAACCCTATTAAGTATGCTGATGTAGTGACTACTACCACACATAAAACCCTACGTGGCCCTCGTGGTGGTTTGATTCTTGCCAGAGCCAACGAAGCGCTGGAGAAGAAATTTAACTCAGCAGTATTCCCTGGGCAACAAGGTGGCCCTTTAATGCACGTAATTGCTGCTAAGGCTGTGGCATTTAAAGAGGCGTTAGAACCAGAATTTACACAATATCAAGGTCAAGTTTGTGTGAATGCTAA
>JAIBDW010000011.1 GCA_024686035.1 Oceanospirillaceae bacterium
GACCTAAGGGCTTTTGGTTACGATTACCAAAATCATCCACCACTTCATGGGGCGGCATGGGGATGTATTCTAGTTTACAGTCTAGTTTTTTGCTCCATATAGCTAAAGTTTCAGCTACTTTGTTCAAACCTGCTACATTGTAACTGCCCGAATTGATGCTGGCCAAAGTCCATAAGTCTTGCACCATAACGTTTTGCTGGGTGGCAATCCATGCTAAGGTTTGCGCTTCTATTGCATTGTTTACAGTAAAGTCAGTCATGGATTGTTGGGGGCCTGTCTATTATGTGGCGTTAATGATGTCGCTAATGGCCGCTTCTAAAATAGCTAAACCGGCATCAATATCAGCCTCAGGTATTAAAAGAGAAGGTGCCATGCGAATGACATTTGGCCCTGCCACCAATACCAACAAACCTTTGTCTTGCGCAGCTTTTAAAAACTCACCCGCACGGCCTTGGTATGCATCATTAAGCGCACAGCCTAACAACAAGCCCTTACCTCGGACTTCCTTACAAAAAGGTAAGCGCGCATTGATGGCTTCAAGGCCAGCTTTAAAGCGTTTGCTCTTGGCATTAACACCTGCTAAAACTTCGGGAGTGTTGACTATGTCGATGACTGCTTCAGCAACTGAGCAAGCCAATGGGTTACCACCGTAAGTGCTGCCGTGGGTGCCAATGGCTAGGCTTTTGGCTACTTTGTTGGTGGTGAGCATGGCGGCGACAGGAAAGCCATTACCCAAGCCTTTAGCTGTGGTGAGGATGTCGGGAATGACACCAGTTTGTTGATACCCGTATAACGTGCCTAAACGCCCGGCCCCAGTTTGTACTTCATCCAGAACCAACAAAGCGTTATGTTGGTCACACAGTTCACGGGCGCGTTTTATGAACGCAGGGTCTGAGTCTATAATGCCGCCTTCACCTTGCAATGGCTCCATAATAATGGCGCACGTTTTAGCTGAAACAGCCGCCTCTAGGGCTTTAATATCGTTAAAAGGTAAGTGGGTAATGCCTTTTATAGCTGGGCCAAAACCTTGGCTGTATTTAGGCTGGCCACCGACGCTCACGGTAAACAATGTGCGACCATGGAACCCTTGTTCAAAGGCGATAATTTCACTTTTTTCTTCACCAAAGTTATCCACCGCGAAGCGGCGCGCCAGTTTAAATGCAGCTTCGTTGGCTTCGGCGCCAGAGTTTGCAAAATATACTTTTTGGGCAAATGTGGCATCTGTTAGCTTTTTTGCCAAGCGCAAAGCAGGCTCGTTGGTCATTACGTTGGAAATGTGCCATAGCTTTTCACCTTGCTCTTTTAAGGTAGCAACTAGCTTAGGGTGACTATGCCCCACACTTGTGACGGCAATACCACCTGCAAAGTCAATGTATTCTTGATCATTTTGGTCCCAAATACGAGAGCCTGCACCACGCACTGGTATCACAGGGGCTGGCGCATAGTTAGGCACCATTACCTCATCAAATTGGGCACGTGTTACTGGGGTGTTCGTCATAAAAAATTCCTAAATTTTGATGTGAATAATAATCTCTTCAACCAAACGCATGGCTAAGCACAGCCGGCTTTAAGTTTGGCAATTTCTCTCACTGCAACAGAGAGCATGGCTAAATTGATGCTGGTATTGCTTTGTAGTTCGCTAAAAACGCTTAAACAGCGCTCAATCATGTCTTTATTACGCAATTCCCACGCTTGGTTTTGATCACTTGAAATAACCACTTGGGTGAGCTGGGCTAAACTGCCTTCAAACTCTTGCTTAAGGCTAGTCCTGGCTTTGCGTTGCCATGGGTCTTGGCTTGGCAAGTGGGCAATGGCTTGGGTGAGCCAGTCTCCTTCAAAGCGTTCATATAAACTGTACCATGTTTGAGCAGTGGCAATCACTTGCGCATCGCATTGGTTAGCTACTTGTACGACATCCAGACCATGGTATAAGAAATCTAGTAAGCTCAAACGCCTACTTATACTTGGCGCCATGCCGTTTGCGATTAACTCATCCACTTTTGTGCTGATACGCTGTGAAACCACTTGCGGCAATAGTTCACCCAAAGCCGCGTAGTATTTTGCCATGGGTCCTTTATACAGGTCTACCATGGTTTGAATAGGTTCGCCTTGGTGGTTGCTCAATAACCATAGGGTAAGGTCTTCTAATAAGGATTGAATGTTTTTATGCAGCGCCATCGATTGGGGGTAGTCTAGTATCAAAGTGACTCTATCCAGCTCATTCCACAGGCTTTTGGTGTCTATAATGTCGCATGCTGCAGTAAATGCGCGGGCGATATCGCCTGCTTGTGCGCCCATATCTTCTTGCAAATGGTTACCAAAAGTCGCGCCCATGCGGTTGCCAATTTGGTTGGTGACGTGGGTTGCAATAATTTCACTGCGCAGGGGGTGAGTGGCGATGGCAGGAGCATATTTTTGGTTAAGTACCTTTGGAAAATAGTCTTCTAAGCTCAAAGCTAAATAGCTATCATTGCCAATGTCTGCTGCCATCAACTGGTCAAACCAGCGCATTTTACTATACGCCAATAATACTGAAATTTCAGGGCGAGTTAAGCCATCTTGGGCTCTAGCAAGCTCGTCTATATTGGCATCATCAGGCAAGCCTTCTATGATACGATTCAAACGGCCTTGCTTTTCTAGGCTGTGTATAAGTCGTTTGTGATCACTTAAGCGAGCGCTAGATTGGGCTTGGGCGATGCTTAACACCAAGGTTTGGTGATAATTGTGGTTCAGCACTAAATCGCCCACCTCATCGGTCATGCTGGCCAGTAGGGTGTTGCGCTGTTTTAGGGTCATGTCGCCCGCATCTACCAACTGGCTTAGAAGTATTTTGATATTAACTTCATGGTCAGAACTGTCTACACCTGCAGAGTTATCGATGGCGTCGGTGTTGATGAAGCCTGAAGCTTGGGCAAATTCAATACGCCCATGTTGGGAAAAGCCTAAATTACCCCCTTCGCCAACCACCTTAGCACCCAACTGATTGCCATTCACGCGTAAGCTGTCATTGGCAGGGTCACCAATGTCACTATGGCTTTCGTGGCTGGCTTTTACATAAGTACCAATACCACCGTTCCAGAATAGGTCCGCAGGCATTTTTAATAAAGCATGGATTAATTCATTAGGGGCCATTTTGCTTGCATCAGTACTGAGCATGCTCTGTATTTGTGGGCTAAGGTTGATGGACTTGGCCGAACGATCAAATATGCCGCCACCTTTAGAAATAAGCTTTGTTTTATAATCACTCCAGCTGGAGCGAGGTAACTCAAATAACCGTTGGCGCTCGGCAAATGTTTTGGCTGCATTAGGTGTTGGGTCAATAAAAATATGCATATGGTTAAATGCAGCTTGTAAGCAAATGTGCTTTGACAAAAGCATGCCGTTGCCAAACACATCGCCCGCCATGTCGCCCACGCCCACCACGGTAAAATCTTGGGTTTGGCAGTCTCGGCCTTGTTCGGCAAATAAACGCTTTACAGACTCCCATGCACCACGGGCAGTAATACCCATTTTTTTATGGTCATAACCATTGGCGCCGCCAGAAGCAAAAGCATCGCCTAGCCAAAAATTATTTTTTTCTGAAATAGAGTTTGCTAGGTCAGAAAAAGTGGCAGTCCCTTTATCGGCTGCGACCACTAGGTATGGGTCATCATCATCGTAACGCACCACCTGCTTAGGGGAGATTACCTGCTTGTCGACAATATTATCAGTGATATCAAGCAGTGCTTGAATAAACGTAGAATAGCTGCGGATCACTTCTGCCATCAGCACTTCTCGGTCTTTTGTGATGGGTAATTGCTTACAGACAAAACCACCTTTAGCACCCACAGGCACAATAACGGCATTTTTCACCATTTGTGCCTTTACCAAGCCCAACACTTCTGTGCGGTAATCCTCTCGACGATCAGACCAGCGTAAGCCCCCCCTCGCCACCTTGCCACCCCGCAGGTGAACACCTTCTACCCAAGTGGAGTAAATAAATATTTCATATTTAGGCAGAGGTAATGGCACGCCAGGAATAAGGCTAGGATCTAGTTTGCACGATAAATATGCATGGCGTTGGCCAAGGACATCCGTTTGATAGTAGTTGGTGCGCAGCATCGCCATAATAATGGCTAAGAAATATTTTACGATACGGTCTTCATCAAGGTTGCTCACCTTCTCTAAACCTGAAGCAATATCGTCTTGCAATTGATTAATCAACTCGTTTTCTTGCTTACTTTCAGGGTCAAATCTAGCTTCAAATAAGCGCACTAAGGTGTGAGTAATGCTGGCATTGCTCACCAAGGTTTTTTGCATATATGTTTGGCTAAAGGGCACTTGAATTTGCAGTAAATAGCGGCTGATAGCGCGAATAAGTATGGCCTGTTGCCAAGTGAGCTGAGCGGTCAATACGAGGCTATTAAAACGATCGTTAGCTACATGTCCAGTATAAATTTGGCTAAAGGCGTCTTGGAAGCGTTCCTTTACATTGGCTGCTTCAAGGTCTATTTGATGGTCAATTTCAATAACAAAATTAATAATCCACTGGTCTAATCCAGATTCGGATTGAATAGTATAAGGATGGGCATTAATGACTTTGACCCCCATTCGTTCCAAAATCGGCAACACATCTGATAAGGCTTTAGCTTCGCCATGGCCAAACACTTTGAAGTTTAAGCTCTGCTGAGCATGCAATGAACGGTACAAGTAGGTAGATAAGGGATTTTCAGGGCTAATGTTTTGCAAGCGCATTACATCCATCACCGCCACTTGCGCTGAAAATTTTTCTTGGTAGGCCAAAGGAAAGGCTTGACTATATTGCTTAAAGAGTTGGTTGCCTTTGGCTTCACCTTGCGTACTATTTAAAGCGTGATGTAAGTGATCACTCCAAGACAGCATTGCATCACGCATTTGGTGCTCAATGTCGTTAATGTCAAAGTCTGTATTGTTAATATCATGGCCATGTACAGTCAGCTGAACTCGAGCTAAGGGCTGCTCCGAAAACATCACATTAAATTCAACACTTGAGCCATCAAACTCAGCTATGAGAATGTTTTGCATTTTAATACGCAAAGCGGTGTTAAATTTTTCTCGTGGGACATAAACCAGGGCTGTAGCAAAGCGTCCAAAGGTGTCAAGACGCAAGAATAGTCGTAAATGATGACGTTCTTGAGTTTGTAGTATGCCGCGAATAGTAGGATAGAGTTCATCAACGGTGGCTTGTAACATCTCATCACGGGGGTAGCTGTTGAGTATGTGCTGTAAGGCTTTGCCTTTATGGCTGTTGGGTAGTTGTTCAATACGGTCACGCAGGTCTTGGGCTTTGCGTCTAAGCAATGGGATCTCATCTATACGGGCAGTATAAGCAGCAGAAGAATACAAACCAAAGAAGCGCTCTTCGCCGACCACGTGGCCTTGCTCATCAAATCGTTTGAGTCCAAGGTAATCAAAATTCACTGGGCGGTGCACGGTAGAGCGGCTAGTTGACTTGGTTATTACTAGCATGTCGCTACGCAGGGCTAAATCCGAATGCTGTAATGACAAGGTGCTCGGTAAAAGGCTATCAGCTGTGCAATTTTCATCCCGAAAACTTCCCAACCCTGTGCCTTTTTTAGGTGTGAGTTCACATAAGCCCGTCACGGGGTCTTTTTTAAGCCCATAAGAGCGATAACCAATAAAGGTAAAATGGTTATTGGCTACCCAACGTAAAAAGGCAATATTTTCTTCTAAGTCTTGTGGTGCAATAGGTAATTTTTGCGACTCCAGGGTGTCAATCATCGACACTAACTTGCTACGCATTGGCACCCAATCATCCACAACTAAGCGCACGTCACCAATAATTTCATTGAGGGTGGCAATGATTTGTGCAACAACGCTAGGCTCATTTTGCTGATCAATTTCAAAGCGCATGACCGCTTCTAAGTTGGCACTTTCGGCTTTGCCTGTAAAGGCAGAAATACTTTTGACATTGCCTTTTGTGTCTCGCTCTACGGCCACTACGGGGTGTGTGGTGACATGAATAGTGTGGCCTAGATGAGTTAAGGCGTTGGTGATTGAGGACACTAAAAAGGCTGCGTCAGCGCACACGATATCTACTACGGTATGGCTGGTATACCACTGGTGCTCTTCATGGTTGGGGTTATATACGCGTATATTAACCTGGTCACCATGGCGCAGCTTTACACTATTCCATAAGCTAGAAACGCCACCATATAAATTGTCTGTATCAAATTGTAATAACTCTGCAGGAATACTTTCAGCATAGTAGAGGCGTGAAAATTGCTGCATAAGCTCACTGTTTGGCTTCTTTTGACGCTTACGAATAAGGTCGCAAACTAGGTCTATAGCGTTATTTTTTTTATCCATTAAAGTGCGCATGCAATATTTCCTTGAGTCAAAATAAGAATCCTGTTATTACAGCGTCTATTATTCAAGAAATTACTTGTGAGCACTAGAGGGGAAGTTGAGTTAGTGCGACCGATTTTTTGGTAAAATGACGTTTTGGTGCCCCCACTTAATAATACAGTGTATCCTTGCGACTTATGTCTAAATCTCAAAATGTTTACACAGTAGGTTTGCTTATACTCCCTCATGCTAGTCTAAGTCATTATGGACAAATTGCTGAGATGCTAATACACGCCAACCAGGTACTGGAGCACAACAGATACAAACTACAGCCTATGGGTGTAGGCGGTGAGTGTGTGTTAGGTAAAGTAGCCTATTATGGAGACAGTGCGAAAGTAGAGACTTTGTTTGTTATTGGGAATTTGATCGGGCCTTATGAAGCTGATGCCATGTTAGAGCGCTGGTTGGTACAGCAAGCTAAAATGGGTGTAAATATTTTGTCCATCGGTACCGGCATCTATGCTCTGGCGAATGCGGGCTTGCTCAATAATAAGCATAGTTGTTGTCATTGGTCGATGATTGAAAAGCTACGCATTAGCTACCCCAAAGTACTTTGGACGCATCAGCTTTTTGAACAAGAAGGGCCGCTGATGACCTGTGCTGGTGGCGCTTCAACCTCAGACCTTTTGCTGGCATGGTTAGCCCGACACCAAGGGTTAGATGCGGCAGTGCAGCTGTCTGAATGGTTCTTAGTAGAGCGTATGCGCCCCCAAGACTCACAGCAACGCATTCCACTTAAAGCACGTATTGGCACTAGCCAGCCCAAGCTTATCGAAGCGGTTACCTTAATGGAAACTAATATTGAAGAACCGCTATCACCGGATGACTTGGCCTATCATGTGGGCCTTTCCAGACGACATTTGGAGCGCTTATTTAAAAAACATTTAGATAATGTCCCTTCACGTTTTTATTTACAGCTAAGGTTAGACAAGGCTCGACAGATGTTACGAGACACTGACCGCTCTATTGTAGAGGTAGGCATGGCGTGCGGATTTTCCTCTGCCAGTCATTTTAGCACCACGTATCGCACGCACTTTAATGTGACCCCACGCCAAGAACGTGGGCGAGCTACTTATGTAGAAGCCACCCCAAGTTGGAATCATACCGTTGCTATTCAGCGACGTTTAGATTAATTGTTTATTGCCTATTGAGACCTCTATGGATATTTTTGCAGCAGCCACTTTATTGTTTTTAGTTATGGACCCGTTGGGAAATATTCCATTATTTTTGTCAGTATTAAAACAAGTGCCTGAAAAAAGGCGCACTTTGGTGCTGCGTCGTGAACTGCTGATTGCTTATCTTGTCTTGTTAATGTTTTTGGTGCTGGGCCCCTATATTTTGTCGTTTTTGCAAGTTTCTCAGGAAGCCATTCGTATCGGTGGGGGTATTGTGTTGTTTGTGATTGCCCTAAAGATGGTGTTTCCACAAGAAGCAGGCTTGCTGGGTAAAACACCAGCAGGTGAACCATTTATTGTGCCATTAGCCATTCCTTTAATGGCAGGGCCTTCTAGTTTAGCTATGATTATGCTGATGCGTAAGTCAGCTGAAGGTCAATGGCTTGATCTCTGGTTAGCGGTGACCGCTGCTTGGGTTGTATCGGCAGCCATTTTGTTGGCCTCCAAGCAGCTTTATCGTTTGTTGGGAGAAAAAGGCCTGTTTGCCATTGAGCGTTTGATGGGTATGGTGCTCATTATAATGGCGGTGCAGATGCTGCTGGAAGGCACAGCGCAATACTTGCATTTGCGATAAGCGTATTTTATGACTTGAAGCGATGTGGCGCTGTTATGCTTTTATTGCTCATTAGCCTGCAGTCCAACCACCATCTACCATTAATGCGCTGCCTGTCACTAAGGAGGAAGCGTCACTAGCCAAGTAGAGGACTGCGCCCATAATATCTTGTACGTTGCCGACTCGGCCAAGTTTAATTTTGCTATCAATCCATGCACGCTTTTCTTTGTTGGCAAAGGTTGCCGCAGTGAGCTTGGTGAGAATAAACGTGGGACAAATAGTATTCACACGAATGCCTTGTTTACCCCATTCAATCGCCATCGCCTTTGTAAATCCTTCCACTGCATGTTTGGAGGCACAATAGACAGCCCTTTCTTGGCCTCCGATTTGTGCCATTTGACTAGAAATATTGATCAAACTACCTGCTTTATTGCATTCAAGTAGCCCCTTGGCCACTGCTTGGGTAAGAAAATAAGCTCCTTTAAGGTTAAGGTTCATTACTGCATCAAAATCCTCTACATTGGTCTCCAGAGCTTTGCCATGGCGAGCTAGGCCAGCAGAATTGACCAGCACGTCAAATGGACCAAGGTTCTTAATCAGGGCTTGAGTTTGCTCTATTTGTGAGACGTCCATCATGACAGCCTTAGCGTTTAAGCCTTCTTTATGGAGCTCGTCTACAATCGCATTGAGTTCAGTTATGCGCCTTGCTGCTAATGTTACATCAGCTCCCGATCTAGCAAGAGCCACAGCGCAGGCTGCGCCTATTCCTGAAGAAGCACCTGTTATTAAAGCTTTTTTTCCGGCCAAGCTAAAACTAGGTGATGCGGGTAAATTCATATGTATGTGCTTTGAGTATGATTTAGAATGTTGCTTATATTGCAGGGTTTGTATAGTACACGCAAGTATGCCAACTTATCCTCCACCCAATTTATGGATATGAGTATAAGAAATTCATAGGGCAAGGCATTTATTGCCCCCTTGGTAGCTTAAAAGCTACTTCTATGTCGCACCAAGATAGATGGCTTAGCGCATATTAGTTGATAGTCAAAGGTTAACGAATTAACCTTGTGGTCTGACCACAAAGAAAGGCAGCGATCATGACTTTAAGCGTATTTGACCTACTAAAAATAGGTATAGGCCCGTCTAGTTCCCACACGGTTGGCCCAATGAGGGCGGCCTTAGCTTTTGTGCAACAGCTTAAACATGAAGATAACCTCACTGACGTGGCACGTGTTAAGGGTGAACTCTTTGGCTCTCTTGGCGCTACGGGCAAAGGCCATGCTAGTGATATTGCTGTTATCCTTGGATTGTTGGGTGAGGCCCCGGACACAATCGACCCTCCAAAAGTACAACCTATGCTGGATGAGGTTTTGCTTAATGAGCGCATGCCGTTAAACCGTGAGCACGAAATTGAGTTCATTCAGCATCGCGACATCATTCTTAATCTTGAAGAATCTTTACCTTATCATCCCAATGGCATGGTGATGAGCGCTTTTAACGATGGTGGGGATGTGTTGTTGGAAGCTTGCTATTATTCTGTGGGTGGCGGGTTTATTGTTGATGAAGTGGCTGCCAAGGCGGACGAATTACCAGTTGATGATGACCAACCTAAAGTGCCTTACCCGTTTACCTCAGCATCCGAGTTACTAGCCCATTGTAAAAATACAGGGCTAAGTATTAGTGAAGTGATGATGGAAAATGAAAAAACTTGGCGCACAGAAGATGAGATCAGAACTGAAATTTTACACCTGTGGAAGGTGATGAAAGAGTGTGTCCACAATGGTTGCCATACGGGAGGTGTCTTGCCAGGTGGTTTGAATGTGAAACGACGCGCTGCAGATTTGTATCAAAAGCTAAGCAGCTTAGGTTCTATCAAAGTAATTACACCGCAATTGTCAGCGATGGATTGGGTTAACCTATACGCCATGGCAGTTAATGAAGAAAACGCTGCCGGTGGTCGTATTGTTACTGCCCCGACCAACGGTGCTGCAGGAATTATCCCTGCAGTATTGCATTACTACGACAATTTTTACCCATCAGCCAACGATAAAGGTATCGTTAGCTTTGTATTGGCTGCAGCTGCGGTGGGTATTTTATGTAAGCTCAACGCCTCTATTTCAGGCGCAGAGGTGGGTTGTCAGGGTGAGGTAGGTAGTGCATGCGCAATGGCTGCTGCTGGTTTAGCGCAGGTGATAGGTGGCACTCCTGAACAGGTAGAAAATGCTGCAGAAATAGGCATGGAGCATAATTTGGGCCTTACTTGTGACCCGATTGCAGGCTTGGTGCAAGTGCCATGTATAGAGCGTAATGCTATGGGTTCTATCAAAGCTATTAACGCAGCTCACATGGCTATGCGTGGAGACGGTGAACATCTGGTATCATTAGATGACGTGATTAAAACGATGCGTGAAACGGGTGCTGATATGCAAGACAAATACAAAGAAACCTCAAGGGGTGGTCTTGCAGTCAACGTAACTAATTGTTAAAAAAGGAGAAATCATGTCTACACTTCGCCCTGAAGCGGGCATATTGCCTCCTGTGCCTAGCCCAGCGGTGCAACAAAATAATTTTGGTGAGCGTTTAAGAGCACTACGACAAGACCGAAAAATGACGCTGCAACAAGCCAGTAAAGTCACAGGGGTTGCACAATCGACTTTGTCGAAAATGGAAAACAATCAACTTTCACCTACCTTTAATTTGATGCAAAAGCTGGCATTAGGCTTGGGTATCGATATGCCTCAATTATTTGCGCCTGTAAAAGACGTACGAATATCAGGCCGTCGCAGTGTCACTAAAAAACAACAAGGTCGCGAGCACTTAACGGCCACTTATGAGCATGAGCTACTGGCAACAGAATTAGACTCCAAGCGGATGGTGCCTTTTAAGAGCCGTGTGCGAGCTAGGACATTAGAAGAGTTTGGAGACTGGGTAAGGCACGAAGGTGAAGAGTTATTACTAGTGTTAGAAGGTGATGTGCTGGTATACACTGAAGAATACGAGCCCTTAGCTCTGACTGAAGGCGACAGCACTTATTTTGACAGCACGATGGGACATGCGGTGGTGTCTACTAGCAAAGGGGATGCGTTAATACTTTGGGTATGTTCCGCCACTTAATTAAGCCAATGCTAAGCACAAGGTTAAGCAATGAAAAAGGTCGTATTAGCTAGCGGTAACGCTGGGAAATTAAAAGAGTTTGGCCAGTGTCTAACTCCCGTGGGCATTGAACTGATTCCCCAAGACCAATTTATTACCCAAGAAGTGGAAGAAACAGGCCTAAGCTTTGTGGAAAATGCCATTATCAAAGCCCGCTATGCTGCACAAATGTCAGGTATGCCAGCGTTAGCCGATGATTCAGGTTTAGAAGTTGATGCGTTAGGGGGCGCCCCTGGTATTTATTCAGCCCGCTACGCAGGCTCTTCACTTACAGGGCAATACAAAGATGCGGCTAATTGCGCTCAACTAGTTAAAGATCTTGCGCCAATCCCATCCGCACAGCGCAGCGCACGGTTTCAATGTGTATTAGTGTATATGCGCCACGCTAAAGACCCTACCCCATTGATATGCCAAGCTTCGTGGGAAGGAATGATTGTGGACAGTGCAAAAGGAGAACATGGGTTTGGTTACGATCCTATTTTTCAAGTATTAGAAAAAGATTGCCGGGCTGCACAGCTTACCCCAAAAGAAAAAATTGCCATTAGCCACCGTGGAAAAGCCCTAGCCAAACTACAAAAAGCGTTAGCTGAAATTTAATGATATCCCCTAAAAATTTGCTCGCATTGCCCACGCTTAGTCTCTATATACACATCCCTTGGTGTGTCCGCAAATGCCCATACTGTGACTTCAACTCCCATGCGACGCAAGGCGGGGAAGCTATCCCTGAAGCGAGCTATCTCAAAGCGTTGCTTGGCGATTTAGCTCAAGAGTTAGCCGCTGTAAATGGCCGCACTTTGCATAGTGTTTTTATAGGAGGTGGTACACCAAGCTTAATGAGCGCTAAGGGTATTGGCAGCATACTCAATTTTGTTAAAGCTAACATTGCCTGTGAAAAGAATATGGAGGTGACTCTAGAGGCCAACCCAGGCACCTTTGAGCAAGCAAAGTTTGCAGGCTTTTTAGAGCAAGGTGTGAACCGTTTGTCTATTGGGGTGCAAAGTTTTGATAATGATTGCTTGCAAGCACTAGGGCGCATTCATGATGCGAATCAGGCTAAGCTTGCGATTGGTAAGGCACAATCTTTAGGCTTTAATCGGATTAATTTGGATTTAATGCACGGCTTACCAGGCCAAACAGTGCAGCAAGGCCTAATGGATTTGCAACAAGGGTTAGCATTTGGCACAGATCACCTGTCTTGGTACCAATTGACCATTGAACCTAATACTCAGTTCCACAACAGTCCTCCTGCATTGCCTGATGAAGATATTCTTTGTGACATACAAGATCAAGGTCAGCTTTTAATTGAGGCCGCAGGCTTAAGCCAGTACGAAATCTCAGCCTATGCCAAACAAGGCAGTCAAGCTAGGCACAATCTCAACTACTGGCAGTTTGGTGATTATATCGGGGTAGGTGCAGGTGCTCATGGCAAAGTGAGTTATTTAAAGGCAGGTCAAATGCAGATAGAGCGCAGGGTAAAGCTACGGCAACCTAAGGCTTATATGGCAGCTATATCACCTCTTGCATCAAGCCATTATGTGACGCCCAAAGAACTAAAGCTTGAGTTCTTTATGAACGCTTTGCGGCTTGAAAAAGGGGTGCTTGAAACGAGTTATTTAGCTCAAACAGGGCAACCTTTAAGCACTGTTGAAAATGCTATTTTTTCTGCCAGACAAGCTGGCCTGATGATGCCTGATCGCCTGCAAGCTAGCCCATTGGGGTGGCGCTTTTTGAATGATTTATTGAGCTATTTTGAATAGATTACTGCTCTAAATAAAAGATTTGACTAAACTTTAATGGGATTGGCTTTGCATTTAAATCAGGCTGTATCTGTAGTTCAAAGCGCCACATTTCTTCTTCGGTGAAGCGTAATTGTGCAATGTAATAGATGGCGTTCTCTTCTTTAATTTGTTGAAACTCTAACGGCAAAACTTGCCCAATAATATTGCTTCGAGTGCCAGTCACAACGGCAGGTAAAGCTTCTTTTGTGGACGTATCCAGTATTGAAATATTCAACAAAGCACGGTTTCTAGCGCGTGTGAAGCCATAATTTTGAGCTATCTCTGGCGTCACCATCATGGTGTTAAAAGCATTATAGTGAATGCTATATTTTGGACTTTCGATGGACTGCTCTGCGTAGCTAGGTAGCGCCCAAGAAAGCAGCAGTGAGGCTAGTAATGGGCAAAAGATGTGGCTAAGATTACGTAAAGGTTTCATAAGTTGCTCATTGTCGTTTGTGCCATAGTTAAAGGACGTTAAATAATGCGCTTATTGTGCGTGATCGGTGCGGGAAAGTAAAAACAAAAGCACGGGAGGGTTAAATGGGTAACGTCTTAATCACTGGAGCTAGTCGGGGGATTGGCGCCGCTACGGCTCGTGCTTTAGCTGCCAAGGGCCACAATGTGTGTATCAACTACCACACACAAAAAGACCTTGCGCAAAAGCTGGTGGTTGATCTAACCCGCCAAGGCGTTAAAGCCATCGCGGTGCAGGCTGATGTGTCCCAAGAACACCAGGTGGTGGGTTTGTTTAACACCATTGACAAGCAACTAGGGCCATTAACTGGATTGGTTAACAATGCGGGTATGTTACGGCCACAGATGCTGGTGGAGCAGATGGATGCACAGCGTATCAACCAATTACTTAGCACCAATGTCACTAGCTACTTTTTATGTTGCAAAGAGGCCATTAAGCGTATGGCGCTAAAACACGGTGGGCAAGGTGGTGCTATTGTTAACGTCTCTTCTGCTGCAGCTAGGCTTGGGTCAGCGTTTGAATATGTTGATTATGCTGCAAGTAAAGGTGCTATCGATACGCTAACCCGAGGTTTGTCCATAGAAGTAGCCAAGGAAGCCATTCGAGTTAATTGTGTGCGCCCAGGTTTTATTGCTACTGGTATGCATGCCGATGGCGGCGAGCCTGATCGTATTGAGCGCATCAAGCCTTCCATCCCAATGGGCCGTGGTGGCCAACCAGAAGAAGTGGCTAATGCAGTGGCTTGGTTGTTATCCAATGAGGCATCGTATGTGACTGGGTCATTTATAGAGGTCGCAGGTGGGCGTTGAGAGGGCTGTTTACTGGCATCTCTAGTAGTGCGAATGCATTCAATATGAGACACTTGGCACAGTTAACCTAAGTTTATGAAGGGCGTTGTTTTATCATGGCAAATGCAGGTATTTTTTTAGTCCAAAGCGTTTTTGGTTTGTATCTTACGATCGTCATCGTAAGGGTTATGTTGCAGCTGGTTAAGGCTGATTTTTATAACCCTTTAGCTCAAGCAGTGGTGAAGCTAACCCAACCATTTGTTGCGGTGTTGCAAAAGCTGATGCCTCGCACTGGAAGGTTAAGTCTGCCTGCTCTAGTGTTGGCACTGATAGTGCAGTTGTTATTAATAATAGCAGTGTTGTTGATTGTAGGGTTCCAGCTGCCAAATCCCCTGAGTTTAGTAATCTGGAGCCTCATTGGTGTGATGTCTCAAGCACTTGATTTGTTATTTTTTGCGGTGCTTGCAGGCATTGTTTTAAGTTGGCTTGCCCCCCAAACTAGGCACCCTGGGGCTCATTTGCTATACCAGCTTACAGAACCTGTTATGGCTCCAGTGCGCCGTATGTTGCCTAATATTGGGGGATTGGATTTTTCACCTATTTTGGTATTTATTATGATTAACTTAGTGGATGAGTTAGTGATCCGAAAGTTGGCAGCGACCTTTGGTATGCCTAGTGGACTGGTATTGGGGTTATAGATGACAAAAATTGAACAGGCAAGTGCATTTAATTTCGAAGCATCGTTGGCTGAACTAGAAGCCTTAGTGCAGCAAATGGAGCAAGGGGACTTAACCTTAGAAGACTCTTTAGCTGCTTTTGAGCGTGGTATTTCACTCACCAGGGGCTGCCAAACTGCCTTGGCGCAAGCTGAACAGAAAGTGCATGTGTTGATGCAAGATGCCCAAGGAAAAGTGCTTGAAAAGCCCTTTAATAAGGAGTCTTAACGTTGCACTTTGATTCATTGGATGAGTTTTTAGACCATTCTAAGTCACGGGTCGAAAAAACGCTCAATACCGTTATTTCTCGCCATGGAGCCAGTGAGACTTTGTCCAAAGCTATGGCCTATAGTGCCGGACAAGGTGGCAAGCGAGTAAGAGCGGCCCTAGTCTATGGCGCTGCCCGTGCGTGTGGCATAGAGGGTGCTGCTTTGGACCCCTTGGCTGGCGCAGTTGAAGCCATACACGCCTATTCTTTGATTCATGATGACCTGCCTGCTATGGACGATGACGATTTACGTCGAGGCAAACCTAGTTGCCATATTGCCTTTGATGAAGCCACGGCCATTTTAGCAGGCGACGCCTTACAAGCCTTAGCATTTGAATTACTAACCCAAGCACATGGTACTCAAATCAATGCCAAACAATGTTTAGCTATGGTGTCATGCTTAGCTCAAGCCTCTGGTGCTAAAGGCATGGTGGCTGGGCAAATGCTTGATATGGCAGCCGCACATGATGCCGTAGACCTATCCCAACTAGAACGTTTGCACGAGCTAAAAACTGGAGCACTAATCGTTGCCAGTGTAGAACTTGGCGCCTTATCATGCGCTCACGTATCCCCTACCCAGCTTGAGCATTTGCGCCACTATGCCAAAGCCATTGGATTGGCCTTTCAGGTACAAGATGACATTTTAGATATTGAAAGTGACACCATCACCCTAGGCAAAGCTCAGGGCTCTGATGTCATCAATGAAAAATCAACATACCCAGCATTACTTGGTATGAAGGCCGCTAAAGAGCGCTTGAGTCAATTGCATCATACGGCCACCAGTAATGTAAAAGAATTTGGTGAAGCGGCACAACCTTTGATCTGGTTGGCAGACTTTATCGTGACTCGAAAGTACTAAGCTGATGTTTCCCACTATCCTAAGTATTGCGCAGCAGCCACCCATAACGCCATTGTTTGACACGGTGAATGGTGTCCAGGATTTACGTAAACTCACTCCTGAACAGCTTCCTCAGTTAGCTTATGAGCTGCGTTTAGCATTGCTCTACAGTGTAGGCCAAACAGGGGGGCATTTGGGGGCTGGTTTAGGTGTAGTCGAGCTCACCATTGCTTTACATTATTTGCTCAACACGCCTAATGATCGATTAATATGGGATGTGGGCCATCAGGCCTACCCACACAAAATGCTCACTGGGCGCAAAAATGCTATGTTGAGTATGCGTCAACGTGGCGGTCTAGCTCCATTTCCTAAGCGCAGCGAAAGCCCATTTGATGCGTTTGGTGTGGGCCACGCCAGCACCTCAATTAGTGCTTTACTGGGTATGGTCTTGGCGAGTAAAAACCCTATGGCGCAGCATGTAGCTGTGATTGGTGATGGAGCGCTGACAGCCGGTATGGCTTTTGAGGCGCTAAATCACATGGCCCATTGCCAAGCTAACGCGCTGATTATTGTTAATGATAATGATATGGCGATTGATGAAAATTTGGGTGGGCTAGCTACATTTTTGGACGATCACCAAGGATATGGTGGGCCATCTCAGTGGTTTACTGCCCTAGGTTTTACCTATCGTGGGCCTGTGGATGGGCATGATTTACCTGAGTTAATGTCCCACATAAGTGACTTGTTGGCTCTTTCTGGCCCTAAACTATTACACATTCATACCCTTAAAGGCAAAGGATATGGGCCAGCACAAAGTGACCCTGTGGGCTATCACGCCTTGGCGAAAATCGACCCTATTCAAAAACTAGCTGACGCGCCTACATGCAATAAAAAAAACCCAACCTTTGCCCAAGTCTTTGGTCAGTGGATTTGCCAAAAAGCCCGTGAAGATGATCGATTAATGGCCATTACACCCGCCATGGTAGGTGGCTCAGGCCTTGTACCTTTTGCCAAAGAGTTTGGTGCGCGTTTGTTTGATGTGGCTATTGCTGAACAACATGCCATTACTTTAGCAGCAGGCATGGCCTGTGAAGGCGCAAAGCCGGTGGTAGCGATTTATTCTACTTTTTTACAACGTGGTTATGACCAGCTGATTCATGACATTGCGTTGCAAAATTTAGATATATTATTGGCCATAGACCGCGCTGGGGTGGTGGGGGAGGACGGAGCAACTCACACAGGAGCCTATGATCTGGCATTTTTGAGATGTTTGCCCAATCTCACGGTGATGACACCAAGCACTGCTGCAGAAACTCATGCGATGTTAGATTTTGCTTATGCATATGATGGCCCTGTTGCAGTGCGTTATCCTCGAGGTGAAGCCTTTGATGGGACACTTTTGAGCGCTCCTATAGCGCTGGGTAAAGGGCAGTTACTGCGCATTACAGAAACCTCTTCTGGTATCGCTATACTTAATTTTGGCTCCTTATTAGACAAGGCTGTAGTAGTTGCGAGCACATTAGATGCCACTTTAGTGGATATGCGCTTTGTAAAACCATTGGATGAAAGTTTATTAGAGCAGCTGCTTGAACAGCATCTTGGCTTTGTGACCATCGAAGACCACAGTGCTATCGGTGGTGCAGGTTCTGCAGTGAGTGAGTGGCTAGTTAAGCAACAGACAAAGGCTGCGCTTTTATGTCTAGGCCATGAAGACAATGCACTTGCTCATGGTTCTCGTGAGCAAGTGTTAGATGATACAGGCTTATCCGAACTTGCAATGACAGCAAAAATTAAGCTTTGGCAAGCGCAACTACTTGCCAAATAAGTGATCTAGTTTGCTGGCTTTAGTGGCCAAATAGGCTTCATTGTGACTGTTTTCGCCGACCTCTAATGCTTGGCGTTGCTCTACATTAATGCCAAGATCTGCAAGGGCTTTGACTTTTCGAGGATTGTTAGTCATTAGCTGGACGGACTTGATCTGGAGGTGATCAAGCATATCTTTGGCCATACTATATTCACGCATGTCTGCATCAAAACCTAACTGTTCATTTGCCTCTACCGTGTCTGCACCTTTATCTTGTAGGTTGTAAGCCCTTATCTTGTTTAATAATCCAATGCCTCGGCCTTCTTGGCGCAAGTATAAAAGCACCCCTTGGCCTTGTGTAGCAATGCGTTTTAAAGCTTCTTGTAACTGGTATCCACAATCACAACGCATACTAAACAAGGCATCACCTGTTAAGCATTCTGAGTGCAAACGAGCCAGTACAGGGCCTCCACTTGAGACGTCACCCATACTGAGGGCTAAATGCTCCTTATTAGTTTTGCTATCAGCAAAAGCATGCATATCGAAAGTGCCATAAGGGGTGGGCAGCAATGAAGAGGCAACGTGGGTAGTAGGCACGGACATTCCTTAAACAACAATGGTAACAAAAATAGACTATCCCCATTAGTGGGGGTTGCAAACCATACCACAAGTGGGCAGATGGCTAAATACTATGGTGGCTGGTTTCCCCCTTTTAATGACGTCTCAGGGTATAATAGTGGGATATTTTTTTGAATTGATCAGGAAATCACATGGCTCAGTTTGTGTATACGATGAATCGGGTTGGAAAAGTAGTTCCTCCCAAACGTGAAATTTTAAAAGACATCTCCTTGTCCTTTTTCCCGGGCGCCAAAATTGGTGTGCTGGGCCTAAATGGCTCTGGTAAATCTAGCTTGTTGAGGATCATGGCAGGTGTTGATACAGAATATAACGGTGAAGCACGCCCTCAACCTGGTATCAATGTAGGTTACTTAGAGCAAGAACCTAAGCTGGACGATTCTAAAACTGTGCGTGAAGTGGTTGAGGAAGGTGTTGCTGAAGCTAAAAATGCCTTAACGGCATTAGATGCCGTGTATTCTGCTTATGCTGAACCTGATGCAGATTTTGATGCATTAGCGGCCCAGCAAGCTAAGCTAGAGGACATTATACAAGCCAGTGACGCCCACAACTTAGAGCGCACGCTAGAAGTGGCTGCTGAAGCATTGCGTTTGCCAAGCTGGGATGAAAACGTAGCGCATTTATCTGGCGGTGAGCGTCGCCGTGTGGCTTTGTGCCGCTTGCTATTGAATAAGCCAGATATGTTGTTACTAGATGAGCCTACTAACCATTTGGATGCTGAATCTGTGGCTTGGTTAGAACGTTTTCTAGTGGATTACAATGGCACGGTCGTAGCTATTACCCACGATCGTTATTTTCTTGATAATGCAGCCGGTTGGATTCTTGAATTAGACCGCGGTCATGGTATCCCATACGAAGGTAATTATTCGTCTTGGTTAGAGCAAAAAGAAGCGCGTTTGGTGCAAGAAGGCCGTCAACAAGCCTCGCACGAAAAAGCGGTGAAGTCCGAATTGGATTGGGTGCGCAGTAATGCAAAAGGTCGCCAGGCTAAATCGAAAGCACGTCTAGCTCGATTTGAAGAATTAAGCTCCCGCGAGTTCCAAGAAAGAAATGAAACCTCCGAAATTTACATTCCACCAGGGCCACGTTTAGGTGACAAAGTGATTAACGTGCAGGGCGTCAGCAAAGCCTTTGGCGATAAAATGTTAGTGGAAAATTTGGAATTTAGCATGCCCCAAGGTGCTATTGTGGGTGTGGTAGGTGGCAACGGTGCAGGTAAATCCACCTTGTTCAAAATGCTTACAGGCGCAGAACAGCCAGACTCAGGCAGCATCGAAATAGGCGACACGGTTGAATTGGCTCATGTGGATCAAACCCGTGCCTTAGATGGCACCAAAACGGTTTGGGAAGAGCTTTCAGACGGGCAAGACATTATCACTGTAGGCAGTTATCAGGTGCCGTCAAGAGCCTATGCAGGCCGTTTTAACTTTAAAGGTAATGATCAGCAAAAGTTTGTTAAAGACTTGTCAGGGGGTGAGCGTAACCGCTTACATCTAGCCAAGCTGCTTAAGCAAGGCGGCAACGTATTGTTATTAGACGAGCCGACCAATGACCTAGACGTTGAAACCTTACGAGCACTAGAGGAAGCTTTACTGGCGTTTCCAGGCGCAGCTATTGTTATTTCCCATGATCGGTGGTTCTTAGACCGAGTGTGTACTCACACACTTGCTTATGAGGGCGATTCTAAGGCGGTCTTCTTTGAAGGTAACTACACAGAGTATGCTGAAGATTATAGGGCTCGCACGGGTAAAGATCACCAACCTACGCGAGTAAAGTATAAGAAATTGGCTTAAGCCTTTTAGACACACTGCCTAGCGTAAGCCGTGTGTCTAAAACGTAGGTTTAGTCCTTTGTCACTTGATGTATGTGAATGTCTTGTTGTGGGTATGGGATGGAAATGCCATGTTCATCAAATGAGACTTTTATTTGACCAATAAGGTGCCACCTTACTATCCAGTAGTCGGCCGTATTCACCCATGGACGAACGATAAAGTTTACACTGTTATCTGCCAGTTCTGCCACGGCAACGGTGGGCTCTGGGGTCACTAAAATACGCTGATCAGCGCGGATGCATTGCAGTAATAATGCTTCAACTTTTTGTAAATCATCACTGTATCCAACGCCAATAATAAGGTCGATACGCCGTGTTTCTTTAGCGGAAGCATTAATGATCACGCCGCCATAGATCTGACTATTTGGTACTGTGATTTCACGATTGTCGCCGGTTCTCATTTGGCTAGTAAAAATGCCAATTTTTTCTACGACGCCGCCTACTCCAGCGGCTTCGACATAATCACCGATAGTGAACGGTTTAAATAAAATAAGCATGACGCCAGAGGCAACATTACTAAGTGTGTCTTTTAACGCTAAGCCAATCGCTAAGCCTGCAGCGGCAAAAACCGTAAGCAATACAGCAGTATCGAAACCCAAAAAATCCAGCGCAATCATCAGTGCCACAAAACTCAGTGCCAACCGAGTAATGGTCACTATAAAGTACTGTAAAGGGTCGTTAATGCTGCGTGATAATAGGAGACGTTTCACCAAATTAGCGATTAAGCCTGCAACACAAAAGCCAATAAAGAAAATTATGGTTGCCAAGGATAGGTTAATTAAGCCATCTAAGGCCATTTCTAGCCAATCATTAGTCAATGCAAAGTCCATCATCGATGGCTGCTCCATTAAGGATAATAAACCTTGTGATTTAACGCCTTTATTAGCACTATCGCAAGTAGTTTGTGATGGATTCTATAGAACAATGCTACGCTTTAAATAACTGCGCCAACTCTTTAGAACGTTGATATGCAGCCGACATGGCTTGGCTACAAAGTGCACTAAAGCCACCTGCATTAAAGGTATTCAAGGCTTGTTCGGTAGTACCTTTGGGCGAGGTGACTGCAATTCTTAATTGAGAGGGTGTTTGGTCACTTTGTTGGGCCATTTGAGCAGCGCCAAGGGCCGTTTGGAGCACTAATTCTTGAGCCACTTGCTTGCTTAACCCAAGCTTTTGTGCACCTGCAACCATAGCCTCCATCATCAAAAAGTAATAAGCAGGGCCGCTGCCAGACACTGCAGTAACAGCGTCAATATGTTCTTCTGATTCCACCCATAACGTTAAACCTACAGATTGCATAATAGCAGTGGCTGTGTCTTTTTGCGTTGCACTAACATTGTCGGTGGCAAATAGTCCAGCAGCTCCATACCCTACCAGTGAAGGGGTATTGGGCATGCAGCGCACAATAGGCATTTTTTCACCAAGCCATGTTTCTATACTACTTGCTAAAATACCCGCAGCTACAGAAACGATAAGATGCTTGGATCCGTCTATTGCTGGGGCAATGCTTTTTACTAAATCCCCCATCACCGCAGGCTTTACGCCTAAAACGACCACGTCTGCCTGTTTACACAGGGCTAAGTTGTCTGTGCTGGTTTGAATGCCTGTTTGTGCGGCTAGTATGTCCATTTTGGCTTGGGTGCGGCCACTAGCGCAGATTTTTTCTTGCGGGTAACCTGCAGCGAGCATCCCTTTGAGGATAGCTTGAGCCATGTTACCAGCGCCAATAAATGCAATGTGAGGGGTGTGAAGCATAATGTATTCCTGGTGCATGTTAAATGTAAATTCTTGATCTAAAGCGAGGGGCTAAACGCTTAAGGCTTAAGGGCTAGAAGTGCTGCGTGCGCCAAATATATCTGTGCCAATACGAACAATACTTGAGCCGCAAGCAATAGCGTAGCCAAGGTCGCCTGACATGCCCATAGATAAGTGTGTAATTAATGGATATGTCTGTTTAAGGCGGTCTCGTGCCGCAGCCATTTGAGTGAAAGCTGCTCGCTGCATGTGTTCAGTTTGGCCCGCAGCAGGGATGCACATCAAACCGCATAACAATAAGTTAGGCAGTTGTGATACTTGTGCTACGAGATCTTCTAGCTGCGCTAGAGCCACACCACTTTTATTCACTTCGTTACTGATATTAACTTGTATAAGCACCTTTAAAGGAGGTAGATGAGGGGGCCTATGTTGATTAAGCAGCAAGGCAACCTTGTGCCGGTCTAGAGTGTGAACCCAGTCAAATTTACTGGTTATGGTCTTGGCCTTTTTGCTTTGAATAGTTCCAATAAAATGCCACCCTATATCTTCAACAGTACAGTGTTCAATCTTTTCCAAGGCATCTTGAAGATAGTTTTCCCCAAAATGGCGCTGCCCTTGGTCATAGGCGGCCATTACATCACTTAAAGGTTTGGTTTTGCTGACAGCTAAGAGCATGACTTCATCAGTGGTTCTAGCAGAAGCTTGGCAGGCTTCTTGAATTCGCTTGTGAGTCTGCATTAATGCAACAGTAATGGCTTGTTGGTTCGTAGGTGGGGGCATAAGCAAGCCAATAAAAGGCGACAAGTGAACGATAGTGCCATGGTAACAATTCTAGCAGGGCTCTCATAGTGCGTTATAAAAGCCAAAACTTTTGGCTGATAGACTTAAACTTAACACGATGCGACTTAGTTCAATACCTATGGAATGAATTGCTTGAGCTTGGCGGTGTTAGATCATAATATGGGCCACAAGATTAACTATGAAAATAGCCCTACAGCATTTGGATCCATGATGACCTTAGCCCTATCTATTACAGATTTACACAAAAGTTTTAATGAAAATGAAGTGATCAAAGGCATGTCTCTTGAAGCTAATCAAGGTGACGTGATTTCTTTGATCGGTGCGAGTGGGTCTGGTAAAAGCACGTTTTTGCGGTGCATTAATTTGTTAGAGACGCCCAACAGTGGTGAAGTGCGGGTAGACGGTGAGTTAATTGCAATGAAGACTGACAGCAAAGGCCATCGTATGCCTGCTGACCAAAAGCAAGTCGATCGAATTCGCACGAAATTAGGCATGGTATTCCAAACTTTCAACCTTTGGAGTCATATGACTATTTTACAAAATATAATGGAAGCCCCAATACATGTTTTAGGGCAAAGTAAATCTGAAGCGCATGAAAAGGCGATGAAGCTATTGGACAAAGTGGGTATTGCTGATAAAGCGCATCAATATCCAGATCACCTGTCTGGCGGACAACAGCAACGAGCAGCTATAGCACGTGCATTAGCCATGGACCCAGAAGTGATGCTGTTTGATGAGCCTACATCTGCCTTAGACCCAGAGTTAGTTGGAGAGGTGCTTAAGGTGATGCGCCAGTTAGCAGATGAGGGTCGTACTATGATTGTGGTGACCCATGAAATGAGTTTTGCGCGAGAAGTATCATCTAAAGTGGTATTTCTCCATCAAGGACTAATTGAAGAGCAAGGTACACCAGAAGAGGTGTTTCAAAACCCAAAATCAGAACGATGCCGCAAATTTTTGGCGTCGAGCTATTAACCAGTCGCCTTTTTTGGGCTTACTAAAACTACAATAACTCAATGATGAGGTTCTTATGAATAAATTACTTGCTGCGGCCCTAGCTGTAGGTGCGCTAACAATGTCTTTAGGAGCGGTTGCTTCTGACAAAGTTTTAATGGGTACCGAAGGTGCCTATCCTCCATTTAACTATTATGACAATGACAATAACTTAATCGGTTTTGACATTGATGTAGGTAATGCCATTTGTGTTGCGATGAAAGCAGATTGTGAATGGGTCACCTCTGACTGGGATGGCATTATCCCAGCGCTACTAGCTAAAAAGTTCGACACAATTATAGCATCTATGTCTATTACGCAAGAACGTATGCAAAAGATCGACTTCACAAATAAATACTACAACACACCTAGCCGTTTCGTGCGTGCTGCTGGTTCTAGTACGCAAGCCACTTCGGGCATGGTTGTCGGTGTACAAAGCTCTACGATTCAAGAAAACTACCTGCGTGGAGAGTTTGGCGATACTTTATCGGTTCGTACTTACGGCACCCAAGAAGAAGCCAACCTAGACTTTGCTTCTGGCCGTGTAGATTTGTTGTTTGTAGACGTGATCGTGGGTGACGAAATGATGAAAGGCGCCAACATAGAAGGCGAATTTTTTGGCCCCGATATCTCAGATCCTAAGTACTTTGGTGCAGGAGTTGGCATTGGTGTGCGCAAAGAAGACATGCAATTGCGTGACAAGATGAATCAAGCTATTGATCAGATCATTGCTGATGGCACCTATGATGCTATTAGCAACAAGTGGTTTGGTTTTAGTGTGTATGGTGGCTAATCCAGCCACCGGAAAGGGCGGCTTAGGTTAGCTTAGGCCGCCTTTTTTTTAACTATTAGGCAGTGTTTTTATGTTAGATTTGCATGGCTACGGCTGGCTTTTATTTGACGGTTTACAATTGACCATCGCAGTAGGTCTGTGTGCGATGTTGGTTGCTGTATTATTAGGTTTATTAGGCAGCTGGGGCAAATTGACCAGCAATCGGTGGGCCAATTTCGCCGCTAACACCTACACCACTATTATTCGCGGTGTGCCTGAACTAATTCTTTTATTGTTGGTGTACTTTGGTATGCCAACATTGATTCAATCCATCGCGACGAGCATGGGGTATGACATACGTGTTGATGTAAATCCGTTTATTGCAGGCACTATAACCATAGGGTTTATCTACGGTGCATTTTCTACAGAAGTTTTGCGGGGGGCCTTTCAAGCCATCCCTAAAGGCCAATCTGAAGCCGCTAGAGCCATTGGCATGTCGCGTTTGCAGGTGTTTCAGCGTATTTTATTACCCCAAGCCTTGCGCTTTGCTTTACCTGGCTTAGGTAATGTTTGGATGGTGTTGATTAAAGCGACGTCCCTCATCTCGATCATTCAGTTAGACGAACTGATGCGTAAAACTAAAATTGCCTCCAATGCGACCCATGAACCTTTCACCTTTTACTTATTAGCATCGTTTATCTATCTAGGTATTACTTTAGTGTCAATGATGGTACAAAAACAGGCTGAAACTTGGGCTAACAAGGGGGTGGCACGCTAATGGATTTCTCGATTGTATGGCAGTATTTTCCGATGTTATTGGAAGGAGCATGGGTCACATTATGGATCACAGTGGTTAGCTTGCTGATCGGTTTGGGTCTAGCCATCCCCTTGTCTGTTGCTCGATTATCTAAAAATCGTTTTGTTTCATCCCCGGCCTACCTGTTTGTTTTGTACTTTCGCGGGACACCTTTGTTAGTGCAAATATTTTTGATCTATTATGGCAGTGGTCAATTTAGGCATGAACTCTCAGACCTAGGATTATGGGGTTTTTTCCGTGATCCATGGTTCTGTGGCATTTTAGCTTTAGTGTTAAACACTACAGCTTATTCTGCTGAAATTTTTCGTGGTGCAATTAGCGCTGTTCCTCGTAACGACATCGAAGCCGGTCGAGCGTGTGGTATGTCAGGATTATTATTATTTCGGCGTATTACTATGCCAAAGGCATTTCGTATCGGTTTGCCAGCTTACGGTAATGAAGTCATTTTTTTATTACAGGCAACATCACTAGTATCTACTATTACCATTTTGGACTTAACCGGCATCTCTCGCCAGCTAATCTCTAAAACCTTTGCTGTATATGAGTTTTATCTCACTGCAGCAGCTATGTATTTAGTAATGACGTATCTACTGGTTTACATTTTTCGTGTGTGGGAGAAGCGGATGAATGGGCACTTGAAAGAACGACTCACCAGTAAAACTAGCTAATCAACAACCCAGGGTTTGGTTGCATTTATCTCCTTAGGCTAATCGCTTAAGGAGATAGAGCTTCATAGATGTCATGGGGCTATTTAGCAATCGCTTGCAACACGAGTGCTTTCAGTTCATCCACAGGGATCGGCTTATGAAGTACTGGCACACTTTTAGGCAATTGATTTGCCGTCACTTCAGCTTCGCCTAATGCGGTGACTACGATGGGTGTGAGGTGGTCATATTGAGGATCACTGTGTAAACGCTCAATGATGGCGTAGCCTTCAAGTTGCGGCATGTGTAGGTTAGTGATCACAACCGTGGGTTTAAATTCGCCAATTTTAACAAGCGCGTCAACGCCATTTGATGCGGTTTTTATTTGCAGGCTAGGGAACCAATTACTCACTAGCATTTGATACAAGAGTAAGGTGTCTTGATCTTCATCTACAATCAGCACCACTTTCGAATTTTTTCTTTGTGTATTGTGTAAGGGTGTTTGCTTCTCGCGTTTTTCATCAAGTAACTGCTGCACTGACTCTACACTGATGCGTCGGTGACCCCCAGCTGTTTTCCAAGCTTGTAGCGCACCACGCTCCACCCAAAGCTGCACAGAGCGAACTGACACGTTAAGTAATGTTGCCGCTTGGCGAGTAGTGAGCTCCGTCATGGTAGTGAGGTCTATACGTTTCATTTTCAGCGTTCACCCAAGTTTGTAGTATATTTATAGCATAAAGTAGATATATCAAATTTACCATTTACTAATGTATAAAGTATATAAGTAATACGCGTTATTTGAAAAAATTATAAAGCGTAACTAATCAAACCTTGCTTGATGGTCAGTTTCACTCGTGCTTTAAGCGTTTGGCTAGCTAGTGCCTGATTGGTGCCCTGGCTTATCTTTGTCACTTCATTAAGTATCCAGTGATGGTTTGGGTCGATCAAGGTCAGATTGGCGCTGTTGCCAACGGCTAAGCTTGAAGCTTTATGTTTGGCAATGCTTGCGCTGTTAGTACTGAGTGCTTGGATAGCATGCATCCAGGTAAGCTCCCCTGCATCGACTAAGATTTGCATAAGGGGCACGAGCATGTCATACACAGCCATGCCTGAAGCAGTGGCGGCAAAAGGTGCGCACTTAGCCGCAGATTCATGAGGTTGGTGGGCAGAGCAAATAGCATCTATGGTGCCATCTTTAATACCAGCAACTAATGCTTTACGATCTAGCTCTTCACGTAAGGGTGGCTGCACGTGGTACTGGCTGCAGTAGCCCTCTATCTTCGCGTCAGTGAAGCAAAGGTGAGCAATGCCTGCATCGGCAGTCACTTTTATACCTTGTGCTTTTGCCTGGCGAATGAGCGCCACGCCCTTTGCGCTAGACAGTTGGTTAAAATGGCCCTCTACCCCCGTATGCTGCATAAGCTCTAAATGGCGACTAATAGAAAGGGTTTCAGCGATGACCGGAATGCCGTCTAAACCCATCCGTGTCGCGGTTGGGCCAGCGTGCATATGCCCGCTACCCAGTTTCTCATCTTGAGCTTGCACTAATACTTTTAAGCCAAAGGTGGCGGCGTACTCATAACAACGAAGCAGCACCGTATTGTCTGATATATCGTAGCCTGCGTTGCTAAAGCCCATACAACCAGCACCAGATAATGACTCCATATTACTTAACGCAGCGCCTTTTAAACCTTTGGTGAGGGCTGCCACAGGGAGTATGTCACAAAATCCTGCGCCCTCAACTTTACTTTTGATCAGGCTAATGACTGAGCTTGAATCACTGCATGGCTGGGTGTCTGGGCTAGGGCATAAATGAGTAAAACCAGCGCTGGCAGCGGCATGAGTTTCACTGGCTATGGTGCCTTTTTGAATTTGATTTAAATCTCTTAGGCAGGTATTTAGGTCTACAAAACTAGGGCTTAAAATCATCCCCTTAGCATCAACCTGAATATCAACTTGGGTGTCGATGGAGGTATTGCTAAGATCGCCGATGGTGTCTATAACCCCGTCTTTTATGAGTACATCTGCCACACGGTCAAGGGCTTGGTTAGGATCTAAAAGGCGTGCGCCACGAATCATTATCTTCATGCTTTTTTCTCCCCACTCAAGCTAGACGTTTGATTAGCTTGGGCTTGACGCTGTTGCATTTGGCCACTCATCGCCATTGACATCACCGCCATGCGTAACGCAATGCCATACCCAACTTGATTTAGGATCATCGACTGTGGGCCATCAGCGACCGCCGATTCAATTTCAATGCCGCGATTTATAGGCCCAGGGTGCATGACGATGGCATCAGGTTTAGCTTGCGCCAGACGCGCCGTTGTCAGTCCATATAAACGAAAATACTCGCCGGCAGAGGGCAAAAAAGCGCTCGCCATACGTTCTGTCTGTAACCGCAGCATGATGATTACGTCAGTGCCAGATATGCCGCTGTCCATGTTGTTATGGGTTGAGACTCCCATATTCTCAATGCCTTGCGGCATAAGTGTGTTGGGCCCCACTAGACGTATATCCTTGCAGCCTAATATTTTTAGCGCGTGGATCTGGTCTCGAGCCACTCTGGAGTGAGAGATATCACCCACTATGGCGACTGATAGTGGTTCAAAGTGGCCTTTATGGCGGCGAATGGTCAGCATGTCCAGCATCGCTTGAGTAGGGTGTGCGTGGCGGCCATCTCCGGCATTGATAATGGCTACATTGGGAGTGACTTGTTCGGCAATAAAGTGTGCTGCACCTGAGTCGCTATGACGCACCACAAACATATCACTGTGCATGGCGCGTAAATTTTGTAAGGTATCTAGCAAGCTTTCACCCTTGCTGGTGGCGGAGGTTTTAATATCTAAGGTCAATACATCGGCAGATAGTCGTTTGGCTGCAAGTTCAAAGGTGCTGCGAGTGCGAGTAGAGTTCTCAAAAAATAAGTTCACTACGGTTCGGCCACGCAGCAAAGGCACTTTTTTGATCTCTTGATTACCGACCACTACAAATGAATCAGCGGTATCTAAAATACGCTCTAGCATTAGGCGATCTAGCCCTTCTGGGGTTAAAAAGTGGCGTAATTCACCGTCCTTAGTGAGCTGTAAATTAGATGAACTACTCATGATTAGCATGCTCTATAATGGATAATTGAAGTACTTCAGGTCCTTGAAGTTGTAAATACTGCCCTGGTGCTAAGTCTAATGTAAGTGCACACGCATCGGCTTGGATAGGGAGCTCCCTTTGGTTAACACTGCAAAGGGTGATTAGCTTTATGCTTGCAGGCCTGCCAAAATCAAACAACTCATTCATCGCTGCACGCACAGTGCGGCCGCTCATTAAAACATCATCCACCAGCAGTAAATGCCGGTCATTAATGTTGAAGGGTAACGATGAAGGGCGAACGATAGGGTGTAATCCATTTTTAGAAAAATCATCTCTATAAAAAGTGATGTCTAGTTCGCCAAAGGGGACTTGGAGGTGGCTTGCAACAACCTTAGCTAGCCAAGCGCCACCGGTGTGAACACCTATAACAAGAGGCTGTTCGATGTTTTGGGACGTCAGTAATTGGTCTACTTGATCTAATAAATTGGTAACAAGGGCGGGAGTATCTGCCAATTCTGGGTATTGTGGGGTGCGTGTAGCTCCCATCATGGTTCCTCTTTGTCAGTGTGTGCACGCTTATCTTAGTGCTTATTGAAATTAGCGATTTAAAAAGGCACAGTCGATAAGCGGTGTTGAGTTTCATTAAACCAGCTTTGGAGTATCAATGCAGCCGCAATGCCGTCAACTCCGTGTTTTTTCCAATCTGTGCCACCGCCGCTTTGAAGATGCTCTTGTTTTGCAGCTTGGGTGGAAAGTCGTTCATCCACTAGATAACAAGGGCAGTCAAAGCGGGCACTAATTCGGTTTGCAAACTTGCGTGCTCTTATGGCCATCTCACTAGTAGTGCCGTCCATATTATACGGAATTCCTACTACAAATGCTTGTGCATGCCATTCGGTGACTAAGGCATCAAGTATTTGCCAATTAGGAATACCATCTTTAGCGTTTATCGGCGCTAGGACAATGGGCTGGGTATGCGGGTTACTTGCAAAAGCAGCCCCAATACGTTTGGAACCAAAGTCAAAGCCTAACAAATTTAGGGGTTTATCCATGGCCAATTTTTGTCGAAATTAGGTTGATGTCGATACCAAGTGAATCGGTCGCAGCTTGGAAGCGATCTTCTGGCGCCATATTAAATACGATGTCGGCATCAAAAGGGCAACATAACCAAGCGTTGTCGGCCAACTCCGCTTCTAATTGGCCAGGCCCCCAGCCAGCGTACCCTAAGGCTATCAAACTATGCTCTGGTCCAGCAGAATGGGCAATGTCATCAATGACATCAGAGGAGGTGGTCAGGCATAAGTCCTCAGATACACGAATGCTAGAGGTCCATTCTTTGTTACTTAAAGGGGTATGCAACACAAAGCCATGCTCTGGCTGCACAGGGCCACCAGCAAATATGATTTTATCTGCGTCAGTTACATTGCGATCTGAGATATTAAGCTGTGGCAATATGTCAATAAATTCAATGTTATTGGCCCTATTTATCACTAATCCCATAGCGCCTTGTTCATTGTGCTCACAAATGTAGACCAAACTACGAACAAAATTCTCATCTTCCATTTGTGGCATTGAAATGAGCATAAAATTATGTAGGTTGTTTTCGTTTGGTTTTTCAGTCACTAAACACTCCTTGTGGCCAATACTTGGCTGATGTGCTGCATGAGCACACCCGCAATATTAGAGCCTGTTTGTTCATCAATTTCACGAATACATGTGGGGCTTGTGACGTTAATTTCTGTGAGGCTGTCACCAATGACATCAAGGCCTGCAAAGTGTATTTCTTTAGCTCTAAGAACAGGGCCGATCTTTTCACAGATCCAGCGGTCACGATCTGTAAGTGGCCTAGCTACACCCAAACCACCTGCGGCTAAGTTACCTCGTGTTTCACCAGAAGAGGGTATGCGGGCTAAAACGTGGTCCACTGGATACCCATTGATCATTAAAATACGCTTGTCACCATCTTTAATTTCTGGCAAATAACGCTGTGCCATAATTTGTTGTTGGCCAAATTCAGTGAGAGTTTCAATAATCACATTAAGATTGGGCTCGTCTTTACGCGCGCGGAAAATAGACGCACCACCCATGCCGTCAAGGGGTTTGAAAATGACATCTTCATGCAGGGTATGAAAGGCTTTAAGGACACCTGCATCACTTGCGACTAAAACCTGCGGACAGCATTCAGGAAATTGTGTGGCAAATAGTTTTTCGTTACAGTCTCGCAAGCTTTGAGGCTTATTGATAATCAACGCCCCAGCTTCTTCCGCCTGGCTAAGTAGGTAGGTAGTGTGTAAAAAATTAGTGTCAAAAGGCGGATCTTTGCGCATTAATATGACATCAAGATCACCCAAAGCCTGGGGTTGTTGCACGCCTAAATCATAAAAGTGAGTTGGATCGCGCATGACTTTTAATTCACACATAAGTCCCATCGCTTCACCTTGCTGCGCATAGAGGTGTTGGGGTTCCATATAAAATAAGTCCCAGCCCAAATCTTGCGCAGCCCACAACATGGCTAGAGAACTGTCTTTTTTATAGTTAATGTTGTGGATCGGATCCATCACAATGCCAAGGCGTATGGTCATGGGTTCTATGTCTCAATGAATAGGAGTTAAAGATCGCCCCAAATATATTGCAGTAATGTTAAAGCTGCTAGGGGTGCTGTTTCTGTGCGCAGTATGCGCGGGCCCAAATTTAACCCAGTATAGCCTTGTGCTTGAGCTTGCTCAACTTCTTGATCAGTGAATCCGCCCTCTGGCCCTATGAGCAAGGCGCAGCTTACAGGCGTCTGTTGTGATGCTAAAGGTTGAGTTTGGTGTGGGTGCAATACAAGCTTGCTTTGGGCGTGAGTGCGTTCAAGCCAGTCATTTAATAATGCGGGAGGGTAGATATGAGGAATATCTATTCGGCCACTTTGTTCGCAGGCACTAATAGCAATTTGTTGCCAATGGGCGAGGCGTTTTGCTTGGCGCGTAGCATCTAGCTTGACTTCACAGCGACGACTAAAAAGAGGGGTGATTTCGTTTACCCCAAGTTCAGTGGCTTTTTGAATAGCGTAATCCATGCGTTCGCCACGAGACATCACTTGGCCTAAGTGAGTGTGTAATGAAGAGGCGGGAGGACCAGGCAAGCAAGCGTTTACAAACACCTTGACGTGCTTTTTATTCACACTTTCGATGTGAGCACTTACTTGCTCTGCAAGATCGTTAAAAATAATGACTTCTTGCTGGGCCTGCATGCGCAGAACCTTGCCTATATAATGACTAGCAGCTGCTTCAAGCGTTATGGTTTGCTCTAATGGCAGTGGCTGCGGTGTATATAGGCGAGGAATACGCAAGGCTTATAAACCAGCAGCTTGGCGTAAAACGTCAGCTTTGTCTGTGTATTCCCAAGTGAAGTTTGGGTTTTCACGGCCAAAGTGGCCATAGGCAGCAGTCGCTCGATAAATAGGGCGCTTTAGATTTAACATATCCACTAAACCTCCTGCATTGAGGTTGAAGTGTTTGCGTACTAAGGCTTCAATAGCTGTGTCGCTTATTTTGCCGCTGCCAAACGTATTAAGACTAATAGAAGTAGGCTCAGATACCCCAATAGCGTATGAAATTTGTATTTCGCAACGATCAGCTAATCCAGCAGCAACAATATTTTTAGCCACATATCGGCCAGCATAGGCCGCGCTGCGATCAACTTTAGAGGGGTCTTTGCCAGAGAAGGCACCGCCACCATGGCGAGCCATACCACCATAGGTGTCTACAATAATCTTACGCCCAGTTAAGCCACAATCACCGACAGGGCCACCAATCACAAAGTTACCTGTTGGGTTGATATGATATTTGGTTTCTTTTGTGAGCCAGTGTGCAGGTATTACAGGGCGAATGATATGTTCCATAACGCCTGCCCGAAGACTTTCTAAATCAATATCAGAGCTGTGTTGGGTCGATAATACGACCGCGTCTATGGATAAAGGCTTGCCATCAGCACCGTAACGGAATGTAAGTTGGCTTTTAGCATCTGGGCGCAGCCAAGACAAGGTGCCATTTTTGCGCACTTTAGCCTGTTGTTGCATTAACCGATGAGCATAATGAATTGGTGCAGGCATGAGGCTTTCGGTCTCATTGCTGGCATAGCCAAACATTAGGCCTTGATCGCCAGCGCCTTGCTCTTTGTTATCTTCAGCATTTTGGTCTACACCCATAGCAATATCTGAAGACTGTTTGCCAATGGCATTTAAGATAGCGCAAGAGGCGCCGTCAAAGCCCATTTCAGAAGAAGTGTAACCGATGTCTGTAATCACTTCTCTCACTAGGTCTTCTATATCGACCCAAGATTTGGTGCGCACTTCACCTGCCACCAAAACCAAACCAGTTTTAATGAGGGTTTCTACTGCAACGCGGGATTCGGGGTCTTTGTCCAGCATGGCATCTAGGATGGCATCGGAAATCTGGTCGGCGATTTTATCAGGATGCCCTTCGGACACTGACTCGGAGGTAAATAGAGTGTATTGGTTCATAACCATGCCTCGTAATTGAATACTAATCGACGCTTTACTGACATCGTTAGCAGTGACTTAATTACCAGCCTAGAACATTGTTCTGGCGAGTGCCTAAAGTTTTGCGGAAAAACTCAAACATGAGGTAGCAAAACGAGCCGTATTATAGGCTATGAGAAGATATATTGCACAGCTAATTGCAGTCAAGATTGTGTAAAAATGCATCTGGTGTCGTGGTGTTTTTAGACCAGCACAGACGCTCTTTTAGTGAGTCGTGTAATTTAGAAATCCACATCAATGCTTCCCAGAGTGTTATAATAAATGGTTGCCATTATTTATGAGGAAATATACATGAAAGACAAAGGGTACGCTGCGTGGGCTGTATCAAGAGCAAAGGGTAGAAATAAATACATATTTTTTAATGGTGTTCTTTTATACGGCATTCCCATGTTTATTTTTTCTGCCTTCGTTATTAATAAACCACTTGAAGGTGGGTACAACGTGATTAGTATGGCCCAAAGTTTAGGTATTTGGAGTTTTGCTGGAATGGTGATTGGGATAAACACCTGGTTCAATAATGAGCGCCAATATCGCAAAGCCACAAAAACTCACGAGAAAACTTAAGCGTGTGGGTTAGGATGCACGACCATCTATAAACCTAAATTGACGATTTTGGTGATCTAAATCTAACTTTCTGAAATAAAATCATTCAGATTGCTCCTTAGCAAGTACTAATTGCGCTAAATAAGAATTAATCCTTTAAGAATGCCATATCTTGATTGTGTCTGAGGCTTGAGTAGGGGAAAATACACGTTTACAAATTTGTGTATTTAACCCTCTGAAGGAACCATTCATGCCTACACGTCGCGACTTAGCTAATGCCATTCGAGCTCTCAGTATGGACGCTGTCCAACAAGCTAATTCTGGTCACCCAGGAGCCCCCATGGGTATGGCCGATATCGCTGAAGTTTTGTGGAATGATTTCATAAATCATAACCCAGCTAACCCAGAGTGGTTAAACCGCGATCGTTTTGTATTATCTAATGGCCATGGCTCTATGCTGCTATACTCATTGCTGCATCTTAGTGGCTATGATTTGTCTATTGATGATGTGAAAAATTTTCGTCAGTTGCATTCCAAAACAGCTGGCAACCCTGAATATGGCTATGCTCCAGGCATTGAAACCACCACAGGGCCGCTGGGCCAAGGCATTACTAATGCGATAGGCATGGCGTTGGCGGAAAAAACCCTAGCTGCACAATTTAACCGTCCAGGCCATGACATTATTGATCACCACACTTACACTTTCTTGGGTGATGGGTGTTTGATGGAAGGTGTTTCTCACGAAGCCTGTTCTTTAGCGGGTACCTTAGGCTTAGGTAAGCTGATTGCGTTTTACGATGACAACGGCATTTCTATTGATGGTGAGGTTGATGGCTGGTTTACTGATGATACACCTAAACGTTTTGAAGCCTATGGCTGGCAAGTGTTGCCTGCTATTGATGGCCATGATGCAGATGCACTATTTGCAGCCATTGAAGAAGCAAAAGCGAATACAGACCAACCGACACTGATTTGTTGTAAAACGATTATCGGTTTTGGTTCGCCCAACAAAGAAGGTAAAGAAGACTGCCATGGCGCGCCATTAGGTGCGGATGAAATTGCCTTAACACGCAAGGCGTTGGGTTGGAGTCATGGTTCGTTTGATATCCCAGCTGACATCTATGAACAGTGGGATGCCCGCGATGCAGGTGATGATGCAGAACAAATTTGGAACAAGGCCTTTACGCAGTACCATCAAGCTCATCCAGAACTGGCCACTGAGTTGTTGCGTCGTGTAGCCGGTGATTTGCCCGCAGATTTTGACACCCAAGCACAAGCTTATGTCCAGCAGCTTCAGTCTGAAGGCTCTAATATTGCTAGCCGAAAAGCTTCACAAAACACAATTAATGCATTTGGTCCGCTATTACCAGAATTGTTAGGTGGTTCAGCAGACCTTGCAGGGTCTAACTTAACCAAATGGTCAGGCTCCAAAGGCATCACTAAAGAAGACGCCACTGGTAACTACGTGTATTACGGGGTGCGTGAATTTGCGATGTCTGCCATGATGAATGGTATGGCTTTGCACGGTGGATTTATTCCATACGGAGCGACCTTTTTAGTGTTTATGGAATACGCCCGCAATGCCGTGCGTATGGCAGCATTGATGCGCCAGCGTGTGTTGTTTGTGTATACCCACGACTCAATAGGTTTGGGTGAAGACGGGCCGACTCACCAGCCAGTTGAACAAATTGCGAATTTGCGTTTAACCCCGCATTTGGACACATGGCGCCCATGTGACACCGTCGAATCTGCAGTTGCATGGAAAACGTCTATCCAACGGACAGACGGGCCTTCAGCTTTAATCTTTTCTCGCCAAAACTTACCGCACCAACAACGTGATGAAGCGGTGTTGAGCAATGTCGCTCGAGGCGGGTATATTTTACAAGATTGTGACGGGACTCCAGAGGCCATTATAATTGCCACGGGTTCAGAAGTGGGCATCGCCCAACAAGCCACAGACGCTCTGATCGCTGCTGGCCGTAAAGTGCGTTTGGTGTCTATGCCATGTACTGAGCTTTTTGAGCGCCAAGATGCCACTTATCAGGCGCATGTTTTACCTGCTTGTGTTACCGCTCGTGTTGCGGTGGAAGCGGCGCATGCTGACTATTGGTATAAATATGTAGGCTTAGGCGGCAAGGTAATTGGCATGACTGACTTTGGTGCTTCTGCCCCAGCCAGTGAACTGTTTGAAATGTATGGATTTACGGTAGACAAGATAACCACTACTGTTACTGAGCTACTATAAGTATTTTATTATAATGCCAAACGTCAAACGTATTGCTATCAACGGTTATGGACGTATTGGTCGTGCAGTGCTTCGAGCTATTGTTGAGCGTGACCTACAGCATAAGCTGCAGGTGGTTGCGATCAATGATTTAGGTATTGCTGAATCTGTCATTTACGAAACACGCTATGACTCTGTGCATGGTGTGTTTCCAGC
>JAIBDW010000061.1 GCA_024686035.1 Oceanospirillaceae bacterium
GAGCAGTTGATCAAGGCAAACTACACGGTAGATTTGACTCGCTTTATCAGAGATACCAGCGCACTCACCGGCGCTAACAAAATCACTGGCACTCGCACACATATCGTGCCAATGCTAAGCAGCTCGTGGGTCAATGAGTATCGCTTTGTGAAGCCTAAGATCAGCTTGCCTATTACTAACTACCAACTCACCGATACCCCAGCAACCACGTCAGCACAAATGACACGCATCATCCCACAGCTGGAAATTGACAGTGGCTTACTATTTGAGCGTGCGCTATCACAAGGTTACACACAAACCCTTGAGCCACGAGTCTATTACACCTACACACCCTACCAAGAGCAAAATGACGTGGCTATTTTTGATACCAGCGCCATATCAAAACCCCTTTATCAGCCTAATCGGTTTAGTGGATATGACCGTATTGCAGACACCAATCGCGTTACTTTGGGTTTAGATAGCCAATTTTTAAATCACAAAGGCTGGCAAAAAGCTAAATTATCCATCTCTCAAATTCACTACTTTAGTGATCGTAAGGTGCAATTAAGTAGCGCTACCCTAGCTAATACTGAAACTTTTTCGCCTATTTATGGTCTCATGCATTATCAATTTACCCCCAACTGGAGCTCAGGCGCAGGGGTTGATTGGAGCCCTAGCTCTGGCAAAGTTCAAGCCACTAGCCTGAACATGAAATACCAGCTTAATAAGAAGATCATTGATGTAAAATACACACAAACATTAGGCAGCACTGAACAAGGTGAAGTGTCTTTAATTTTGCCTGTAACACCCAAGTGGTCATTGATGGCTAAACACAAAGAAGACCTCCTCAACCAGCAATTGCAAGATTCAATTTTGGGGGTAGAGTATGCAAATTGCTGCTGGAAGGGACGCTTAGCAAGCCGAAGCTGGCTAGTAGACTCTGTACAAGGCATGGAGCATGGCATATTTTTTGAGCTGTCACTTAAAGGCTTAGGCCAAAGTGACAAACAATTGACCAGCGGCAACCAAGTGCGCATGGCAGACTTTATGAAAGGAATTACTGGCTATAATGAATACACTCAGTAAATGGGGCGCAGGCCTAAGCTTAGTTGTAAGTTTGATGTTACCCATCTCAGCTTCTGCTGCCACTCAAATTGATAGCATTGCCGCGATCATAGACGATGACATTGTGTTGCAAAGCGACTTATCAACCCGACTAGCCACAGTGCAACAGCAGCTAGCTAAAAGTAATACCAATGTGGCTGATCAACAAGCACTCACAAGCCAGGTATTAGACCAGCTAATTATTGAAAACCTACAATTACAACTGGCGGCTCAAAAAGGCATTTATATTAATGAATCCACGTTAAATTTGGCGATAGAGCGCATTGCAAAAAGCAATAAACTATCCATGGAACAGCTTGAAAAAGCCGTTAATAGCGGTGGTGAAACCATGGCGCAGTTTAAGAAAAAAGTTCGCCAAGAGATGACGATTAATGAACTTCAAAAAACGTCTGTTAATGGTCGTATCAAAGTGACCGAGTATGAAATAGACCGTTATTTGGCTTCAAATCAAGGCCAAAAGCTTGCCGAAAAAGAGTATGAAGTGGGTCATATTTTAGTGAGCCTAAGTGAGCAGCCTAATGCCCAAGAGCTAGCAAAAGCCCAACAAAAACTAGATCAAATCTACGGCGCTTTAGCTCAAGGTACACTATTTGCTAGTGTCGCTGCCACCTACTCAGATGCTTCCAATGCACTCAAAGGCGGTAACTTAGGTTGGCGCAAAGGTAGCCAACTACCCGCCTTATTTGCCAGTCCCATTAAACAAATGAAGATTGGTGAAGTGAGTGAAGCTATTCGCAATGGTAGTGGTTTTCACGTCATCACGTTAACCAACAAACGGGGTGTGGGCATTCAGTCTGTGTCTCAAACTAAAGCCAACCATATTTTGATATTACCTAACGAAATCCGCTCCCCAGCTCAGGCCAAAGCACTGATTAATGAACTGCATCAACGGTTGGTCGATGGTGCAGATTTTTATGATCTAGCACGCACCTTTAGCGACGATGCAAACTCAGCACCTAGTGGTGGTGACTTGGGCTGGCTCAATGAGAACCAACTTCCCAAGGTGTTACAAAAACCTTTGGATCAACTTGATGTGAAGCAGCTCAGCCAACCCATAAAAAGTACTAATGGTTGGCATTTACTGCAAGCGGTAGAGAGAAGAACCAAAGACGTTGGGCAAGAAAATCTGCGTTTCCAAGCCAAGCAAGCCATTATTAATAGCAAGTTTGCCAACGAACTTGAAAATTGGCTGCGTGACATTCGCAACCAAGCCTACATAGAGATTCGCTAATCATGCGAAGATTACTCATTACTGCAGGAGAACCTGCAGGCATTGGCCCAGACCTATGTTTAAGCCTTGCAGGGCAACCTAGCCTTGCTTTAGCAAACACTGAAATTGTGATTGTGGCGGATTTAGGCTTACTGCTAGATCGTGCCTCACTGCTTAGCTTACAGATTGATTTTTGCCAAATAAGCCTTAAAGATCCCATAACACTTACGGCTTCCAACCAGCTTAAAGTGCTGCATGTGCCTTTAAAGGTTGAAAGCCGGCCACATCATTTGGATGCTGATAACAGTGCATATGTATTAAACACTCTAAATATTGCTTGTGATGCCTGTTTAGCAGGCCAAGCACACGCTATGGTTACCGCGCCTGTGCATAAAGGCATCATTAACCAATCAGGCACTGCATTTAGCGGCCACACAGAGTATTTACAGGCTAGGTGTCATGTAGATCAAGTAGTGATGATGCTAGCGTGTGACGCCATGCGTGTGACCTTAGCCACGACCCATTTACCGCTAAAAGACGTCGCTGCAGCTATTACGCCTGAGCTACTCACTCAAACCATCAGTATTATTGACGCTGAGCTCACCAGTAAGTTTGGTATTGAGGATCCGTGTATTTATGTTTGTGGACTTAACCCTCATGCTGGGGAAGATGGACACTTAGGAAAAGAAGAATTAGACGTTATCATCCCTACCTTAGATCGATTGCGCAGCCAAGGATTAAACCTTGTTGGGCCATTGCCAGCGGATACGTTATTTAACCCAGATAACTTAGCAAGAGCAGATGTAGTGTTAGCGATGTATCACGATCAAGGCCTACCCGTGCTAAAATACGCAGGCTTTGGTGACGCAGTAAACATCACCTTGGGCCTACCCATCATTCGCACCTCAGTAGATCACGGCACCGCAATAGATTTAGCAGGCACTGGCAAAGCCAAAAGCGGCAGTTTATTAAAAGCGACTGAAAGTGCATTACAACTTTGCCTTCATATTTAGGTTGCCCACTTAAGAGATTTTTATGGCCAGTCAGACCCCAAGAAAACACCAAGCACGCAAACGATTTGGTCAAAACTTTTTACATGACCAAGGTATCATTCGTCATATTGTGGCGTGCATTAGACCAAAACCAGAGCAAAACATTGTCGAAATAGGGCCCGGCCTTGGCGCAATTACAGAACACTTATTGGCAAGTGCCGGTCATTTGGATGTCGTAGAGCTGGATCGCGACTTATTACCTCACCTGCGCATTTCCTTTGCCAGCTATGGCAGCAACTTACGCATACATGAAGCTGACGCGCTGCAATTTGATTTTTCTAGCTTGAATGCTGAGTCATCTGACACACAAAGCTTGGCAACTCAAGACAAAGGTGAAGGTAAAGGCAAGCCACTATTGCGCATAGTAGGCAACTTACCCTACAACATATCTACCCCTCTGATCTTCCATTTACTTAGCTACACAAACCTAATTGAAGACATGCATTTCATGCTCCAAAAAGAAGTGGTGTTGCGCTTAGCAGCCGGCGCTGGCACCAATAATTATGGTCGTCTAAGCATTATGGCTCAATATTTTTGCCGCGTGGATCATTTGTTTGAAGTGCCACCAGAAGCCTTTGACCCAAGACCCAAGGTAGATTCCGCCATAGTGCGTATGGCTCCTTATAACCAACTGCCTCACGTGGCAAATGATTTTAAGCATTTTGAACAGCTAGTAAAGAGCGGCTTCGCTCAGCGTCGTAAAACCTTGCGCAACAACCTTAAAGGCATCGCAAATGATCAACAATTGCAAAGCTTAGGCATAGACCCTAGCATTCGCCCTGAACGTTTAAAGGTAAGCGAATTTGTTGCTATTAGTAATTTATTGACCCAAACACCAAGCTAGGGACGTTCCATGAGCACTTTAAACATCACAAACAACACAATCACTGACCCAACCCATGGTTTTAATGTGGTTGTAAAAACAGAGTTTCTTGTAGATCAGTCTGAACCCAGTAGAAATCGCTATGTGTTTGCCTACAGAATAACCATCACCAACACCGGGCATCAGGCCGCTCAGCTGTTAAGTCGTAAATGGATCATTACAGATGGCGATGGAAAAATCCAAGAAGTCTCTGGTGAAGGTATTGTCGGCCAGCAGCCCTTCATTGAACCTGGGCAACAGCATCAATACACAAGTGGCACTGTACTAGAAACCAAAGTGGGCAGCATGACTGGATTTTATGGCATGCTTGGGGCCGATGGTGAAGAGTTCAGCACGCCCATACCTTCATTTACCCTCTCTTCTCCCAACGCCCTGCACTAGTAAAATTGAGCGATGGCTAGTTACGCAGTAGGTGATATACAAGGCTGTTTAGAGCCCTTAAAGGCTTTACTAGATAAAGTAAGTTTTTCATCGACTGACACCCTTTGGGTAGCGGGTGACTTAGTAAACCGTGGACCACACTCATTGGAAACTTTACGCTTTATTAAGTCTTTAGGTGATCAATGCAAGGTGGTGCTTGGAAATCATGACCTTCATTTGTTGGCTCTAAACAGTACAGACGCCCAATTAAAGCCTAGCGACACCCTCTTCCCTATTTTTGCAGCCCATGACCGCACACCTTTACTAACTTGGTTACAAAGCCAACCTATGCTGCACTATGATGCTGCACTTGATACTGTAATGACCCACGCAGGCGTGCCACCATGCTGGAATTTACAGCAAGCACAAACACATGCAAAAGCGCTGCAAGATATATTACAAAGCGATAAGGCTACCTCATTCTTTGCCACGATGTATGGCAATCAACCCGATCTTTGGCATGAGCATCTTACAGGAATGGATCGCCTTCGCTGTATCACTAACTACTTCACTCGTATGCGCTTTATTACCCCTCAAGGCAGACTAAACCTAACCTATAGTGGCAAACCAGATTCCAGCACTGATGAGCCTTCGTCACTTTTGCCTTGGTTCGATTTACCAAGCGCGGTGACATCACGGCAAGTCTTTGGACATTGGGCCGCATTACAAGGTGAAACTGGCAAAGAGCATATTATCAATTTGGATATGGGTTGTGTTTGGGGGGGTAGGCTCAAGTTAATACGTCTGGATGACAGTCGCTGTTTTAGCGTAGGATGCTAACCCGCATATTGCACAAATGCCCTACAAACACTACACTGCAGAGCTTATTACATAGGAATCAAATATGTCTGAAGTTATTTCAATTGCCCCAGCTGATGTGATGGACAAAGTTAGCCAAGGGGCTTACCTTGTCGATATTCGCGACATAAATAGCTATCAACAAAGCCACATAAAGAACAGTACGCGCATTTGTAACGAAACCCTGCCTACCTTTTTACGTGAGGCAGACTTAGACAAACCCATCATTGTTTGTTGTTACCACGGTATTAGCTCTATCCAAGCGGCAGGTTTTTTAGCCCAACAAGGCTTTGACGAAGTGTATAGCTTAACAGGAGGCTACACTGCGTACAGCGTTGCTCACCCTGAACACTGCAATTCACTATAAGAGAATACTGTTATGGTCACGAGTAACACATACCTGGTAGGTGGTGCAGTACGTGACGCCCTACTTGGCCTTACAGTGCATGAAAGAGACTATCTAGTGGTAGGCAGTACCCCTGAAGCCTTGCTTAATCTTGGGTATACCCAAGTGGGAAAAGATTTTCCAGTATTTTTACACCCCCAAAGCAAAGAAGAATATGCCTTAGCTCGCACTGAACGAAAATCTGGCCAAGGTTATACAGGTTTTCAAATACACGCTTCACCAACAGTGACCTTAGAAGAAGATTTGCAACGCCGCGACCTTACCATCAACGCGATTGCAAAAGCGTCAGATGGCCAATTAATAGATCCCTTTGGAGGCCAACAGGACATCCAGGCAAAACTTTTACGTCATGTGTCTCAAGCCTTTAGTGAAGACCCATTACGGGTATTGCGCACGGCACGATTTGCAGCTCACCTGCATCATCTAGGCTTTAGTATTGCCAGTCCCACCAAAGCTTTGTTGTTAGATATAACGCAATCTGGTGAACTCACCACACTTGCCAAAGAGCGCATCTGGCAAGAAACCCATAAAGCGCTTAACACTAGAAGCCCATGGATTTATTTTGAAGTATTGGAAGCGTGCGGCGCACTTGATGTATTGATGCCAGCATTGGCCGAATTATTAAACCGCAGACCACAAGCACTCAACACGCTAAAGCACCTGAGTGTATCGACTAGTGAATGGGATAAAAACGCAGAAACACGCCTAACTGGGCTGCTTTATCAGCTTAATAAGCCACAAATAGAAGACCTTGCTGCACAAATAAAAATACCTAACGCCCCCAAAAATTTAGCTCTAGCCACGAGTAACTACCAAAGGCAACTGCGTGCATACACCGAGCTTGATGCTTCCCAAAAGCACCAAGTGCTTAGTAACCTAGGTCTTTTACGTCACACTGACTCACTGGATCAGCTACTTAGCCTATGCGAAGCCATAACCTGCTCACAAGAACCATTATTTGGCTGGCATTCACCAAAGCAACATATTCTTGCAGATTTAGCACGTATCCAAAGCGTAAAACCTTTCACCCTAATGGCGCAAGGTTTTACTGGCAAAGCCCTAGGTGAAGCCCTCAGAAAAGCTCAAATAGAGTCTATTGGTCAAGGCTAAGAGAGCCCGTATTAAAAACAGATGTCCGCTAACTTTAGGCGGGGCTCAAAGTCACACGCATTAAAAAGCTGTTGTATGCTTTTTGCTTTTGTAGGATGGATAAGGTCAGGGGCAATATCAGCCAATGGCTGCAATACATAAGCGCAGGTTAGTATCTCCGGTCGCGGCACTTTATGACCTTCATCAACCATGTCACCAAACAACAATAGGTCCATATCTAAACCGTGACTGGTAGGCTTAGGGTGCAAACCTGAGGGCCTTTGCCTCCCATGCTTAGTTTCTGTAGCACGTATCCATGACATTAATTGCGTGTGGGTCATTGGGCATTCAAAACCAACTGCCATATTGAGAAAGTCTGGCCCATCCATGCCCACTGCTTGGGCAATATAAACAGGTGACTGCACGAGAGTGCCAAACGTCTCTATTAGCTCAGCAACCCCTGCTTGAAGGCTAGTGTGAGGCTGTATGTTAGCGCCTAGGCCTAAATACACATACGTCATCAGGCTGGTTTTTTACCACGTTCAATCATCACGCCCACATCCAAAGCATTAGAAATAGCATCGGGTTTACCTAGCTTAATCCTTACAAAAGGCACAGGAAACTCAGCCAATATTAATTCGGCTATTTCTTGCGCCATGGTTTCTACCAGTAAAAATTCGCTTTGCTCGACAAACTGCGTCAGCCTGTCTGACACATCCTTGTAACTCACTGTACGGTCAATGTCTTCAGTCGCAGCCGATGCACTAATATCCACTGCCATTTCTACATCAAGCACAACTTTTTGACGAATTTCACGTTCCCAGTCAAAAATACCGATCACCGTATCTACGGCTAAGCCATGTACATATACTGTGTCCATTAAAAGCTCTCTGTTAAGTTTGGGGTTTTATAAGTCATGCCATATCTATGCTTGAGCCACCACAAGTAGCTCATCAAGGGGCCAGCGTGGCTTTACGTTTAAGGTTAAGTCATCGCATTGACCTGCGGCTAAACGCTGAGCACCGGCATAAGCGATCATGGCGCCATTGTCAGTGCAATATTGTGGCCTTGGGTAATACACTTGCGCACGCAACTTAGCCGTTTCTGAGGCGAGTTTTTCACGTAATTTGGTGTTTGCACTCACTCCACCTGCCATCACTAGGGTGCCAAGGCCTTTCTGCTGCAAGGCTCTGCGGCATTTAATCGCTAAGGTATCCACCACCGCTTGCTCAAAGGCTACACAAATATCTGCCTTGTCTTGCTGCGTCAGTGTTCCTTGGCGCTTTTTAATGTCTTGAATAGCGTAAAGTACAGACGTTTTTAACCCACTAAAGCTCATATCCAAGCCAGGCCTATCAACCATGGGCCTTGGAAATTTAAAGCGTGTCACCTGGCCACTTAACGCCAAATTAGCCACTAGAGGGCCACCTGGATAATCCAAGTCCATCATCTTGGCCACTTTATCAAAGGCTTCCCCTGCAGCATCATCTAAGGATTCTCCTAATAACTCATACTCTCCTAATGAACGCACATGCACAAGCTGCGTATGTCCACCAGAAACCAACAAAGCCACAAACGGCGGCTTTGGTGCATTTTCTTCTAACATCGGTGCCAACAGATGCCCTTCCATATGGTGCACCCCAATAGTAGGCAAATCCCAAGCCATACCTAAAGCTCTGCCAGTGGCCGCACCAACCATTAATGCCCCAATGAGGCCTGGACCTGCTGTATAGGCCACGCCATCTACATCACCATAGGCCAAACCTGCTTTATCAAATACCTCTCGCATAAGAGGCACGAGTTTGCGAATATGATCGCGCGAAGCAAGCTCTGGCACTACCCCACCATATTCGGCGTGCACGGCCACTTGGCTATAGAGAGCTTCTGCTATTATTCCCTTGTTGGTATCAAAGATAGCGACCCCAGTTTCGTCGCAAGATGTTTCTATACCTAATACACGCATGAATAAGCCAGTTTTTTGTAAAAATCGATGGAAGTAAGGCCAGAATTTTACCTTTCATCAAGACCAATGACCACACATGCCATGCTATTTGCCCTATCTTTAACAAACGCTCTAAGTTGATGAAAAATTGACTTTACACTAGCCAACACATAAGAGTAAAATATGCGGCCTTAATCGATTAGGAACATATCCTCTTTAAAGCTTGCTCGCTTTTATGGTTAAGGGAATATGAATATAAAACATTCGGATGCTTGCCAAACGCAGCCTCCACAATTAGGTAAAGATATGCCAGCTGTAAAACTGAAAGACAACGAACCATTTGATATTGCTCTACGCCGCTTCAAGCGCGCCTGTGAAAAAGCCGGCACTTTAGCTGACGTACGCTCAAAAGAATTCTACGAAAAGCCAACCAGTGTTCGTAAGCGTCAAGCAGCAGCAGCTGTTAAGCGTCACGCTAAGAAATTAGTACGCGAAAACCGTCGTCACGTTCGTTTATACTAGGTTTTACACTTACTATATAGAACTTTGCACGACCTGCTTTACCGCCTGATCCTCCTGATCACTAAAGGCATACAAGTAAAGCAATCCATAGGGGCGGTTTTTCAGTTACCCGCCCCTTTGTCGTTTCTGACGTTTGAGCAATGAGCCCCTTTAATGTTAAAAAGGTGTGTGGAATTGAATTAGAAATGACACTCAAACGATATTAGGTTATGTATTGGCCAAAGAATGTTTCCATCTTATTACTGAAATAAACACAGCGAGAACTCATCATGTCCGATTTAAAGCTTCAACTTAAAGACGCTCAAAAACAAGCCATGCGTGATAAAAACAAACCTCGCTTAACCTGCATACGCACCATGTTGTCAGAGTTTAAACGCATCGAAGTAGACGAGCGCATTGAACTTGACCAAGCCCGTGGGTTGGCGGTGTTAGATAAAATGTTAAAGCAGCGTCGCGACTCTATCAGCCAATATGAAGCGGCTAATCGTCAAGATCTGGCTGACATCGAACACTCTGAAATAAGTGTGATTCAAGAATTTTTACCCACCCCACTAACAGATGACGAAATAAGCGCCCTAATTACCCAGGCGATTACCGATTCTGGCGCCAGCAGCATGCAAGACATGGGCAAAGTGATGGCAATACTAAAGCCACTGTTGCAAGGTCGTGCAGATATTGGCAAAGTAAGTGGTAAGATCAAAGCTCAACTTGCTTAGGCTTTAATTACTCGCTTAGGCTTTTGCTACTGCCTTAGGCTTTTTTGAGCTTAGGCTTTTGTTATAAAGGCACTCCACTTGGCGTCACGCATACCACAAGCATTTATTGATGACCTCCTTGACCGCACAGACATTGTCGACTTGGTGGACGGGCACGTAAAGCTTAAAAAAACGGGCCGCAATTACTCTGCATGCTGTCCCTTTCATAAAGAAAAAACCCCCTCTTTTAGTGTTGCGCCAGACAAGCAGTTTTATTATTGCTTCGGCTGTGGCGCAGGTGGTAACGCTATTGGTTTTTTAATGCAACTGGCAAACCTTAATTTTCCAGAAGCGGTGGAAGAGCTTGCCAATAAAGCAGGCCTTAGCGTACCCAAAGATGACAACACTACTAGCAAAGCAGCCTCTGCAGCCAGCCAAGCCAAAACCCAAGCGCGTAACCAAGCTTACGATTTATTAAACCGTGCCAGTCAATATTACCAAAGCCAGTTACGCCGCCATGAAAATCGACAAAAGGCAGTAACTTACCTTAAGGGAAGAGGCTTAAATGGCCAGATAGCCCAACGCTTTGGCGTGGGGTATGCACCTGAAGGCTGGCAAAACTTAATGCTGGAACTGGCCCCCAAAAAAGAACAAGAGCAAGCCCTTATTGACTCTGGCATGGTGGTGGAACATGAAGAGACAAAACGTCGTTATGACCGTTTTCGTGATCGTATTATGTTCCCGATCAAAGACTATAAAGGCCGTGTTATCGCCTTTGGTGGAAGAGTGCTGGGGGATGAAAAACCCAAATATTTAAACTCTCCAGAAACCATTGTGTTTCACAAACAAAAAGAACTTTATGGCCTCTATGAAGCCCGCCAACACGAGCGCAATTTAAAGCGTATTATGGTGGTTGAGGGTTACATGGATGTCGTAGCGCTAGCACAGCACAATATTAATTATGCTGTTGCCACCCTTGGCACTAGCACCAGCAGCTTTCATTTAGAACGTATTTTTAAGCTGGTCAGTGAAGTGGTATTTTGCTTTGACGGAGACGCTGCGGGCTTAAAAGCAGCCGATCGGGCGATGCACACCTGCCTACCTTTTATGGAAGACGGCCGCCAAGCTCGCTTTTTACTACTGCCAGATGGCGAAGATCCAGATTCTGTGGTGCGCAAAGAAGGCAAAGAAAAATTAACGGCGCTTATAGTGGATGCAACACCTTTAAGTGATTTTTTGTTTCAACGCTTAAGCAAAGACCTAGATACGCATAACCTAGAACATAGAGCCAAGCTTGCCACTGATGCCAGCCCATTGATTGCCACCATTCCAAAAGGCATTATGCATAGCATGATGCAAGCAAGGCTAAGTAAAATTACCGGCCTAGACAAAGACACGCTAGAGCAACTGACTGCCTTAAAAGCGCCTATTGTAGAGCCGAAACCTGTAGAGACAGCCAATACAAGCACCACACAAACAACTAGCGACGCACCGATAGTCAGTAATAAGGCCCGTCAAAATTCAGATTCCTCAGCACGCCAAAGCACCGATGATTATGCTGATTACCACATGGCACAGGCCAATTCAGACACAGATGAAAACACTCATCACTGGCATGATGAGCACTATCAATCAGCTACTTTGGACCATCACATATCGCCTGAGCCGACAAAACACAGCTTTAACGCCTTGTTGCCTAAAGTTCAAAACCCAGCTCATGCGGCGATTCGGGTTATTTTGCGACATCCAGAAGCAGTGGAGCCCATCACCAAAATTCCAAGCCACCTATCTGAATTGAAAATGCAAGATGCCGGCGTGCTGATTCA
>JAIBDW010000087.1 GCA_024686035.1 Oceanospirillaceae bacterium
ACGCTCAAGCTGCCTTCGTGACACACCTACATATTGTGCCAAATCATCTAAACTAATGGTTTCTTCTAAGTTGGCCTCCATTAAAGCCACCGCTTCAATGAGTTTAGGTTGGCTGTTGCCAAGGTGCAAACGCAATGGGATGCGTTGCGAATCGTGATGGTCGCGTATGCGCTCCATAATAAACATTTCAGAAACAGCCGCGGCTAATTCAGGGCCGTGATGGTGGCTAACAAACTGCAACATCATATCAAGTGATGAATTACCGCCAGAACAGGTGAAGCGGTCACGATCGATGGCGAATAAATTTGACGACATATGTACATTGGGAAATTCTTCGCGCATGCTGGCTATATTTTCCCAATGAATGGTCGCTTTATAGCCATCAAGTAAGCCTGCTAGAGCTAATAAATAACTGCCAGTGCAGGTGGATCCAATGGGTATTTTTGCATTAGCAACTTTGCGTAAAAATGCCAAGGTGCTTTTATCATAGGCACGATCTATGTGAGTGCCACCACAAACGATAAGGGCTTCTAGATTATTTAAATCAAGATCATTAACGTCAATGGTCGGGGTCACTTGAAAGCCTACGCTGGCAGTCACTGGTGCGCCATCCATAGACACAGTTTGCCATTCATATAGGTCTTTTTTACTAATGTAATTGGCCCCACGAAGGCTAGCTACAGCAGACGTGAAAGTAATCATGGAGTAATTTGGGATGTGCAAAAAAGCGTAGCGTATAGGTTTTTGATCGGACATAACTGCCTCGTTGTTTTTTTTATACAGTGCCTTTATATACAAAATGGTTTATGTAAAAATCACACTGTTTTACCTATTTAATTTGTCGCATTCTAAACTAGGTTTGCCCTGTTGGGAACAATATAATGCGCTGTAAGTGATTTTTTTTAGGCTTTTTGGAGTCTAAAATGTTCATCCTAATTTAGACTTTTGTAGTAGCTCCATAAATGCTTGAGCGGCGTTGGATAAGCTGCGCTGTGAGTGCCATACACAGCCTAGTTGCCTAATAATAGGTTTAGCTTGGGTATCAATGATTTTGATTTGTGAATTGATGAGGGTGTGGGGCAAAATGCTCCAGCCCATACCGATACTCACCATCATTCTAATGGTGTCTAAATGGTTGGTGGACATGGCCACATTAAGGGCAAGGTTCTGGCTTGCAAAATTGCCCTCTACAATACTACGGGTGAAGGTGTTGGTTTTGCTAAGTAATGCAGGAAAACTGCTCAACTGAGATAAACCAACCGTTTTTTGCTGACTAAGCGGGTGCTGCGGCGCTGCGACAAACTGCATAGTGTCTTGCCAGATAGATTTTTGCTCTAGCTGTGCATGAGGTTCAGGGTTAAGCGTAATGATGCCCAGCTGCCAACGGCCTTGCAAAATACCTTCGTAGATGACTTCTGATTCTGCAAATTGAATATCAAGCTCAACGTTAGGGTATAGGGCAATAAACTTAGCCAAAGGCGAAGGCAAGCGGTGCAAACTGATGTGATGGCTAGTGGCAATACGCAGCCTTCCACCTACACGGCCAGATAAGTTGGTGAGCTCATCTTTGGTGTCGTCCATAGCCTCAAGTATAGACTTGGCTTTGGGGAGCAGGTGCTGGCCTGCAACAGTAAGGGAGACATTACGTCCTATGCGATCAAATAAACGGATGTTAAGTTGGTTTTCAAGCTTCACAATGCGTTTGCTCACCGCTGGCTGAGTGAGAAATAGCTCATCTGCAGCTCGTGAAAACGAACCTTGTTCGGCGACAGCCAAAAAGGCTTTTAATGCAAGACTATCCATAAAGCAAGAATACCTAGTCGCATCAGTTAATGGAATAGATAAATGTAATAACTAAAAGGAATGATAAAATAAATAAATTGGAATTAGAGTTATCCTTTAAGCATGGGTATAATGTGCGCCTACATACCTAAATGCAGGATGACACATGGCCAGTAAAACCTTATACGACAAATTATGGGACTCCCACCTTGTAAAACAACAAGATGACGGCAGTTGCCTTATTTATATCGACCGCCACCTTCTGCACGAAGTCACATCTCCACAAGCCTTTGAAGGGCTGCGCATTGCAGGTCGTAAGCCATGGCGCATAGACACAAACTTAGCAACACCTGATCACAATGTACCTACAACTGCAGATGAGCGCTCTATTGGCGTTGATGGCATTGCAGACCCTGTGTCTAAAATCCAAGTGGTTACATTGGGTGACAACTGTGCAGAATTTGGTATCACCGAATTTAAAATGCAAGATACACGCCAAGGCATCGTGCACGTAGTAGGCCCAGAACAAGGTGCCACGCTACCTGGCATGACTGTGGTGTGTGGTGATTCTCACACTGCAACTCACGGTGCAATGGGTGCCTTAGCTCATGGTATAGGCACCTCTGAGGTGGAGCATGTGTTGGCCACCCAGTGCCTTATACAAAAGAAATCGCAAAACATGCTCGTGCGTGTAGATGGTGAGCTTGGTGCGGGTGTAACGCCTAAAGATGTGGTGTTGGCCATCATTGGTGTGATAGGCACCGCTGGCGGCACAGGGTACGCCATTGAGTTTGGTGGACAAGTATTTGAAAGTATGTCTATGGAAGGACGTATGACCGTGTGTAACATGGCCATTGAAGCTGGAGCGCGTGTGGGCATGGTTGGAGTGGATCAAACCACTATAGATTACGTAAAAGGGCGTCCGTTTTCTCCTAAAGGAGAGAGTTGGGATTTAGCGGTGGCCGCATGGCAAGATTTACATTCTGATGCAGATGCTGAATTTGATCATGTCGTGGTGTTAGATGGCTCTGCTATCGCGCCTCAAGTCACATGGGGCACTTCGCCTGAAATGGTGCTTCCCGTGTTTGCTCATGTGCCAGATCCAACAAAAGAAAAAGATGATGCTAAAGCCTCTGGTATGACTCGTGCACTTGAGTATATGGGCCTAGAGGCCGGCCAAGCTATTACAGATATTCAGTTAGACCGTGTCTTTATTGGCTCGTGCACCAATAGCCGCATTGAAGATCTTCGTGCAGCAGCAGCCGTAGTAGAAGGCCACCAAGTAGCTAAAACCTTAAAGCAAGCATTAGTGGTGCCAGGCTCTGGTCTTGTAAAGGCACAAGCAGAAGCTGAAGGGTTGCACACTATTTTCACCAACGCTGGGCTTGAATGGCGTGAGCCTGGTTGCTCTATGTGCTTGGCTATGAATGCAGATAAGTTGGGTTCTGGGGAGCATTGTGCATCTACGTCTAATCGCAACTTTGAAGGCCGCCAAGGCTTTGGTGGTCGTACGCATTTAGTGAGCCCAGCTATGGCAGCCGCGGCAGCTATAGCAGGACACTTTGTAGACGTACGCACATTTAATTGATAACAGAATTGGAGCAGTAATCAGATGCAAGCATTTACGCAGTTAACAGGCATCACCGCACCTTTGGATAGAGCTAATGTCGATACCGACATGATCATACCAAAGCAGTTTTTAAAATCGATTAAGCGTTCTGGCTTTGGACCAAACTTATTCGATGAATTACGCTATTTAGATGAAGGTCAGCCAGATCAGGATTCAAGCCAAAGGCCCATTAACCCTGACTTTGTATTAAATTTACCTCGCTACAAGGGTGCTAAGATACTCTTAGCAAGAGATAACTTTGGCTGTGGCTCTAGTCGTGAGCATGCACCTTGGGCCTTGTTAGATTATGGTTTTTCTTGTGTCATCGCGCCAAGCTTTGCCGATATTTTTTATAATAACTGCTTTAAGAATGGCATTTTACCTATTACGCTTTTAAACGAACAAGTGGATCAATTATTCATCGACAGCCAAGCTGAAGAAGGTTTTGAGCTTACAGTAGATCTAGAAGCCTCTGTAATCAGAGGTTCTAGCGCGGGTGAAATCGCATTTTCTATCGACAGCTTTAGGCGCCATTGTTTGCTAAACGGCTTAGATGATATTGGTTTAACCTTGGAGCAGGCTGATAATATCAAACGTTATGAGCAAAAACGCCAGCAACAAGCGCCATGGTTGTTTGCCAAATAGACTCAGCCTAGTGTGAAGGCACGCATCACACACCTACGTAATTAAAAGAGATAAATGACATGACACATAATGTATTGGTTTTAGCAGGCGATGGTATTGGCCCTGAAATTGTAGCTGAAGCGCAAAAGGTGTTACACGCTGTTGATGTAAAGTTTGGTTTAGATTTGAAAATAACCAACGCATTAGTGGGCGGTAGTGCTATTGATGCAACCGGTGGGCCGCTGCCAGAGGCTACGTTGAATGCGGCCAAAGCTTGTGATGCTATTCTATTAGGTGCCGTGGGTGGCCCTAAGTGGGATGGCTTGGATATGGCCATTCGTCCTGAAAAAGGGTTACTTGGCTTGCGTTCGAACTTGAAGCTATTTGGCAATTTACGGCCTGCTATTTTGTACCCTCAGCTGGCTGATGCATCTAGCTTGAAGCCTGAAGTTGTATCAGGCTTAGATATTCTTATTGTACGTGAGCTTACCGGGGGTATTTATTTTGGCCAGCCTCGCGGTGTACGCGTGCTAGAAAACGGTGAGCGCCAAGGCTATAACACTTATGTGTATGCAGAGTCTGAAATCCGCCGCATTGGTAAGGTAGCGTTTGAAGCGGCCCGTGCTCGTGGCGGTAGATTGTGCTCTGTCGATAAAGCTAATGTTTTGGAAGTGACCGTACTGTGGCGTGAAATAATGGATGAGATGTCTGCAGATTATCCAGATGTCACACTCAGTCATATGTATGTAGATAATGCTGCTATGCAATTGGTCCGTGCGCCTAAACAGTTTGATGTAATGGTGACAGGCAACATGTTTGGTGATATTTTGTCTGATGCCGCGGCAATGCTAACAGGTTCCATTGGCATGTTGCCTTCTGCATCTCTTGATGAGGCGGGAAAGGGCATGTATGAGCCTTGTCACGGGTCTGCGCCAGACATTGCGGGCCAAGGTAAGGCTAACCCCTTAGCAACTATTCTTTCAGCAGCCATGATGTTGCGATATACCTTAAACGAGGGCGCTGCGGCTGATGCAATAGAGAAAGCTGTAAGTGTGGTGCTTGACCAAGGCCTGCGCACTCCAGATATATGCGCCGCTGGTAACCAAGAAGTCGACACAAAAACCATGGGTGATGCGGTAGTTTCTGCGTTACTTAACGGGTAATATAGTTAATTATTAAAGCGTATTAAAAGTTACCATATTGAACACAAAAGGATAAAGGAAATGAAGCGTGTAGGACTTGTAGGTTGGCGCGGCATGGTTGGATCGGTATTGATGCAACGTATGCAAGAAGAAAACGATTTAAAACTAATCGAACCAGTGTTTTGCACCACCTCTCAAGCAGGCCAAGCGGCGCCTGATTTTGGTGTAGACACGCCGGTATTACAAGATGCTCACGACATAGACATCCTTAAAACCATGGATATTATTATTTCATGCCAAGGTGGAGATTACACAGACGCAGTGTTTGGCCCTTTGCGTAGTGCCGGTTGGAAAGGCTATTGGATTGATGCCGCATCTAGCTTACGCATGAAAAACGACAGTGTGATTATATTAGATCCTGTGAACCGCGGTGTTATCGATCAAGCCTTGTCTCAAGGTAAGACCGATTTTATCGGCGGTAACTGTACGGTAAGCTTAATGATGATGGCTTTAGGGGGACTATTTGCGGCTGATCAAATTGAATGGATGTCGGCAATGACTTACCAATCTGCCTCTGGTGGAGGTGCTCGGCATATGCGCGAGCTACTTCATCAAATGGGTTATATTAATAACAGTGTGTCTGGTGAATTAGCGGATCCTGCATCAGCTATTTTAGAAATTGACCGAAAAGTATCCTTAGCCATTAATGCTCAAGATAACGATTCAAGTCAGTTTGGTGCTCCATTGGCTGGTAGTTTGATTCCATGGATTGATTCCCAACTGGAAAACGGACAAAGCCGCGAAGAATGGAAGGCGCAAGCAGAAACCAATAAGATCTTAGGCCGCACAACCGATATCATTCCTGTGGATGGCTTGTGTGTGCGTGTAGGTGCCATGCGTTGTCATAGTCAAGCATTGACTATTAAAATGAAACAAAATGTGCCCATGGATGAGATTGAAGATATGCTTGCCAAGGCGAATGATTGGGTTAAAGTAGTGCCCAATGATCGTGACCTAACAATGGCAGAGCTCACTCCAGCTAAGATTACGGGCACAATGACGGTGCCGGTTGGTCGTTTGCGAAAGCTTAATATGGGCCCTGAATACTTGTCTGCCTTTACCGCGGGTGATCAGCTTTTGTGGGGTGCAGCCGAACCTCTACGCCGTATGTTACGGATTTTACTAGAAGCATAATGGGTTGTATTTAGAAAAAAGGCGCTTAGGCGCCTTTTATTCCTTAGGGTAGTGACCATCGTTATTAAAAGGTAATAAAAAGTGTCTAAGTTATCCACAAATACTAAAAGATATATACGCCTTTTTAGCCTTGTTAGTGCATTGCTAAGCGCCAGTGCTATGGCCTCTGACACTGATAATGCCCTTGAAAATAACGCAGGACTGACCACCGCAGCACTTAGCCCCAAAACTACCATAAAAACGCCAACATGGGTGCTGGTAAAGCCTGATACAACCCTATGGCGTATTGCTGTAAACCACACCCCTAAAGACTTTAATCCATGGCAAATGGTCATGAGTATTTATCAAATAAACCCAAGTGCTTTTAGGTATGGCGATATTAGTGTGTTGTATGCCAATACAAAGCTACGTATGCCCACACGCAACCAACTTAGTGCGCTAAGTACCCGGCAAGCAAAGGCGAATTATGATGCGTTAGTGCAGGCATCGTCTTTTGTAAGGCCATCTAAATCAATTCCACCAAGACCAGTGATTGCCAATCCAGACATACAAAGTGTTGAAGTGGCTAAGTTGCAGCAGCAAGTGGTAGGTCAAAAAAACACCCTAAACGCCTTGGCGAGTCAGTCTAATATGCTGCAAGACCAGGTGAACGAACTCACAGCCAGCCAAGCTAAAGCCTTTGCCCAACAAACGCTATTGGACACCTCAAATCAAGATATGGCGCAGGGCATTGCAAATCAACAACAACAGCTTAAAGCCTTAAATGACCGGCGCAGCAAGATAGTAGTGGACATGCAAGCGTTAGAACAAACCTTTCAAACCACACGCAGTCAGCTTAACCAAGCCCAAAAAGACCTGTTGCAAGTAGAAGAAACCTTAGCCATCACACAAAGAGACCTGCAATACACACAAGAAGAGCTGCAATCCACGCAACAAGAACAAGCAAGGCAAACCCAAACAGCCCAGCAGCTAAAGCTAGCCAGGGAGGCTCAGGAAGCCAAGGAAGCCAAGGAAGCCAAGGAAGCCAAAGAAGCCAAAGAAGCCAAAGAAGCCAAAGAAGCCAAAGAAGCCAAAGAAGCCAAAGAAGCCAAAGAAGCCAAAGAAGCCAAAGAGGCCAAAGAAGCCAAAGAAGCTAAAC
>JAIBDW010000127.1 GCA_024686035.1 Oceanospirillaceae bacterium
AGCGGCGCGTTGGCTGTTTTGGTCGGCGGCTCCGGGGAGACTACAGGTTTTGTCTGCGTCAGAACCTCCGCGGTTTTGCCTGTTTTTTTCTGGGTTGAAGGGCTGTCCGTGATGTCTTTGCCTGACAAGATCACAGGTATGGCTTGTGCTTGAATGGGAGTAGGGGTTTTATAACCTAAGTCATTAATGGCTTGTAAAATGGGGTCGCATAACCCTAAGTTTGAAAATGACATAGTCGCCCTGATAAGTAGTATTAAACACAATAGTGGGCATTATAGCAGCAAGGGTATATTGGGTGTGATGATTATGCTTAATTTTAAAACGCTCAAAATGCTGTTAAAACCTATTTCTAAACACCTTTACTCGCCTCTACTTAACACTAGGAAACTTAATGTCTACTATCACCACCACCCCCAAACCACCTTACTTTGCGGTTATCTTTAGCTCTATTCGCACTCAAGGTGATCATGGCTATGATGCCATGGCTAATACCATGGTGGAGTTGGCAGCAAAACAACCGGGGTTTTTGGGTATAGAGTCCGCTAGGGACGAGGTGGGTATCACCGTGTCTTACTGGTCAGACATAGAGTCTATAAAACAATGGAAAATGAACACAGAGCATCTTCATGCCCAAACACAGGGGCGTCAATCTTGGTATCGCTCATTTAAAGTGCGCATTAGTAAAGTAGAGCGCGATTATGGTGTATAAAGTGCCCAAAATGCACAGAAGTGCTAGCTGGTCAGATAGGATATAGTAAAAGCGCAATAAATAGGTAAGCACAAGGAGAGCGGCATGGCTAAACGGTTACTAGTTACTTTAGGTTTATTAGCATGCATCAACGTACAAGCCGATATCAACATTACGTCTTTAAGTGATAACGGCATAGATAAGTGGGAGTCTAAAATATTTGATGGCGAATCTGTTTACACCGTAGAAGATTATCAAGGCCAAGTGGCGTTGCATGCAAAAAGCCAAAATGCCGCATCAGGGCTAGTGCTAAAGCAAACCATAGACCTTATTGCTACACCACACCTAAGCTGGAGCTGGTTAATAAAGAATAAACTCAAAGGGCTAGATGAGCGCACTAAAGCAGGCGATGACTATGTTGCTCGTATATACGTGGTGATAGATAAAGGCGTATTGGTTTGGAGAAGTAAGTCTTTAAACTACGTTTGGTCTAGTAACCAAGATGAAGGTTTGGTTTGGGATAACCCATTTGCTGGGGCTCGGGTGAAGATGATGTCTGTAAAGGGCCAAAACTCAAATACAAATCAGTGGTATGCGCAGCAGCGTAATGTATATGCAGATTTAATCGCAACCTTTGGAGATAAAGGTAGTGAGGCCGCTAATCGCAAGGCTTATCAATATATTAACTTGGTCGCCATTATGACAGACACTGATAACAGCGATAATATGGCGCAAAGTTATTATGGTGATCTTGTATTTAGCGCTCTACCAAACTAACGCTGCTGTGGTTTTTTACCTTAAAGCTGGTGTTTTTTCTTAGCTTCCATTATATTGTATACAATATAATGTACAATTTAAACGAAGCTAAGATGACACAAGCATATCCAAGAGATTTGATTGGCTATAATGGCCAACCCCCCAAAGTAGAATGGCCCAACAAAGCTCGGGTGGCCTTGTCATTTGTACTCAATTATGAAGAAGGTGGCGAGCGCTGCATCCTGCATGGCGATGACGAGTCTGAAGCATTTTTGTCTGAATTGATTGGGGTGCAGCCCTTTAAAGGAGTGCGTCATCCAAGCATGGAATCGGTGTATGAATACGGCAGCCGTGCGGGTGTATGGCGTATTTTAAACCTGTTTAAAAAACACCATATACCCCTTACTATTTTTGCTGTGGCTATGGCTGCCCAGCGCCACCCAGAAGTCGTGCAAGAAATGCATGCACGTGGCCACGAAATTTGTAGCCACGGTTTGCGTTGGATCGATTACCAATACATGGACCCAGAATTAGAGCGCAAGCACATGCTTGAGGCCATCGACATACTCACCCAAGTCACAGGCGAGCGCCCTTTGGGCTGGTATACAGGCCGTAATAGCCCCAATACCCGTGACCTTGTGATGGAAGAAGGGGGCTTTGCTTATGATTCAGACGATTATAGTGATGACCTACCGTTTTGGAGCCATGGCAGTAGCGGTGAAGGCAAGCCTCATTTGGTGATTCCTTACACGCTAGATACCAATGACATGCGCTTTGCTACACCACAAGGTTTTCATACCAGTGAGCAGTTTTTCAAATACCTAAAAGATGCCTTTGATGTGCTTTATGAAGAAGGGGCCACAGCGCCTAAAATGCTGTCTATTGGTATGCATTGCCGTTTGTTAGGCCGCCCTGCAAGGCTTAAAGGTATTCAGCGATTTTTAGAATATGTGGCTGGGTTTGAAGGTGTTTGGTGCGCTAGGCGCATTGATATTGCTCGCCATTGGCAAGCGCACCATCCAGCGCCTACCACTAGCAAAGCCTAAGAGAATAATGCATATGACACTGTTAACAACCTGCACGCCCAGCAAAATGTCTTGCCAGGCATTTGTGGCGCATTTTAAAGACCTATATGAGCATTCTCCTTGGGTAGCTCAAAAGGTGTTTGATTTGGGTTTGTCTTGCGACTTAGATCATAGGGAAGCGCTTTTGCCCGTGTTTCAAAAAGTGATGCTGCAAGCCTCTAAAGAGCAGCAGCTAGCACTTATTTGTGCTCACCCAGACTTAGCAGGCAAAGCGGCTATTCGCGGTGAGCTTACTGCCGCTTCTACATCAGAGCAGTCAGGTGCAGGCATTAGTGAATGCACCACTGAAGAGTTTGACCGTTTTACACAGCTTAATGATGCCTATAAAGCTAAGTTTGGGTTCCCATTTATTAAAGCCGTCAAGGGTAGTAATAGACACCAAATATTAGCCGCATTTGAAACCCGTATTCATCACCTTGCACAGGTTGAGTTCACTCAAGCTTTGCAAGAGATCAACAAAATTGCCAGCTTTCGCATGGCTGACATGTAATTGTATTTATTAATAGGATAAATCATGACCCAGCAAGAAAAACCTAACAATCCCTATGCGCGTATGACCAATTTAGCAGATGCACGCGTGGGCGCCAAAGCCATTCATTGTACCGATGATTTCTTTGCCGATATGAACCGCATGTTGCAAAACCATGCCCCTGTTTGGAAAGAAGGCGTTTATGATGACAACGGTAAGTGGATGGATGGCTGGGAATCTCGTCGTAAGCGCCAGCAAGGCCATGATCATTGCACCGTGCGTTTAGGTTTGCCTGGACGTATTCGTGGTCTTAATATTGATACTAGCTTTTTTACCGGCAACTATGCACCTAGCGTGTCTTTAGAGGCGTGTTATGTGGCTCAAGGTGATCCAACGCAAGCCACTGTGTGGCAAGAAATTCAGCCCGCGTTAAACCTGCAAGGCGACAGCCACCATATTCAAGCTATCCATTGTGATGAAGTATTTAGTCATGTGCGTTTGCACATGTACCCAGATGGTGGTGTGGCTCGCTTGCGCATTTATGGTGAAGTGGTTAAAGATTGGTCAGCGCA
>JAIBDW010000010.1 GCA_024686035.1 Oceanospirillaceae bacterium
CATCCAGGCAAAGGTTGGCTCTGTTATCGATGGGTGGCGTGTATCTAACATTCACCCGAAAGGGGTGAGCCTTACCCTAGGGCGGCAGCAAACGACGCTTGTACCTACTTGTTTTACAGGAGTTTGTGAATGATGAATAAACCAATAATTGTGTTAATTTACATCGGTGTACTTTTGCTATCACCTGTAAGCTTTGCTAATAGTCACACTAGTAATGCCATGCAAAAGGTTACCATCAATGTACACAAAGTCACCCTAGCAGACGTGCTGTATGAGCTTGCACAAGCGGCGCAAATCAACTTGGTGCTAAGCCATGATTTAGACTTTAAAATAAGCCTAATGCTACAAGACATCAACCCCTATACAGGACTAACTTTAGTGTGCAATACGGTGGAAATAGATTGCCAGTTTACCCAAGAGGGTCTTGTAGTGGGGGCCAGGGCCGAAAAGCTAGATACTAAAATATTACCCTTACACACAGTTAAGTTAAAGTATGGCGATGCAGATAACATATTACAGGCCTTGCAAAGAGCCCCATCTATGCTTTCCTCAAGAGGCCAACTATTAGTTGATAGCCGCAGCCAGCAGGTGTTTATTTATGACGATGATGCCCACGCTGCTACCTTAGTAAACACCATAAAAGCGTTAGATCAGCCCCTTAAGCAGCTGTTAATACAGGGTAGAATCGTGATTGTAAAATCTACCTTGGGCAGCTCCCAAGGGCTGGATTTTATTGGAGCTATAGGGCCGCAGGTGGCTGGCAATGACCTAGCCAATCAAGCAACCTTTGGTTTTAATCAGCTAGGAGGCGGATTACAGCTAGGTTTGGTGGGAGCTCATGTGATGTTAAATTTAGAGCTTGCGGCACTTGAAGCCAGTGGTCAAATATTCACCTTGTCCCAGCCACAAATATTGGTGCAAGAGGGTTATGCAGGCAGTATTTATACCGGTCAAGAAGTGCCCTATACAGTCGCCACAGACAATGGGCAGCAACAAGAATGGAAGAGCGCGGTGCTAGGGCTCACCGCAACGCCTAGGGTTTTGCCCCAAAATCAGGTGCAGCTAGACTTGCTAGTAGTGCAAGATTCTATCGGGGATTTATTGCCCAATGGTCAGCTTGCGCTGAACACTCACAAACTAGAAACGAGGGCAGTGGTGGGCTTGGGGCAAACGCTAGTATTAGGAGGCGCCTTGTATCAACAACAACTAGAGCGATTGTTATCTAACCCACAGATTTCAACCCTCCCCTTTGTAGGGCAATGGTTTGAGCAGCAAAAACAAGAGTCTGAGAGGTTTGAACTGTTGATTTTTGTCACCCCAAGTATAGTTAACCCTTGATTATGTTAATGTTAGTCCCCATAATTTAGTCAGTCTACCCGGGTTGAGCAATGCGTGCTTAATGGTCGGGTTTTGTTGTTGCTGTTCCTAAAAGGAATCTCATTGTGAATATATTTTTAATCGGCCCAATGGGTGCTGGTAAAAGCACCATCGGGCGTCAGCTTGCACGTGAGCTAAAACTAGAGTTTTTAGATACTGATAGAGAGATTGAGGAAAGGTCTGGTGCAGACATTCCTTGGATTTTTGATGTGGAAGGTGAAGCAGGCTTTCGCAAGCGTGAAGCAAACATTATAACCGAGCTAACCGAACACAGAGATTTGGTGATGGCTACAGGTGGTGGTGCAGTAGAGCTAGCTGAAAATCGCCAACATTTATCTGCCCGTGGTACTGTCGTGTATTTGTTTGCCACAGTAGAGCAGCAGCTAGAGCGCACTTCAAAAGATAAAAACCGCCCATTGCTACAAAACGAAGACCCAGAGCAAGTATTGCGTGATTTATTTGCCCACAGGCATGCGTTATATGAAGAAACAGCGGATATCCAAGTAGCTACGGGTGCGCAAAATCCACGTTTGTTAGTGGCAGAAATTATTAAGCAAATTGAAGCGATTCGCTCCTTGTAGATACAACCACCTAGCAAGCCCTGCAACACGCAGGGCAAGCCTTAGCCAAATACAGAGCCTTCCACTATTACCATGACTAGCATACAACACACCCTAGACGTTGAATTAGGAACGCGCAGCTATCCCATTTATATTGGCAGTGGTTTGTTACAACAAGCGCAGCTTTTAGGGCAGCATATTACTGGCAAGCAAGTGCTTTTGGTGACTAACAAAACCATAGCGCCATTATATTTACAGACAGTCATAGATGGCCTAGAAAGCCTGCAGCTAGATGGCTTGCAGATAGATACTCTAGTGCTTGAAGACGGCGAGCAGCACAAGCATCTAGACACGGTAGGTTTGATCTTTGATCACCTGCTAGCACAACGACATAACCGCACAACGACCCTTATTGCACTAGGTGGTGGCGTGATTGGTGACATGACAGGTTACGCTGCCGCGGCGTATCAGCGGGGGGTTAATTTTATCCAAATTCCTACCACCTTATTGTCACAGGTTGATTCTTCTGTGGGCGGTAAAACTGGCGTTAATCACCCTCTTGGTAAAAACATGATTGGTGCATTTCACCAGCCCCAGTGTGTGATTATAGATACCCAAACTTTAGCCACCTTACCTTCACGTGAGCTATCTGCAGGGCTAGCTGAAGTGATAAAGTATGGCCTGATAAATGAGCCAGATTTCTTTTCTTGGTTAGAGCAAAATGTCGTGGGGCTGCGTGAGTTAGAGCCGCATCTTATTAGCCAAGCTATTTATCAATCTTGTTTAAGTAAAGCCAGAATAGTAGCGGCCGATGAGCGTGAGCAAGGCCAGCGAGCCTTGTTAAACTTTGGTCATACCTTTGGCCATGCGATAGAAACTCAAATGGGTTATGGCAACTGGCTGCACGGCGAAGCAGTAGGCGCTGGCATGGCGATGGCAGCAGACTTATCATTTCGCTTAGGGTGGATTACCAAGCCACAAGTTCAGCGTATTCAAGATCTGCTAGCAGCTTCTGGACTGCCCCAATGGGGGCCGCAAAACATGCAAGTAGAGGCCTACTTGGCGCACATGCAGGTAGACAAAAAAGTGACCGATGGCACTATTCGTTTAATACTGCTTCAGCAATTAGGCCATGCCATTGTCACATCAGACTTTGACAACAACCTATTGCAGCAAACGCTAGCCGTTTAGGTGACGTGATTGTGAGCCAGTCGCGCAAAAAAGCAACCAATGAGGCGGGTCTTCATGCCGCTTATGTTGCTTATGCGCGGCAAGTAGATGAGCAAGAAAACACCCCTCAAGCGCAGCGCTTAACAGCCTTTACATTCCTTACTAGAGCGCTGGATCGCCAGTTAGAAACGTTGTTGCACTTAAGCCATTTCTCAGATCATTTGGTGCTCATTAGTGCGCCATCAGGGGCGGGTAAAACCACCTTTATCGAACGCTTTTTAAGCGCCACATCTAGTCAAACATCTACGGTGCACCTAGCATTAACAAAGCCTGTAACAGCCCCCTGGGTGGCGCGTCAGCTCACCCAGAAATTGGCATTGCCAGTGCAGGAAGATGCTGGTTTAGAAGGCAATGTTTTGTCGATACAAGCATTAGTGCAAGAGCTAACAGTGCAAAAACAAGTGCTGTTAATTGTAGTCGATAATGCCCATTGGCTAGATGAAGATGCGCTGGACTTATTGGCCAACACCTTGGCAGGTAGCAAACACATAGATGCTCGCCCTCACCTGATTCTATGTGCTGATCACACGATGGTCCACAGGATTGAAACGCCAGCATATGAACAGCTTAGGCAAGAGCGTTTTTATCATTTGAAGCTTGCACCATTTTCGCAAGAAGAAAGTGCTGATTACCTGCGCCAAAGGTTGCAGCTCATTGGCTTAAATCAGGGCCTTGCGCCTATTCAGTTGTTGCAGTTGCATCAATTGGCCAAAGGCAACCCTGGCTACCTAAATATGTTGGCCAATAAAGCCTTGAATAAAGGGGGGTTTGTGCAGCAACAAGGCCTGCCGTGGCTGCATATATTAGCCACTGCCTTGGTGGTGGTGATCTTGGCGAGCATTTGGCTGACCAATCAATACTCGGCTGGCTCCTTTAAAGAACTTTCAGCCTACGTCAGCGGTTTCAAAAGTGTCTCTTCAGGCGTCTCGTCAAACACCTCCCCAAGCACAAGTGCCGCTTTTTCGGAGCCTGTTGACACAGTAGCGCAGCCTGCCCAAGCTATAGACCCACTTGCGTTATACCCCTTGTCTACCCAACCCATACCCAAGCCTTTGCCACCCCTGGAGCCTATTGAGCTTTCACCTGCGCCTAACAACGTGTCTCTTGAGCCTAAGCTTGCGCCTAAGCTGACTCCAGCAAGCGCAGAGCAAATAGCCAAGCTTTGGCCACAAGCTACGGCCATTACTAAACAGCCTTATCACTACCAAGCTATTTTAGAATTACCCAGTGGCCATTTTAGTTTACAGATTCTGGGTGCTCGGTTAGAAGCGACGCTTGAAGCCTTTGTGGCTAAAAACACCATCACCCAGCCCCATTTTGTCTTACAACTAGTTCGTGGTGGGCAGCCTTGGTATATGTTACTCGTAGGTGACTATGCCAGTGCCAGTGACGCCATGAATGCTGTCTCATCATTGCCTACCGCTTTGCAAAACCAGCAACCTTGGCCGCGGCCCGTGTCAAGGATTCAGCAACAGATTCGTAATAAATTCAACACAAGTGGTGAATAACTTTTACAAATGCAGCGAACGTCGCCAATTGTGCCGCTATTCTCCCTACTTATGCCTCGAATAGATTGTCTGTAAACGTGTTCTCATGTAGTATATTCATCCATTTGTTGATTCAATAAACTTATAAGCTCTTATAAGAGTTTCTAATTAAAGCAAGTGTCTGCCGATCCTTGTTTCTTGCAACAGCGATCCATGCAGTACTTGTTAACACCCGTGGCGGCACATAGCCCCCCTGATTAGCGAGAGAGACGCCGATGAACGCTGGCTTTTTTAACCCCAAAGAATTTAAAGACAACTGTGGTTTTGGACTTATTGCCCATATGCACGGTGATCCTAGCCATGATCTATTGCAAAAAGCGATAGAATCCCTTGCTTGTATGACCCACCGTGGTGGTATAGCTGCCGATGGTAAAACCGGCGATGGCTGTGGTTTATTGCTACAAATGCCAGACGACTTTATGCGTCGTGTTGCCCAAGATAACTTTTCACAAGAGCTTACAGAGTCATATGGCGTGGGTATGGTGTTTTTGTCTCAAAATGAAGACAAAGCCGCTCATTCACGTAACGTCTTAAATCAAGCTTTAGAAGACAATGGCTTAGAAGTAGTGGGCTGGCGTGAAGTGCCCGTAGACCCCGCATGTCTTGGCCCTATCGGAGCTGATTGCCAGCCACGTATAGAGCAAGTGTTTGTAAACAGCCCAGGCCTTCGCGGCGAAGTGCTAGAGGCCCGCTTACTGGTGGCGCGTAAAACCACCATGTATGCACTAATTGCAGATGAAGAATTCTACGTGTGTAGCTTGTCTCATCGTGTGTTGTCCTATAAAGGCTTAATGATGCCAGTAGATCTGCCGGTGTTTTATAAAGACTTGGGCGACCCCGCCTTAAAAACGGCCATCTGTACCTTCCATCAGCGTTTTTCTACCAACACATTACCTCGTTGGCCGTTGGCGCAGCCTTTTCGCTTTTTAGCCCACAATGGTGAGATCAACACGATTGAAGGCAACCGCAACTGGGCTAAAGCTCGCCAAAATGTATTAGCCACACCACTTATTCCCGAGCTACAAGAGCTTGAAGGCGTGGTGAATACCACAGGTTCAGACTCATCCAGCATGGATAACATGATTGAGCTGATGGTGCTAGGTGGCATGGATGTGTTCCGTGCTTTGCGCTTGATTATGCCCCCAGCATGGCAAAATGATGAGCTAATGGATCCAGAGCTACGTGCCTTTTACGAATACAACTCCATGCACATGGAAGCGTGGGACGGCCCAGCAGGCATGGTATTAAACACCGGACGCTATGCGGTATGTTTGTTGGATCGCAACGGTTTGCGCCCTTCACGTTGGGTAATGACTAAAGATGATTATCTAGTGACGGCCTCTGAAATTGGCACCTTTGAATACGACCCATTAGATGTTGTTGCTAAAGGCCGTGTAGGCCCTGGGCAAATTTTGGCGGTAGATACCCATACTGGCGAAATCATGCACACTAAAGACATCGACGACCGCCTTAAGGCTTCTCAGCCTTATAAAAAGTGGTTGCGCAAGTCTGCCATTCGCCTTGAAGGCACCTTAGATGAAGAGCAGTGCTTTGATGATTTCACACGTGGTGAATTAAAGCAGCACATGAAAATGCATCAGGTGACGTTCGAAGAGCGAGATCAGGTGATTCGTCCGTTAGCAGAAACGGGCCAAGAAGCGGTAGGCTCTATGGGTGATGATACCCCCATGGCCGTGTTATCTAATCGTGTGCGATCTGTGTATGAATACTTTCGCCAGCAATTTGCACAGGTGACCAACCCACCTATCGATCCACTGCGTGAAGCGGTAGTGATGTCGCTAGAAACCTGTTTAGGTAAAGAGCGCAACATCTTCCAAGAAGGCCCAGAGCTTGCAAAGCGCATTGTGCTAGGCTCACCCATCTTGTCGGCCAGTAAATATACAGACTTATTACACATGAATGTACCTGGGTTTAAGGTGCAAATCATCAGCCTAAACTATGACAGTGAAGTCGGCTTAGAGGCTTCTATTAAAGCCGTTTGCCAGCAAGCAGAAGAAGCAGTGCGAAGCCGTGTAGGTATTGTGATACTTAGTGACCGTGACATTGAAAAGGGCAAGTTGCCTATTCCAGCGTGTATGGCCACAGGTGCAGTGCACCATCACCTCACCAATGCGGGCTTACGTTGTGATGCCAACATTGTAGTGGACACAGGCAGTGCGCGAGACTCTCATCACTTTGCCGTGCTGATCGGTTTTGGTGCCACAGCCGTTTACCCATACCTTAGTTACCGAGTGATCAATGACATGGTGGCATCGGGTGAAATTGTTGGCAACCCCATTGATTGCCATAAGTCTTACCGTAAAGGCATCAATAAAGGCCTGCTTAAAATCATGTCTAAGATGGGTATCTCTACTATTGCCTCTTATCGTGGTGCGCAATTGTTTGAAGCCATCGGCATTAGTAGCCCGGTGATAAAGCTTTGTTTTCGTGGTGTGGCTAGTCGTATTCAAGGCGCAAAATTTGCTGATTTCCAGTCAGACCAGCAAGCACTTGCTATAGAAGCTTGGATTGATCGTAAGCCTATCCAGCAAGGTGGCCTACTCAAATATATCCATGGCGGTGAATACCATGCCTACAACCCAGACATCGTCACTACAGTGCAAACTGCCGTGCAAACGGGTGATTATGGGGTGTACAAAAAATACGCTAAGTTGGTGAATGAACGCGGTGTAGCCTCACTTCGTGACTTACTTAAGCTTAAGCCAGCTGATGCGATTGATATCAGCGAAGTGGAGCCTTTAAGCGAAATCTTTAAACGCTTTGATAGTGCGGCCATGTCTTTAGGAGCACTATCTCCAGAAGCTCACGAATCTTTGGCTGTGGCCATGAACGAGCTAGGTGGCCGCTCTAACTCTGGTGAAGGTGGTGAAGACCCAGCACGATATGGCACCAACAAACGCTCTAAAATTAAGCAAATCGCCTCAGGCCGTTTTGGTGTAACACCTGCCTACTTAGCAAGTGCAGAAGTGTTACAAATAAAAGTGGCTCAAGGGGCCAAACCAGGTGAAGGTGGTCAGCTACCTGGGGGCAAGGTGAACGACTTGATCGCGACCTTGCGCTACTCTGTGCCGGGTGTGACTTTAATTTCACCACCGCCACACCACGATATTTACTCTATCGAAGATTTGGCTCAGCTTATTTTTGACTTAAAACAAGTGAACCCAGAAGCACTAGTGTCGGTGAAACTTGTGTCACGACCAGGTGTGGGCACGATAGCTGCAGGTGTAGCTAAAGCTTACGCAGACCTTATTACCATCTCTGGTAACGACGGCGGCACAGCAGCTAGCCCACTGACTTCTATTCGTTATGCAGGCTCTCCATGGGAGCTTGGCCTTGCTGATGCCCATCAGTCTTTGCGCGGCAACGGCCTACGTGGCAATGTGCGAGTGCAAACAGATGGAGGCCTTAAAACAGGCTTAGACGTAGTAAAAGCGGCCCTTTTAGGTGCAGAAAGCTTTGGCTTTGGCACCTTGCCCATGGTGGCATTAGGCTGTAAATACCTACGTATTTGCCACCTAAATAACTGCGCCACAGGCGTAGCGACACAAAATGAACAACTAAGAGACCATCACTTTCGCGGCACTGTAGAAATGGTAAAACATCTATTTACCTTTATTGCTGAAGAAACCCGTGAAGTAATGGCGCAGCTAGGCGTGCGCAGCATTGAAGAGCTGGTAGGCCGCACAGACTTACTAGAGATCAGTGCTGGGCTTACACCCAGACAAGGCAATTTAGACCTATCGCCTTTGTTAAGCCAAGACGGCATTGACCCAAGCGAGCCAAATACGTGTCAGGTCTCTAGCAACCCACCATATGATCCTGGTGCTATGAGCCAAACCATGTTGGATGAAATGGCAGATGCCATCACCCATTCTACAGGTGGTGACTTTAGCTTTAATATTACCAACTGTGACCGCTCTGTAGGTGCCAGAATATCTGGCGCTATAGCTAAAGTGCACGGTAATAATGGCATGTCTGGGCATCCACTAGAAGTGCACCTAAAAGGTATTGCAGGCTTAAGCTTTGGTGTGTGGAACGCTGGTGGTTTAAACATGTACTTAGAAGGTGATGCTAACGATTACGTAGGTAAGGGCATGGCAGGAGGTAAGCTGGTTTTATTTCCACCCAAAGGCTCTACCTTTAAGTCCAACATTACCTCCATCATGGGTAACACCTGTTTATATGGTGCAACAGGCGGTAGCGTAATGGCAGCAGGCTGTGCTGGAGAGCGCTTTGCAGTGCGTAACTCTGGAGCTCATGCTGTTATTGAAGGCGCAGGCGATCATTGTTGTGAATATATGACCGGTGGCGTGGTGACTGTGCTTGGTGAAACAGGCTATAACTTTGGTGCAGGTATGACTGGTGGTTTTGCATTCGTATTGGATGTAGATCGCACCTTTGTAGATAAATACAACAGCGAATTGGTGGAACTTCACCGCATTCGTGGCGAGCACATGGAAGAATATCGCAGCTATTTGCGCTCTATCTTACATGACTTCCATGCAGCAACGGGTAGTAGTTGGGGCAAGGAACTAAGTCGTCATTTTGAAGATTACATCAGTAAGTTCTGGTTAGTTAAGCCCAAGGCTGCAAATTTGCAGCAACTGATGGCTAACACCCGCACTAAAACTGAATAAATCGACATTTAAAAAATATATTATAGGTATACGAGGCTATTATGGCTCAACGATTAGATAACCATTTTCAATTCATCGACGTAGGTCGCCAAGACCCAACCAAGGTGCACGCCGACTTGCGTAAACGCCAGTTTGCGGAAATCTACGAATCCTTTACGCCGGTAGAAGCCAAACCTCAAGCACATCGGTGTTTGGAGTGTGGCAACCCATACTGCGAATGGAAATGCCCAGTGCACAACTACATTCCCAACTGGCTTAAACTGGTGTCTGAAGGCAACATTTTAGAAGCTGTTGAGCTATGCCATCAAACCAACTCATTGCCAGAAGTATGTGGCCGTGTGTGCCCACAAGACCGTTTGTGTGAAGGGGCATGTACTTTAAATGATGGCTTTGGCGCCGTCACCATTGGTTCGGTAGAAAAGTATATTACCGACACCGCTTTTGCCATGGGCTGGAAACCAGACCTAAGCCACGTAGTGGCAACAGGCAAAAAAGTCGCTGTCATTGGCGCTGGCCCCGCAGGCCTAGCCTGTGCTGACGTGCTAGCCCGTGGCGGTGTTTCTGCCGTGGTGTTTGATCGTCATCCAGAAATTGGTGGCCTGCTTACCTTTGGTATTCCAGAATTTAAGCTAGAAAAGCCTGTGATGGCTAAGCGCCGCGAGATATTTGAAGGCATGGGCATCCAGTTTAAGCTGAACATGGAAATAGGCAAAGACCTGACCCTAGACCAGCTAATGGCAGACTATGACGCTGTATTTATGGGCATGGGCACTTATAAGTCTATGCGTGGTGGTTTTCCAGGGGAAGACCTAGAAGGCGTGCATGAAGCTTTGCCATATTTAATATCCAACATTAATCGCCGTATGGGTTTTGAAAAAGACCCTGCCGATTTTATCGACCTAAAAGGCAAGCAAGTAGTAGTGCTAGGCGGTGGTGATACGGCAATGGACTGTAACCGCACAGCCATTCGCCAAGCTGCAGCCAATGTGTATTGTGCTTATCGTCGAGATGAAGCCAATATGCCAGGCTCTATTAAAGAAGTGGCCAACTCTAAAGAAGAGGGCGTGCAGTTCTTATTTAATCGTTCACCTGTTGAAATTATGGGTGAAGATGGCAAGGTTACGGGTATAAAGCTCGTGACTACTAAGCTAGGTGAGGCTGATGAAAATGGCCGCCGCCGCCCTGTGGTAGTGGAAGGCAGTGAAGAGATAGTAGCTGCTGATGCGGTGATCGTAGCCTTTGGCTTTAGCCCAAGCCCTACACCGTGGATGGCTGATGCAGGTGTGCAGCTGGATGATCGTAACCTTGTAAAAGTGCCGCGTACCTCAGACCTAGTGGCTCAAACTTACGCCTTTCAAACCACCAACGAAAAAGTGTTTGCTGGTGGCGATATGGTGCGTGGCTCAGATCTAGTGGTTACCGCTATTGATGAAGGCCGCAGGGCCGCCGATGGCATTTTAGATTATTTGCAGGTTTAAGCTTGTAAGCAAATTGTAAAAGCCATGCAAAATCACCTTTAGATCACCTGTATACTTGCCACATTCCGTGACAATTACACAGGTGATCTATATCATTAGCACCCATATTTAATATATTCAAAAAGGCTAATTGCCCCCATGACTGCATCCAAACCTGTATTGAAAAACGACCGCTTCTTACGTGCTCTTATGGGCCAGCCTGTAGATGTCACTCCAGTATGGATGATGCGCCAAGCGGGTCGTTATTTGCCAGAATATCGTGCATCTAGGGCAGTGGCAGGCGACTTTTTGAGCCTATGCAAAAATGCAGATTTTGCCTGTGAAGTGACCTTGCAGCCTTTGCGTAGATACGACTTAGACGCGGCTATCTTGTTTTCAGACATACTCACAGTGCCAGACGCTATGGGCCTAGGGCTATATTTTGAAGCAGGTGAAGGCCCTAAATTTGAAAAGCCAGTACGCACAGAAGCTGATGTTGCAGCACTAAAAGTGCCCAACATGGATGCAGATTTGGGCTACGTGATGAATGCGGTAAGCACCATTCGTGGCGCCTTATCGGGCGATGTGCCACTGATTGGCTTTTCGGGTAGCCCATGGACACTAGCGACCTACATGATTGAAGGCGGCTCTAGTAAAGACTTTCGCCATATCAAAGGCATGATGTATAAAAGCCCAGAGCTATTACACCAAGTATTAAGCGTGCTGGCAGACTCGGTGATTGGTTATTTAAATGCCCAAATTGCAGCAGGCGCACAAGCGGTGCAAATCTTTGATACATGGGGTGGCATTTTAAGTGGCCCTTGCTACCAGGCATTTTCTCTAGATTACATGCAGCGCATTGTGAATGGCCTTACTCGCGAATCTGAAGGCCGGCCAGTGCCAGTGATCTTGTTCACCAAAAATGGTGGACAGTGGTTGGAAGCAATGGCAGCAACAGGAGCTGACGCACTAGGTTTGGATTGGACCATAGAAGCCAGTGAAGCACGAGATCGCGTAGGTGACCAAGTAGCACTGCAAGGCAACATGGACCCATGTGTACTATATGCTGATGCACCGACTATACAGGCAGAAGTAGGCCGTATATTGGCAGACTTTGGCAAAAACGATGGCCATGTCTTTAACCTAGGCCACGGTATTCATCAGTTTGTAGACCCAGAAAGTGCCAAAGTATTTGTAGATGCTGTGCACGACCAAAGTGGACAGTATCACTAAGGGCAACAACGCTAAACATAACCTTTAGGAGCGCACATGCCACATTGTGTCATCGAATTTTCTAACCAACTTAGTGGCAGTGTGACACCCACTCAGCTTTTAAGGTGTGTGTTTGATGCTCATGTAAAATCTGGTTTGTTTCAAACGGAGCACATTAAAGTGCGCTGCACAGGTTACGACCATCATATTGCAGGCACAGGCTCGGAGCGCTTTATCCACGCCACCTCTCACATCATGGCAGGGCGCACTGCTGAACAAAAACAACAGCTGAGCAACTTGATAGTGCAAAGTTTGATTGATATCGGCATCACTTGTGCAGCCATGAGCGCACAAGTGGTAGACCTAGACCCTACCTACGTGACCGTTACCGGCTAGTTTCCCAAATTAGCAGCATTAGCGCCCTAGCAATGGCTGGCGCTAATGATCTAAGTGGTATACACGGCTATTCAAACTCCAACATCTTAAATATCGTTGCTGCATTTCTTAGGGCAAGCTGCCTGTAGGTTTTCCACTGTATAAATGCCGATTGGTCGATGTTATAGGCGTCTGTTAAATCGCCGTCTTCTTCTAACACCATCTCTACTTGCTCAAGCATATAGCTTAAATAATCTTTGGTGTAATAAGTGACGGTGTCTAAATCAGTCACACCTCCATGGCCTGGAATGATAATTTGTGGGTTTAATGCCACCAATTTATCCCAGTTTTCTAGCCATTCTCTAATATGAGTGTGCCCAAGAATAGGCAGTAATCGCTCATTAAACGCAAAATCTCCTGAGATCAAAAGCTGGTCTTGGGGCATCCACAACTGAATGTCATCCGGGCTATGAGCGTTGCCAAAGTGCATCAATACAATCTTTTTACCTTGCACAGGGATTACGTATTGGTCTTTGAAGGTTATGTCTGGCATCACTAACTGGGATTTAAAGTACTTATCCTTTAAGTTATTTTTGGTGCGCTGGATCATTTGTGGTGAGGAATGTTCCAAAATTTCAGGCATGTTTTCATGGGCAATAATCTCAACCCCTTGTTCTTTCCAATAACTGCCACCAAACACAGCATGGCCCTGTGCATTTTCGTATACTAGGTATTTAACGGGTAGGTCGGTTACTTTCTTAATCTCTTCGTGCAAGGCTTTAGCCAGTAAATAACTACCACCACCGTTAAACACCACTACGGCATCATCAGCCACTATAAAGCTTAAATTATTATTGTGGCCCGAGTTTTCATAGGTAGATGGCTGTGGGGCGCCAATGGCAGAATACACATCCTCAATTACTTTTTGTGGGCGTTGATACAACAGTGAGCTGCTGTCCAGTGTGCCTTTATATAGGTCAAAGCCCTTTTCTTGCCAGTCAAAATAACCGCCACTATAGTTGCTTACATTGGTATAACCCATCTCCATCAATGTTTTTGCAGCCACGGGGCTGCGCACATTGGTGCCGCAATAAACCACTATGGGCGTATCAAAAGACGGGGCATTTTCGGCGATACGAAACTCAAGCCAGCCTCTGGGGATATTTATATTTTGGTATAGGCCTATGGTGCCAAGCTGCTGTATTTCAAACTGGGTTCGCACATCGATAAGCAGGGTGTCAGGATGATTTTTGATCAGTTGATCCACTTCTTCAGCTGTAATATCAGTAATGGTTTTATTGGCAGACTCAAGTATTTGTTGCCCTGTCACGGGTGTATCCAAGGCAAGCGTAGGGTAGGACAAGAGAAGCAAAAGCAAAGACAATAATATTTTCATGTGCAATGTGGCCCGCATTAGGTAAGTGATCGTTGTTTTTAAATATATTAGCAGAAAATTATATAATATATTGGGGTGAGATATAAATAGATGGTCTAGCCCTGTTCAGCGCCTGAATTATCACAACAGAATCTAAACAAATATCCATCAGGGTCCTTAACTATAAATTGCTTTTGAACAGCAACTTCATCTGCGCATTGGTATTCTTTAGTTTCCATTTCTAGGTAAATTGAAGTGGGTGCTGTGTCTAGCACTCTTGCGTATAGACTCTCAATTTCAAAGACATCCCATTGAAAATTTACACCTCTGCCAAATGGCTTTTGCAATGTATCAGTTAGCCAACGACGCCCGATACCGTGGACGCCTTCCACCATTATGTCTACGCCATCTAATGTAAAGTAGGCAAATTGGTCTTCAACTCGCTCATATTTTATTTCAAAGCCAAATACTTCTACATAAAATGTTTTAGTTACCTCGATATCTTCACAATAAAGTTCCGGCACTAATTTGAAATTTGACATTTATACCTCTACCAATGGTTTCAATGTGATGCGCACCCAATACCCGATGTTGTGCCGTACCCTTCTTCCTCAAAAGAACAATTGCACCGAATACTAACGCCAGCATTGCTGAAAGGGTAGAACGGCGCCTAATGGCCCATGGATAAATTCTTCCATTAATGGCTCCTCTTTGGCTTTACGGACTCATCCAATTCGCAACATCCTTTAGAGCCCTAACAGCCCATTTGTACTTATTATGTGCTAATACCATAATGTAGTTCTCTATGGCAGTTTGGACACAGTGCAACTGCATTTTGGACTGTATCTTCACCATGCTCTGAAAGCGGTATTGTATGGTGAACCTCTAAATAAGGAGTATGATTCGAAGCACGAACAAATGGCGCTTCTTTTTTGCAACGCTCGCATCTTCCTGCAGCTCTCAACAAGATCTCCGCTACCACATCTGGATTCCTTATAAACACAGTAGCAGATACTTGCTTGGTTATTGGTATAGCTTGAGCTTCAAGTAGCCTAGCTCGCCTAATCTGACTATCATCTTTAAGTGATTTAGCTATCTCATGTTCAAACTTTTCGTAATTATCAATATTACTACCTAGCTTATCTAAAGCTCCTAAATGCTTTAGATATATCACGTGAACTTTGGGTTGTTTCGAAGAATTTTTACTCTTCTTCTCGTAGTATTGTAAATGCTGATCCACAGCACTTAAAGCATTACGAAGGTGCAACGAACCAAAGTCACGATAAATATTCGTAAGATAATAGTCTGTTGCTTCATGGTTTATCGTCCTTTCATAAATACGTCCATCCATCATTCTCAAAAAAACTCGAATATACCCACTAGCAGAACTAGAAGTCATTCCAGCATTCTTTTCAATATCAGATACTGCAACTTTTAATGATACGCTTTTTGAGCGCACAAGCTTTGCATACTTGTAAGCTTCAGAAAATTGCTCTACTCCAATCTTTTGCATTATTGAGGCCTCTAAGAATACGTATAACGCATTGCTCAGCGTGTTGACGAAAGTGGCGGTTCTTTTGCAGTCTTTTAGCAAAAGAAGTGACGCTTTTGGCAATCCGATGCAGCAATTTGTTATACCTTACTTCACATTTGGTACGTTAACCAATAAGTCTGTGACACCAATATCTATGCCTTGCTGATATAGCAAAGTAGATACCTGACCACGATGATGTGTTTGATGATTAAAAAAATGCTGCAATACGTGACCAAAGTTTTTAATGAACGCCTGACCTTTGGTATTTTTATAGGAAAATGGTTCAGAAATAGCCTTTTCAGTAAGCTCTTTAGTAAAAAGTTTAATCACTTCATCCATTTTTCCCCGTTTTTCTTTTAACACACCACTTTCTGAATACAGAATAGCATCAAGTGATTTTGGTGATTCTAATGCCCGAACATAATCAAGTACTGAAAAGACTTCTAGATGATTGGCAAAGCGTTGCAGCCAAATAGTATCACCAACAAGGATATGATTTAAGGTGTTAATAATTGAACCAAAAAATGCACCTTGGTCTTTAGCCAAATCAGTTTCACTTAACTTAGAAGCAGCTTGATAAATATTTTCATTCATCCCTTGGTTATACTCTGCCATCAGCTCGAAATTAGATTTAAGTGACATAACTCTCCTAGGGTATAACAGCTGATTTATGAGGCCAACTGGCCTCATAATAATTAGAGGGCCGCTCCGTTAATTATTCCACTCATCTCAATTAGCTTTTAAGTAATTGAAATTAATAAAGTTAATTTTTCAGCAACATTACTCTTCATACAAAAAGAGCCGATTGCGCTCTCTAATAATAAATGCGAGCTTTGCTGTATGTATAAACATTTCCATGGCCACAGATACGGCTATATTGTTCAGATAATATGTAACTTATAGTAATAATGCAAATTAAGAAGCGGCACTAAGCCGATAAATAAAATTCGGGCGAGTTTCCCGCAGCAGCATAAGCTTTGCGCTGTATAGCAGTGGGGGTTTTGGTGTAGTGGGTGTGAGGGTGGGTTATCTAGGTAAGGCCAGCAAATGTGGCATTGGTGGCAGTGGCCAAATCTTGTGCGGCAAGCTCTATTTCTAGGCCGCGGTGGCCGCCGCTTACATACATGCTGTTATGGCTTAATGCGCTTTCATCTATCACCGTGAGCAATGGGCGTTTTTGCCCCAAAGGGCTCACGCCGCCTAGCACATAGCCACTGCTGCGGCTTACTGCGGTAGGATTTGCCATGGCTACCTTTTTTGCACCTATGGCTTTGGCCATACGCTTCAAGTTTAGTTGATGGCCCACGGGCAGCAAGGCTACGGCTAGGGTATTGGCATGGGTTTCTACGACTAGAGTTTTAAACACTATATCTGCATCCACGCCTAGCTTGGTGGCGGCTTCTAATCCATAAGAGGCTGCGCCAGTGTCATGTGTGTATTCATGCAGGCTATAGGCTATGCCTAGTTTTTTAAGCTGATCAATGGCTGGAGTCATGGGTTTTTTGCTATTTTTTGCTATTTATAGGTGAGCGCTTATGGGCCAGTGCTATAGCCTACATGTTACCCCTATATGAAGAAGGAATCGAGCTTGTAGCGCAGTATCGTGGGCTAGATGCCACGCTGTATGAAAAGGCATTGTTGGTGGTGAGGTTCGGCGATATAATAGCAGTTGAAGTCCCCGATATTTGATTGATAAGGAATACAAAAGATTAATACCACCTTGCTGAAAAGCTCACTACACCTTCCATGTGGCCTGATATTAAAAAATAGGTTGGCCAAGTCTGCCATGTCAGACTCTTTGGCAAATGGTAAAGGTGACTCTACACCGGCACAAGCCAAGCTATATGAGCGCTGGGCAAAAGGTGGTGTTGGCTTGTCTATCGTAGGCGAAGTGCAAGGTGATGCCCGCTACCCAGAAAAGCCAGGCAACTTGGTATTTCATGAATCCTCACACCTAAAAGCACTACAAACTTTAGTGAAAAAAGCCACGGTTAACGGCGCGCATTTATGGGCTCAGTTGGGCCATGCTGGGGCGCTTTCTCACCCGCCCATCAGTCAGCCTGTAGGCCCGTCTGCATTAGATGTGGCAGGCATACAGTGCCGGGCATTATTGGTCAATGAGGTGCAGCAGCTGCCTGCAATGTTTGCAAAAACAGCGCTTTTTGCCAAAAATGTGGGTTTTGGTGGTGTGCAAATTCATGCGGCTCATGGGTTTTTATTGAGTCAGTTTTTGTCGCCCTTGTTTAATTCTAGACAAGACAGCTATGGCGGGTCTATTGAAGCACGCGCTAGTATTATTGTAGAAACCATTAAAAAAGTGCGTAAAGCCGTAGGGCCAAGATTCCCGATCGGCATCAAGATCAATTCATCAGACATGATAGAAGGCGGCTTAACACCAAAGGATGCCTTAGAATTTGTCCGCATACTTGATGGCACTTCAATAGATTTGATCGAAATAAGCGGAGGCACCTATTTTCCGGGCACTAAGTCTAGCTCTGAAGGGGCGGCGAAGGGGCCTTATTTTCTTGATTTTGCTGAGCAAGCACGCGGGGCAACGAAGATTCCACTGATGCTCACAGGTGGTTTTAAGTCTCACCAGCAAGCAGTGGATGCCTTGGCAAGTGGCCATGTGGATCTAGTAGGTTTGGCTAGGGCTTTAGTGGTGGAGCCAAATGTGGCCAATCTATGGCTAGCCAAAGAGGTCAGTGATCCTAGTTTCCCTAGCTTTGAATCCACACCTGAAGGCGGTGTAACGGCGTGGTACACCATGAGGCTTAGTGCTTTAAGCCAGGGCCATGAGGATGACTTCTCACTAAGCCCAGCCGACGCCCTAGCCATTTATGAGCAGCGAGATAAGCTGCGGTCTGTGCAATGGCTAAAACGCTTTAACAAATAGGTATTAGGCGCCTTTTTGACACCTTAATTTTTTTGATACATTAAATCCCACACCCCATGGCCTTTGCCCTCACCACGGCGTTGAAACTTGGTGCTAGGGCGAAAGTCTGGCTGGGGTGAATATTGCTCTGGCCCCGCTTGGTTGCTATAGCCTGGGGCAGGCTCCATCACTTCCATCATGTGTTCTGCGTAGGGCTGCCAATCTGTGGCCATGTGGAATACACCACCTTCGCCAAGCTTTTTACGAATATCTTGAGCAAAGTCTGGCTGCACTATGCGGCGCTTGTTGTGTTTCTTTTTGTGCCATGGGTCTGGAAAAAATAGCTGCACACCGCTTAAACTTCCATCTTTAATGCACTGCTCCATCACTTCTATGGCGTCATCACAAAACACCCGCACATTACTTAGCTCTTGGGTGGCTAGGTTATTCAGTAGTCGGCCCACCCCCGGGCGATGTACTTCTATGCCAATATAGTTGTTTTCTGGCATGGTGGCGGCCATGGTGGAAAGCGAGTCGCCCATGCCAAAACCAATTTCCATAATCACTGGGTGGTCGTTACCAAAGATCTCAGCAAAGTCTAGCGGCCCTTTATCTAAGGTTAAACCATACCGTGGCCAATAGTGCTCTAAGGCGTGTTCTTGCGAGGGCGTCATACGTCCGGCACGTTTTACAAAGCTGCGAATACGGCGTGGGTTTTCAATATCAGGGGTTAAATCAGAATACATAAATAAAGTCTTAGTAGATATGGGGCTGCTTAATGATCATTTTACCTATTACTGAGCAATAAATCAGCATGATGATGCCGTGTATATTACATGCTATCTTGCGCACTATCTCACACAAAAAGCAGAGCAATTTGGTACACTAGGTTATCTTCTAACATTTAACGATTTTTTACCTATGACAACCATTCGCATCGCCACTCGTGAAAGCCAGCTTGCCCTTTGGCAGGCTTATTTTATTAAAGCAGAATTAGAGCGTCATCATCCTGGTATTGTGGTTGAGATTTTGGGAATGAAAACTAAAGGTGACAAAATTTTAGATGTGCCTTTGGCCAAAGTAGGTGGTAAAGGCTTATTTGTTAAAGAGCTAGAACATGCCATGTTGGAAGGCCGTGCAGACATCGCTGTGCACTCTATGAAAGATGTGCCGATGGATTTCCCAGAAGGGCTAGGCTTGTCTATCATCTGTGAACGTGAAGATTCTAGCGATGCGTTTGTAAGTAATCACTACGCCTGTTTAGACGATTTGCCCGAAGGCGCCAAGGTAGGCACCTCTAGTTTGCGTCGCCAATTACAAGTAAAAGCCCTAAGGCCTGATTTACAATTGCTAGATTTGCGTGGCAATGTGAACACCCGCTTAGCAAAGCTAGATGCGGGTCAATATGATGCCATTATACTAGCCAGTGCTGGCCTTATGCGCCTTGAGTTTCACGACCGCATTCGCTCACGCTTAAGCGATGAGCAGTGTTTGCCTGCTGGTGGTCAGGGTGCAGTAGGTGTGGAGTGTCGTGTGGATGACGCACAAACCATGGCTTTGCTTGCACCTTTGCATCACGTTGACACCGCCGACCGGGTGATCGCAGAGCGAGCATTAAATAAACATTTAGACGGCGGCTGCCAAGTGCCTATCGCGTGCTTTGCTCAGCTAGAAGGGGATCAATTGTGGCTGCGTGGTTTGGTAGGTGAGGTAGACGGCAGTCGGGTGCTCACCACACAAATTAGAGGCCCTCGCGCACAAGCGCAACAACTGGGCATACAAGCTGCAGAAGATCTATTGGCCCAAGGTGCTGGTGAAATTTTGCAGGCCATTTACGCCGATCAGTAAGGCGCTGTGACCGCTATGAAAGTGCTAGTTACACGTCCTTTTGCACAAGCTAAAGCCATGGTAGAGCTGCTACAGCACCATGGTTTTGAAGTGCAGCACTTGCCTTGTTTGGCCATTAAGCCTGTGCCCTGTGAAAGTGAAGATGGTTTGCAAAGTAAACGCTTGGCCATGGCGCTTTCTACCTTTGACCATGTGATTGTGATCAGCACCAATGCCGCACAACATTGGCTAGATTTAGTACAAGACTATTGGCCCCAATGGCCTGTGGGCGTAAATTGGTGGGGCATGGGAGAGTCTACCCAGGCGTTACTGGTGGCCTCTGGCATTGAAGCGGCTAGGCCTACAACTGGAGACACCAGTGAAGCGTTGCTGGCTGATTTATTACCCCAAATTAGAATGTATGACAAAGTGCTTATCGTGCGTGGCCATGGTGGTAGGGAAACATTATCAGATGCATTAACTGCCGCAGGTGCAAAGGTCGATTATGCCCAGTGCTACCAGCGTAAAATGCCCCAACCAAGTGCGTTGCAGCTTTTGGAAGTGGATAAATTCGCGCCCCAAGCGGTTATTTTACAAAGCGGTGAAACCTTAGAAAACTTTGACGCCTTATTGGGAGGCAAGCCATGGTGTGACAAACACCGCACCGTGTTGGTGTTGCCCAGTGTGCGGGTAGCAGATCAGGCCAATGCATTAGGCTATAGGGTAATACTCACTAGCAGTAGTGCCAGTAACCAATCTATGTGCGATACTTTGTTAAAATCTATGTAGTTATCGGTACCAACATAAGCGCCTTACCCCGTTGTTAATATAAATGCTAAAACTAGTGGTAAGATGCAGTGAAAGCAGGCCTTTATGGCCGCACAATAAAGGATGCTTACGCAGTGACACAAGATCAGAATAACGCCAAAAGCAAAACGCCAGAAAAAGGCGCAAATCTTACCTCCTCCACCACCAAAACAGCTAAGGTTTCCAAACCAGCAGATCGCGCTACGGCATCAAAAACAAAGTCTGCACACCAAGCAAAGCTTGGCCTGTTGTGGCTGTTTGTGCTGATATTAGCGGCAGGAGTAGCAGGCTTGGGCTACTTGCAGTGGCAAACTCAGGCTTTCACTGCACAGCTTACCTCAGGTCAAAGTGGCCAATCTAAAGCCCTAGAACATTGGCAACAGCAGCAGCAATCTTTGGCGCAAAAGCTAGATAATGCCACACTTGCAAACACGGGCGCCCTTAGTCAGATCAAAGCTGAACAAACTGATATAAAAAATAACCAGAAAGCCATGGATGATGCCCTTGTGGTGGCCTTAGAGGCCATGGCTAAAGCGCAGCTAGATCAGGGCCAAGCCTTGCCCAAGTGGCAGCTAGCAGAAGCAGAATACTTGTTGCGCTTAGCCAATCAAAGGCTAGCTATGGAGCAAGCCAGCGGGTCTGCCATTGCCTTACTGAGCGCTGCTGACATCATCATACGAGACAGTGAGCAAGTAGGCACCTACGGTATTCGGCGTGCTATCGCTCTAGATTTAGCCGCTCTTACTGCAGTGCCAAGTGTGGATGTGGAAGGGGTCTATGCCCAACTTGCTGCATTATCTTCATTGGCTTCTAAGCTGACCTTCATACCCCCTAGAAGTGAATCAGTGGCGGCCGTTGAAGCTGCGCAGATCACGCCAGATCACGCGATATCAGTTTCTAAAGCGCAGGATATTAGCTGGAGTGAGTCTTTATGGCTGGGCACAAAAAGTGCAAGTGTTAGCATTTTGTCAGAGCTAAAACAGCTGGTTAAAGTGCAAACACGCACACAAGAAGACCAGCAGTTACTCACACCAGCGGCGCAGCTTATCGTGCGCATGCGTATTGAAATGGCATTAAGTCAAACGCAGGTGGCCCTTTTGCGCCGCCAACAAGGTATTTATGACCAATCCTTAAAAGGGGTACAGCAGCTTTTGGCAAAGTATTACCGCCCAAGTGATGAGGTGGCTATGGCTATGAATGAAAGCATTGATGAGCTAGGCAAAGTGAAAGTGTTGGTTAACATGCCCAATATCAGTGGCTCTTTGGTGGCGTTGCAAGGCTTCATTGCTACCTTGCACGACACCCAAGCGCAGCCATTGGCGGGAGAATAACCCATGCGCTTTTTAATCTTAGTGATACTCTCGGTGTTAATTGCAGGTGCGGTTTTAGGTGCTTTGGCTAATATTGATCCAGGCTATGTGTTACTGGCTTGGGGCGACACCAGCTTGGAAATGAGCATTTGGATACTCATGGCAGCTATCGTGCTGCTATATGTTGCGATCTCCTTTAGTTTGCGATTTATCACTTCGCTCAATTTGCCATTTAAAGTCATCGGCAACTGGCAACAGATTAGCCGTACCAAACGCATGCAAGCACAAATACGCCTAGGCTTATTGGCTTTGGCTGATGGTCAAAACTTACGCGCACAAAAGAAGCTTGGTGAAATATCGGCCACCACAGACCAGCCCTTTGTGGTGTTGCCAGCACTAGCCCAAGCCCTAGGCAGGCAAGGCAAGATGGAACAAGCGCGTACTGTGCTAAATCAACTGGTGAGCAAGTTTCCAGATGCTCAGCAGCTTGTTTATCTAAAGCTTGCAGAAATATGTTTATACCAAGGCGACCATGAAGGAGCGCTTGGCGCACTGCAAAGCCTGCATAAACTTAGCCCTAAACACGCAGAAGCCAATCAGCTACTGCTAGACTTATTACAACGCCAACAAATGTGGCCTGAATTGATTAGTTTATTGAAGGTGGTGGGCCGTTGTAATCAGCTCAGCCAAGAGCAGCTAGCCCAGCAGCAGCAATTAGCCTACGGACGTGCTTTTAGTATGCGCAGTAGACAACAGGGCAGTGCCGCAAAAAGCAGCTTAGATCAGCTGCAAGCCCTGTGGCAACAAGCCCCTAAAAGCGTGACTAATCATACCCCAAGTATTATCAGTTACGCTAAAGCCATGGCACGTATTGAAGGTGATAGTGCCACTAAAACACAAACATTTATGGAACATACCCTCAAGCAGCAGTGGTCAGACGAGCTAGTGCTTGAATATGCACACCTGCCTTTAGCCGACTTGTCTAAAAGTTTAAAACAAGCAGAAGCTTGGCAAGCTCATGCTCAAGACAGTGCCGCCTTACAGCTTACATTAGGCCGCTTATGCAGTGGCCTAGAGCTTTGGGGTAAAGCCCAAGACTATCTGCAAGCCAGTATTAGTATGCAAGCTAGCAAAGAGGCCCATGCGGAAATGGCTCGTTTGCAGTACAAAATAGGGCATGTTGAGGCTGCGATAGAGCATTATCGCTTAGCCAGCGTATTTTAAAGTTGACACTTGGAGCCGCTTAATACAGACTGTATGCAATCCAGCCAGACATTCTGTCTCAATCAGCTGTATTTGAACCGGCTAACTTAGCCTTACTACTCCACTAATTTTATTTTCCTCGATATCGCGCACTGACGCCCCTTCGCTTATTACTTATGAATCTAACTCAATTAAAAACTAAAACAATGCCTGAACTTGTCGAAATTGCCCAAGGCATGGGTCTCGATAACGTAGCTAGGTCTCGTAAACAAGAATGTATCTTTAGCATTCTTAAACGTCATGCCAAAAGTGGCGAAGATATTTTTGGCCAAGGTGTGCTAGAAATATTGCAAGATGGCTTTGGCTTCTTGCGCTCAGCAGACGCTTCTTATTTAGCCGGGCCAGACGATATTTATGTGTCGCCAAGTCAAATACGCCGCTTTAGCCTGCGCACAGGCGACAGCATAGACGGTAAGATCCGTCCGCCTAAAGATGGCGAACGCTATTTTGCCTTGCTTAAAGTGAACAGCATTAACTACGGCCCACCAGAACAAGCAAAACATAAGGTGTTGTTTGAAAATCTAACGCCTTTGTTCCCTACGCAGCGTTTAAACATGGAGCTTGGTAATGGCTCTAGTGAAGATTTAACCGCCCGTATTATCGACTTAACAGCGCCCATGGGCAAAGGCCAGCGTGCCTTGATCGTGTCGCCGCCTAAGGCTGGTAAAACCTTGATGCTGCAAAACATTGCGCACTCAATCACCCGTAATAACCCAGATTGTCACTTGATTGTATTGCTCATTGATGAGCGTCCTGAAGAAGTGACCGACATGAAGCGCTCTGTGCGCGGCGAAGTAGTTGCCAGTACATTTGACGAGCCACCTTCACGTCACGTTCAAGTGGCTGAAATGGTTGTTGAAAAAGCCAAGCGTTTGGTAGAACACAAAAAAGACGTGGTCATCCTGTTGGATTCAATCACCCGTTTGGCTCGTGCCTACAATACCGTAATCCCTTCTTCTGGTAAGGTATTAACCGGTGGTGTTGACGCGCACGCATTAGAGCGCCCTAAGCGTTTCTTTGGTGCGGCACGTAACATTGAAGAAGGCGGTAGCCTTACTATTATAGCCACAGCCCTTACAGACACTGGTTCGAAGATGGATGAAGTGATCTTTGAAGAATTTAAGGGTACAGGTAATTCAGAAGTGCACTTGGATCGTAAAATTGCCGAGCGTCGTGTATTTCCTGCGATCAATATCCGCAAGTCTTCCACTCGTCGTGAAGAGCTATTAACGCGTGATGAAGAGCTGCAGCGTATGTGGATTTTACGTAAATTGCTTGATCCGATGGAAGATGGCCAAGCGACTGAGTTTTTGTTGGACAAGCTTAAAGGTGCTAAAACCAACGAAGAGTTCTTCATGTCCATGAAGCGTAAATAATTTATTAATTAGTGTTATGAAAAAAGGTGGCTACCTAATGTAGTCATCTAATACAGTGGAGAATGCGTAGGCTATGACCATGAAATATAAAGACCTACGCGATTTCATCGCAAGTCTTGAAGCCCAAGGCGAGCTAAAGCGCATTGCAGCAGAGGTGGATCCACACCTTGAAATGACTGAAATCTGTGATCGCACTCTGCGTGCAGAAGGCCCCGCCTTATTATTTGAAAACCCCAAAGGTTTTGACACTCCCGTATTAGCCAATTTGTTTGGTACGCCCAAACGCGTGGCTCTTGGTATGGGCGCTGAAAGTGTAGAAAGTCTGCGCGATATAGGCCATTTACTGGCCACGTTAAAAGAACCAGAGCCCCCTAAAGGCTTCAAGGACGCTTTAGACAAGTTGCCACTGTATAAACAAGTGCTCAACATGGCCCCTAAGCTCATTAAAAAACCACCATGCCAGCAATATGTCATCACAGATGATGAGGTAGATCTTAGCAAACTACCCATTCAAACCTGTTGGCCAGGTGATGCCGGCCCTCTGGTGACATGGCCTTTAGTGATTACTCGTGGGCCCAATAAAAAGCGCCAAAACCTAGGCATATATCGCCAACAGGTGATTGGTAAAAACCGCTTGATCATGCGCTGGTTGTCTCATCGTGGCGGTGCGTTGGATCTTCGCGATTGGCAAATTGCCCACCCTGGTGAAAACTTTCCAGTGGCCGTGGCCTTAGGTGCAGACCCAGCCACCATATTAGGCGCTGTTACACCGGTGCCTGATAGTTTAAGTGAATATGCTTTTGCAGGGCTTTTACGGGGCAGTAAAACAGAAGTAGCCACCTGTATGACCAGTGACCTGCAAGTGCCTGCCAGTGCCGAATACATATTAGAAGGCCACATTGCGCCAGATGACATGGCAGATGAAGGCCCCTTTGGTGATCACACAGGGTATTACAATGAAGTAGACCGTTTCCCAGTATTCACGGTAACGCGTATCACTCATCGCCAAGACCCTATTTACCATAGTACCTTCACTGGTCGTCCACCAGATGAGCCGGCTATATTAGGTGTGGCGCTAAACGAAGTGTTTATTCCTTTGTTGCAAAAACAATTTCCAGAAATTACAGACTTCTACCTGCCTCCAGAAGGGTGTTCTTATCGTATGGCGATAGTCACCATAAAGAAGCAATACCCAGGCCACGCCAAGAGAGTAATGATGGGTGTGTGGTCGTTTTTACGGCAATTTATGTACACCAAGTTTGTTATTGTCACTGATGATGATATCAACGCCCGTGACTGGAAAGACGTGATTTGGGCCATGACCACACGCATGGATCCAGCACGAGACACGATGCTAGTTGAAAATACTCCCATTGATTATCTAGACTTTGCATCCCCCGTGTCTGGTTTGGGCTCTAAAATGGGTATGGATGCCACCAATAAATGGGAAGGTGAAACCACACGTGAATGGGGCACTACCATCACTATGGATGAGTCTGTAAAGCAACGCGTAGATGACATGTGGGACGAGCTGGGTATTTTTAACCTTACTACACCTGAGGATAAATAATGACTGACAACAATTACCTTCTCACTATAGATCAAGGCACCACCAGCTCACGCTGTATCATCTTTGCCAAAGATGGCACTATCGCCAGCAGCGCCCAAAATGAATTTGAACAGCATTACCCACAAAATGGCTGGGTAGAACATCACCCTCAAGACCTGTTAGATACGGTTGTTAAAGTGTGTCGTAAAGCCCTTGAAAACAGTGGGTTAAAGGCTTCTCAGATTGCTGGCATTGGCATTACTAATCAGCGTGAAACCACTTTGGTGTGGGACAAAAACACAGGCCAAACCATCTATCCAGCCATTGTCTGGCAAGATAGGCGCACGGCTAAAGCATGCGATGCTCTTAAGCAAGATGGCCATGAACCGATGGTTAACGCTAAAACAGGTTTATTGTTAGATCCCTATTTTTCGGCTTCCAAAGTGAGCTGGATACTAGATCACGTAGAAGGCTCTCGTGAGCTGGCCCAACAGGGTGAGCTATTGTTTGGCACTGTGGATAGCTACCTTATGTGGCATTTAAGTGGGGGTCGCATTCATGCTACAGATGCCACCAATGCTAGCCGCACGCTAATGTTTAATATTCATACTCAAATGTGGGATGAAGACTTACTAGGATTATTTAATATCCCCAAAGCGATGTTGCCAGAAGTTAAAGACACTGCGGATCACTATGGTCTTATTGAAGCAGATATTCTTGGGCACTCGTTGCCTATTTATGCGGTAGCAGGGGATCAACATGCGGCCCTATTTGGCCAAGCGTGTTTTACTGCAGGCATGGCGAAAAGCACTTATGGTACGGGCTGCTTTTTAATGCTAAATACCGGTGACAAGCCGCTTAAATCCAGCAGCCGCTTACTCACTACTGTGGCCTACCGACTTAATGGTAAGCCAGTGTATGCCTTGGAAGGGAGTATTTTTGTAGCAGGTGCAGCTATTTCGTGGCTAAAGGATGGCTTAAAACTCATTGGCAGCGCAAGCGAGGTTGAGCAGCTAGCAGGCTCAATAGCGATAGATCACGGTGTGTATATGGTGCCGGCATTTACTGGCCTTGGGGCGCCCTATTGGGACCCTCAGGCACGAGGGGCCATCTCTGGTCTAACTCGTGACACTGGCATTGAAGAGATTGTCAGCGCCGGTGTTCAGTCTGTGTGTTATCAAACCAAAGATCTACAACAAGCCATGAAAAAGGATGGCGTATTGCTTGAAACTTTAAGGGTAGATGGTGGCATGGTGGTGAATGACTGGTTTTTAACCCATTTAGCCAACATGTTAGATGCTAGAGTTGATCGTCCTGTATGTGTAGAAAGCAGTGCCTTAGGCGTTGCTTATTTGGCAGGCTTACAAGCTAATGTGTATGCATCATTAGACGAGATTAGCCAAATGTGGCAGTGTGAAAGAAGCTTTGAGGCGCTTATGGAGAAGTCCAAAAGAAACCAGCTGTATGATGGTTGGCTTAATGCTGTGAGTAAAGTACATACGCAGCCTGCTTAAGCAGGCTAAGTTATATTGCACAATGTGGGCTCTATTTTATTGAGACAGAGCGTCTCTTGGTGAGACGGTCACTGAAATTTGGCTGCCTCGAAGAGTGCCACGCTTTATCTGAATAGTCGCTACACGGCCACCTTTTTCATAAGTCAGTACGGATACGTCAGATTGTACAGAGGTAATGTTTAACCAGCCTTGGTTAGGCATATTTTTTAAATAATATTCAAATGCCTGCACTGGATCTAATTTAGATTTGAGTACCGCGCGCCCAATCCATTGCTCACCTGTGTTTAGTAACAAAGATTTGTCTACTTCTAGCTCATCGTTGGCAGAGATAGGAATGTCTGCGTATGAGTTTGTTACTGCTGGGCTATTGCCTGCTAAAGTATTGCCATCTGTTGTAGGTATAGTGGTAGCAGGCAGGCTGCAAGCCGTTATCAATAGCAGCCCTAACACTAAGCTTGCCGCTTTAATCATTTGTTTTAACATTGCCCAAGATCCTTTTAACACGTCAATTTAACCAATCTACACCAAGTATAACCAAGCCAAGCGATGAAAGCAGCATTTTAGCTAGATTACCTTTATGGGTTATGGGTTATTGATTATTGGCTATGGCTTAGTGAGCTGAAGCTGCTGCCATTTTTTTGCAGCTTTAAGGGTGAGAACGCCATTGGGCTTTAACGCTTGGGCCATTTGTAATCGTTGCTGTGCCAAGGTTAGCTGCCCACTGGCCATGTATCCAAGGGCCAACTGGGCATATATGTCTGCCGCTAATTGCTGTTGTTGAGGATCAACCTTTGGGCTCACACTACAGGCACTAAGCCATAGTGATACAACGGCGATTGAGACGATGGAGGTGAAGTTGTTTTTTATCATGACTAAAGCTTAGTCTAAAACTCAAACATTGCTGGTGCTTTAGCTGAAAGTTGATCCAGTGATTAATTGGTTTAGCTTTTGGTTAATGCCTGCATCTTTTATTGCCAAGTCAAATACGATGTCAAAGTGGTTTTTATCATCTACTTCAAAACACTGGCTGGCCACCCCGTCACTGAGTAGTTGTTGATGGTACTCTTGGCTTTGACGCTTAAACTCTTGGGTTTCGTTGCTACCATAAGCAATCATGCAAGGCGGCAAACCTTTATTGCTAAACAGCCCTGGACTTAGGTCTGTGGCGCTTTGTGTAGTGAGGTGGAGTGGCTGGTTGATGTATGTGCCTAACAATGGACGCAGATCATAAACACCACTGATAAGAACTGCACCACTAATAGACTGGGGGCTAAGGCTGTGCAAATGTTGTTGGGCGGCTTGTAATACTGAGGCACATAAGTGTGCACCTGCCGAGCTGCCTGCAATAATAATCTGGTTGGAATCAAAACCCAGTTTTTCACTATTATTTATTAGCCAAGCCACAGCAAAGCAACATTGCGCGATCATTTGGTTAATGGTCGCTTTTGGCGCGAGCGTGTAGTTAATCACAGCCAAATGGATGCCTTGTTGGTGTAATCCTGGCGCCATGAAACAGGAGTCATCTTTACTAAGCTGCTGCCAATAACCGCCGTGAATATAAACCACCAAGGGGCCATCCGTTTTGGCTGCAAAGTAATCTAGCTTTTCGCCTTTGGACGTGTGGCCATCGCCATAACTCAGATTGGCCTGATAATGGAGCGTATCTTGCGCCACCTTTGAGTGGCTGATGTAATCATTGATATACACCATAATGTCTTCTACACATGAGCTAGGAGAGTATTCCTGCTCAATTTTTGCCAGGCTCATGTGTTTCCATGGCATGGGGAATCTACGCCTAAAAGGCGTCTCTTTTACGGGTGCGTGGGCGCGGCGATGGGCTTTAAGTAAGGCATTAATAGGCCGATGACAATTGCCACAATCCCCGGCCACACCAAGAGCGACACGTAATTTACGAAAGTCATCATGGCCTTTTTCAATGGCCTGGTTGACGCTATCTTGATGCACATTAAAACAAGTACACACCATCGGATTATGGCAGTCAAGTTGGGTCATTTTGCTAAGGCCTTGATGGCATCACTTAGCCCACTTAAACTCATGGGGTACATTCTTTGGTCCATAAGCTGCTGGGTCATGCCCACAGACTGGGTATAATGCCAATGGTCTTGTGTCACAGGGTTAAGCCATGCCACTGTGTCAAAGTGAGTGGTGAGTCTTTGCATCCAAACGTGGCCAGGTTCTGCATTCATATGCTCCACACTGCCATATGGGCTATTTATTTCATAAGGTGACATGGAAGCGTCGCCCACAAAAATGACCTTATAATCGCGTCCATAGGTATGAATAATGTCATACACGCTGGTGCGTTCGTCATGCCTGCGCATATTATTTCGCCAAAGGCTTTCATACACAAAGTTATGAAAGTAAAAATGCTCCAAATGTTTAAACTCAGAGCGACAAGCGGCAAATAATTCTTCGCATACTGTCACATAAGGGTCCATTGAGCCACCCACATCAAGCATAAGCAACACTTTTACAGCGTTGTGCCTTTCTGGCACCAGCTTAAGGTCTAGCATGCCAGCATTCTTAGCAGTAGCGCTAATAGTGTGATCTAGATCTAACTCATCTGCAGCGCCTGTGCGGGCAAATTGGCGCAATTTTCTAAGGGCCACTTTAATGTTGCGAGTGCCTAACACCACGCTGTCATCAAGGTCTTTAAATTGGCGTTTTTCCCATACTTTTGCAGCGCTGTTATTGCGACTTTCACCGCCCACGCGTATACCTTCAGGATGGTAACCACTGTGACCAAATGGCGAAGTGCCTCCGGTGCCGATCCATTTGCTGCCGCCTTGATGGCGCTTTTGTTGCTCTTTAAGCCGTTCTTTAAAAGTATCTAAGAGCTTTTCCAACCCACCTAAAGACTTCACTTTAGCCTTGTCTTCATCGCTTAGCTGTTTCATAAACTCTGCGCGCAACCATTGTTCTGGAATGAGGGCGCTTAGCACATCCTCTAAGCTTTCTAGCTGCTTAAAATAGGCTCCAAAAACGCGATCAAACTTATCGAAGTTGGCTTCGTCTTTCACTAGGCAGATGCGCGCAAGGTGATAAAAATCATCCATGTCTGCAAACGCAAGATGATGTTGCAACGCTTCGAGTAACACCAAATATTCTTTGATGGAAACAGGAATTTGAGCACGCCTTAACGTGTAAAAAAAGTTAACTAGCATAATAACTAACGTTGTTCTCTGCGGTCCATAAATGCCAGACGTTCTAGTAATTGCACATCTTGTTCATTTTTTAGTAGCGCACCATAAAGCGGTGGTATGGCCTTGGTTGGATCACGGTTGGCTAATAAATCTTCAGGGATCTCGTCGGCCATAAGTAGCTTTAGCCAATCAATAAGCTCGGAGGTGGAGGGTTTCTTTTTAAGGCCAGGGATGTTGCGTACATCAAAAAACATTTGCATCGCTTCTGCGACAAGGGCTTGATTAATATCTGGATAATGCACATCCACAATGGCTTTCATGGTTTTTTTATCAGGAAAATTAATATAATGGAAAAAACAGCGCCGCAAAAACGCATCGGGCAGCTCTTTTTCGTTGTTGCTGGTAATAATGACTACGGGCCGGTGCCTAGCCTGAACCCGCTCTCCAGTTTCATAAACATGAAACTCCATTTTATCCAGCTCTACCAAGAGGTCGTTAGGGAACTCTATGTCCGCTTTGTCTATTTCATCAATCAGTAGTACCACGCGTTCATCCGCATCAAAGGCTTGCCATAGTTTGCCTTTCTTAATGTAATTGCCCACATCATTTACTTGCTCATTGCCAAGCTGTGAGTCTCGTAGGCGCGATACGGCATCGTATTCGTATAGCCCTTGTTGTGCTTTGGTTGTTGACTTCACATGCCACTGCATTAAAGGCATACCGAGGGCTTGCGCCACTTCTTCTGCAAGTAACGTTTTGCCAGTGCCAGGCTCGCCTTTAATTAATAAAGGGCGCTGTAAGGTGACTGCGGCGTTAACAGCCATTTGTAAGTCTTTGGTGGCGACGTATTTTTTGGTACCAGTAAAATTCATAATCAACACTCAAATATTGGATAACGAAGCTAATGAGGCTATTCTGGCATGAATAGCATGACTAAGCAGCAAAACTGATAAGTCACTTGAGATGACCTAGCCTAGGTCAACAGATGTGCACAGCATTGGCTTGGAAGCAGCAAAAGGGCAGTGGTATAATCTACCTATGACACAAGATCCACACACGCAGTTCTCACACACCCACCTTAATGCTCAGCTATACCCGCTAGAAGCAGCGCATTCTCCTGTTATCAATAAACAACAAGGTGAACTGCGTAACTTCTGCTTTTTCTTACAAGAAAACTTCTCCATGATGGCACTGACCTCTGCACTTGATGCCTTACGAACAGCTAATCTACTTAGTGAAAAAGAACTCTACACTTTTCGCTTGGTGAGTTTAGATGGCGGGCCTGTTTGCAGTGACTTAGGGTTTGCCGCGATGGCAGACCAAAGCCTTGCGCAACTCAAGCTTAATCATATTGACGCGTTGGTCATCTGCGGTGGGTTGCGGGTAGAGTTACAAGCTCCCTTGCCACTCATTAATTTTTTGCGTTTGTCTGATGTGCGTAAAAAGACATTAGGGTCTTTGTGGAATGGTTTATTTGCCCTGGCTCAAGCAGGTGTTATGGATGGCAGATCTGGCGTAGTGCACCGAGAAAATAAAGCCAGCTTTAGGGAGCGCTATACCAGCGTAAGCCTTAAAGACAAAGCGTATATCATAGGCGAACACTGTTTTAGTTGTGCCGGTGGTAATAGTGCCTTGGATATGATGTTGGAGCTAATGCTTGTGCATCGAGGCAAACCTTTTGTCAGGGGTATTTGCGACATTCTGACTTGTGATCGGATCAATGATACAGGTGAGTCTGCATTTTTAAGTGAACAGATCGATGCAAAACTGCCGGAAACCCTAAAGGATGTGATCGCCTTGATGGAAAACAACATGGAAGAAGTGCTATCAGCTCAAGAGATGGCCTCTTTAGTGGGTATTACAAGGCGTCAAATTGAGCGTCAATTCCAGCGTTATCTGGCTAGTACACCCACGCGCTTTTATCTGGAACTGAGGCTCAAACGCTGTCACCAACTATTGACTCAAACCTCTCTTAGTATGAGTGATATTTCACTGGCTTGCGGTTTTGTTTCCTACCCTCACTTTAGTAAATGTTATCGGCAATATTTTGAAGTCACACCCTCCCATACACGTAAAACCTCTGAAGCTTTATCACCGGCGGGTTAATTTGTTGCTATAAGTTGGTCTAAGTGGTCAATGCACCAGTCGCTCATTTTAGGCCATGAATATTGTGCGGATGTATCAATATGCACAGTGGCTACTTGGGCAGCCCGGCCTGCTGCTAAGTCGAATACATAATCCCCCACCATAACGCTCTCGCTAGCTTTAGCTCCCCATTGCTCAAGCAACAACAGGATACCGTCAGGCTCAGGTTTTGGTTCACAAGATGCTCGATCAAGAATGTTCTCTGGTGCAAAGAACTGATCTAAATTGCACACTTGAAGCGTATGTAAAGTGGCAGGCATCACATTGCGGGTTAAAACACCTAAGTTGACGCCTTTATCATGCAACCGCTCTAGTAATTCAAATGCCCCAGGCATCGGTTTAGCCAGACTAGCAAAGTGATACTCTAAGGCATCTATTTTGGCCCACATGGGCGCCGCTTGCTCGGGGCTCATGGCTTGCACCGTTTTTAAAATGTCTTGGTTTGGTGCCAAGCCAAGCTCACTTCTCATCATATCAAAGTCGTGAACACCTATGGTTAAGGTGCCATCCATGTCAAATATCCAGTGCTTACTTGCAAGGATTCGCTTTTGGTGGTGGTTTAAAGTGTTATTCATGGTTCAATTTAACAAATTTTGCTAGAAATAAGCCAGTTTTACTTTCCATTCTTTAGCCTAATGAGGCCTTGTGGTAAAGTTGGTGCTTCATTTTTGGAGGATAACTAATGGGCGCACAAGTAGCCGTTATCATGGGGTCTAAGAGCGACTGGCCATGTATGCAAGAAGCCACGCAAATTATGGACCGTTTGGGTGTAAGTTACGAAGTAGAAGTGGTTTCTGCTCATCGTACGCCAGACAAACTCATGGATTTTTCTGCAAAGGCAGCCGCTAGAGGCATTCAGGTGATTATTGCAGGTGCTGGTGGCGCCGCGCACTTGCCGGGTATGGTGGCTTCAAAGACACGGCTGCCTGTGTTGGGTGTGCCGGTACAAAGTAAAGCGTTAAGTGGAGTAGATAGTTTGTACTCTATCGTGCAAATGCCTCGCGGTGTGGCGGTAGGTAGTATGGCTATAGGTGGCGCAGGTGCTTTTAATGCAGGCCTGCTTGCTAGCCAAATTTTGGCCAACCAAGACCCCAAACTGGCTCAACGTATTGAAGATTTTCGTACGCAACAAACACAAACTATATTAGATAACCCTGATCCTAGGGAAGGTTAATTAAAACATATGAAGCCAGTTAGTAAACGTGTGTGGGTATTAGGAGCAGGCCAATTAGGCGCCATGCTTAAACATGCTGCCCAGCCGTTGGGAGTAGACCTACGTGCAGTGGATATCGAGTTGGATGCAAACCTGCCGTTAGAAGATGACGATGTCATTACTGCAGAGCGTGAACAATGGCCATCGACCAAAGCGACAGATCAGTTGGCTGCCCACCCTAATTTTGTCAATCAAAATGTATTTGGTTTAGTTGCAGATCGAGTCACTCAAAAACAGTTGCTTGACCGCTTGGCGCTTGCCACGGCACCTTGGACGTTGGTTGAAAATCAGCATACTGCTGCTAGTTTGCATGCCAGTTATGGTGAGCGAGTGTTGCTTAAACAGCGCACTGGTGGTTTTGACGGGCGCGGACAGCATTGGTTAGTAGAAGGCCAAGAGAGTGCGATTCCTAACGGATGGCATGGCCAAGTCATTGCTGAGCAAGCCATTAGTTTTGATGAAGAAGTATCGATTGTTGGCGTGCGTAATCGAGCCGGTGAGTGTCATTATTACCCCTTGGCCCTCAACCGTCATCAAGATGGTATTCTTACCGTCACCTTGGCACCTTTAGAGCGCTTGTACAGCCTACAAAATGAAGCGGAATCTATGCTTGGAAAAGTCATGGATGAGCTGGATTATGTGGGTGTAATGGCCATGGAATTGTTCCGAGTTGGTGAACGCTTACTTATTAATGAGCTTGCGCCACGCGTGCATAATAGTGGCCACTGGACTCAAGCTGGCGCTAGCATTAGCCAGTTTGAATATCATGTACGGGCCACTGCAGGCTTACCGCTTGCTCCGGCTGTTATTAAGCACAATAGTGTGATGATTAATTTGATCGGTATCGACTATAATTTAGCATGGCTGGCGTTGCCTGGTGCGGAAGTATTTTGGTATGGTAAAGAGGTTAGGCCGGTTCGAAAGGTAGGGCATATCAACTTTTGCATGGCAGACAAAACACAGCTTGTTAATGTGTTGAGGCAACTACAAGACACGCTTAATGATTGGTATCAACCGGCGTTAGATTGGGCGATTCAAGAGCTGGAAAAGCAATAATGCAAGTCATTGATGGGCCAACTACTGCAAAGCTGCTCCCTTATCCTGCGCTTATTAATGCGCTAGATGAAGCTTTTGCTAAAGGTGATAGTGCAGCCACTGCGCCGCCGCGCTTGCATTACAGTGTGCCTGAACCTATTGATGCTGCAACCCAACACCAACCATTGGATCGCACCCTGCTTATTATGCCTTCTTGGGCAACGGATGCAGGTGTGGTTGTAAAGCTTGTGAATGTAGTGCCAAGTAACTCAGCGCGCAGTCTTGCTGCTATTCAGGCTCAGGTGCTGGTGGCTGATGCCCAAACAGGCGCTTGGTCTACTTTGATCGATGGAGCAACACTTACGGCACGAAGAACCGCTGCTGCCTCGGCTTTAGCTGCGCAATATTTAGCCCCTAAAGAGGCTAGTACATTGCTTATAGTAGGTACAGGAAGGCTGTCTCTAGAGCTCATTCAAGCGCATATGGTGGTGCGCCCTTCTATTAACAAAGTGCTTATTTGGGGTAGAAACCAAGCGAAGGCTCAGTTGTTAGCAGACGGGCTAGGTCATGCTCAAGCAGTGAGTGATCTGGCACACGCGTGTGGTGAAGCAGACATCATAAGTTGCTGTACTTTATCCAATGAAGCTTTGATCAAAGGCGCATGGGTAAAGCCTAATACACACATTGACCTTGTAGGCGCCTACCGCCGTGATTTGCGCGAAACAGATGGCCAACTGGTGGCTAAAAGTGAGGTTTTTGTAGATACCTATGCCGGCGCCCAAGGAGAAGCTGGAGACCTATTACAAGCCGCAAAGGAAGGTTTTTTTGATATGGCTAATATACAGGCTGATTTGCACAAGCTTAGTATCAATGGTTACCAAAGGCCCAAGGATAGTATTAGTTTATTTAAATCTGTTGGGGCGTCGATTGAAGATTTTGTTGCCGCACGGATGGTTGCGCAAGCCACAAGGTGACCATGCTAGTCAACAAAGAGCGCCTTTATAAAACAGACCAATACGGCATTCGCAACTATAGCTTATTAGCCTTAGGCGCTGCTGGAGTTTGTTTACTTTATAGTGTGATCGCGATATTTGCATTTGGCTTACTCTACTTTGAAGCAGGCGCAGCAAACAGCAATATCAAAACCTACGTCGATGCGTTTTGGACCTTACAAATGAGTGCCAGCACTATTGGGTTTGGAGACCACTATCCTGTGACTATTGGCGGGCGTACGGTGGTGGCGTTAATGTTTTATGTGGGTGTGGGTTTAGTGGGCTTTATTGGTGCTTTGATCGCTGAACGTTTGCTTGGTTTTGCAGACACGAATGTAAAAAATCGTGAGCTGCGTCAACAAAATAGCGATATTTTGGAGCGCACTAAAATATTAGAACAGAAAATAGACACCCTCATTGCTGGTGTTGAAGACACCCAAAACTTGTGTAAAGATCATGGCTGATGCGGCCTTTAAAGTGCCCAAATATCTGCCGCATATGCAGCATAAAGACGTTATTTCTATGGGTATGCAATCATTGTGTCCTAAGCAATGGATTGAGCCAGACGAAGACTATCCAAGATACTTAGAACATAAGCTACGTTTAGCCAGGTTACACAAACAGCGTGTTTTTGACGCCTTAGCCAGTGCCTATGATGCTCAAGCAGAGCTGGCATTTGAACTAAAAAATCATCTATTACAACAGCATAGTCAGTTGTATTGCTCGTTAGCCGGGGGCTTAAGCTATTTACCTGAGGGTATTCAGCTCCCTTCAGTAAGCCCACATCCTTTGTGGCAAGCCTCTTTGTGGGTGGCAGATGATTTGCTCATCATGGAAAAAATAATGGGGCAATACTGCCTTACAGCAGCCAGTTTATGCAGCCCTAGCCATTGGCATTTGTCAGAAAAAATAGGTCAGCCCATGGCCAAAATACATGATCCTGTACCCACCTTACATACCAAGCTGACGCCTAAAATAGATCGATTTTTTGATCATCTGTGTGTGGGAAAACCAGTTCAAAGGTTTAATTGGTCTTTGCAGGCCAATACACAATGGGCACAATTTCCTGAAAATAAGGTAATTCATGGGGCCAATGCGCCACTGTATTATCGTTGTGAACGACAAACCCTCACGCGATTGCCACAAACCAATGCCATTGCTTTTACGATAAGGGTTTATGTAGATCCCTTAATGAGCCTAGCTCAGGTGCCCAATGCATTGACACAGTTGCAAGCGGTCATTAACGCGATGCCTAAGTCTGTCGCTGCCTATAAAGACATCATTTACTTTGCGCCCGCATTACAGAAGTATTTTAGTGATTTAAGCTTACTAAAATAGCGCACTAAAATGATGGGTAATAACTTGCTCTACAAACTTGCAATCGAGGCTAATTTTGGTCTATATTGCGCCTACTATGACTTGTCGGGGTGCCTAGTTAATTTTAATTAACGTTTTAGGCTGAGATCACTAACGTGAATCCCGTTGTACCTGATCTGGATAATGCCAGCGTAGGGAACAAGGATAAGCATCTAAGTAAGCCAGCCTTACATCGCTCCCTCCTCCTAATAGTGTCAATAATATATTGGCCGTCATAGCAATTAATTAGTTAATTTTTAGGAGTAATTATGTCTCACTATAAGGCACATATTGCCGCTTTTTGCCTCACTTTTTGCATGTTCACCACGCAAGCACTGGCTGCAGACACAGCCAAGCCAGAACTTACTGTGTATACCTATGATTCATTTATCTCAGAATGGGGTATGGGGCCACTGATCAAACCGGCCTTTGAAGCGCGCTGTGGCTGCTCGTTAAACTTAGTCGGGATGGCAGATGCTGTTTCCATGTTGCAACGACTTAAACTAGAAGGCGCATCAACTAAAGCGGACTTGGTTTTAGGGCTTGATTTAAACCTAGTGGATGATGCTAAAAACAGTGGCCTTTTCGCCCCTCACAAAGTCAATACCACCTCACTCGAGATGCCTATTAATTGGCAAGATGATACTTTTGTACCTTTTGATTATGGCTACTTTTCGTTTGTTTATAACACAAAACTTATGCCGAATCCGCCTAAGAGTTTGGACGAGTTAGTGAATGCTGGCCCAGAATTAAAAATAATCATTCAGGATCCGCGTTCAAGCACGCCAGGGTTAGGTTTATTGTTGTGGATGAAGGCTGTTTATGGGGATGACTCTGATGCAGCATGGGCTCAACTGTCGGATAACATATTAACCACCACGAAAGGTTGGAGCGAAGCTTACTTTAGTTTGTTCTTAGCAGGTGAGGCGCCAATGGTATTAAGCTACAGCACTTCCCCAGCCTATCACATGGCGGTAGAAGGTACAGACCAATATCAAGCCGCTGCATTTGAAGAGGGTCATTATCTTCAAGTGGAGGTAGCTGCTAAATTAAAGTCATCCAGCAATGAATTGCTAGCTGATGATTTTCTTAATTTTATGGTCAGTGAAGATTTTCAAAAACACTTACCATTAAGCAACGTGATGTATCCGGTAAACACACCAAAAGATATGCCAGAGGCTTATAGAAAATTAATTATGCCTTCAAAGGTGTTGCAGTTAGACACGGCTGAAATCAATCAAAATCGTAAGCAGTGGGTGCGAGATTGGCTTAATGCGATGACTCAATAAGATTTTCTAAAAATGCTGATAGCATCAAAAAAGCCCAC
>JAIBDW010000090.1 GCA_024686035.1 Oceanospirillaceae bacterium
CGTACCTAAAACGTTATTGATGGTAGGCACTGATGAAACATTAGACGCACTCCAGGTTTGCGAGCCTAAAGTTAGAGTTGTAAATGGTAAGTCATCATCCGTCACTGTGGCCGTCACATCAGCCAAAGTCACCCCTTCATAGTCACTGCCGGTAATGGCATGGCTAATGGTCACCGATTCATCGATTGCATCAGCATCAGCAACACCGGTTACCGTGACCGTTTGTGGGGTGTTCCACTTCGCCGTGGTGAAGGTCATCGTAGGGCTCACCGTGGCTGCACCTACATCATCACTGACTGGTGTGAAAGTGACGTTGCCTGTGGGTTGAGTGTTCAGCACCACCGTGTAAGTGCTTGTGCCGCTTTCGCTGAGAGCGGCTGCGGTTGTACTTAAAATAACACTGGGGGCTGCTGTTACGATCATTGCTGTGCCAGCATTACTATTTCCAGTGTCTAAAACAGGATTATTCTCACCACTGCCTGTTTTAAAGTTATTAATGGCTTGATGAAGATTAAGAGTTTTTCCTTGTTTATCAGCTATACCATCAATATCGCCGTCAACCATGATGTCCGTTACTAGATTAGAAATAAGCGCTTGAACCTCTTCAGGAGAGGGTGTGTAATCCCCCCGTGACGCCTGAACCATTGGCAACAGCACCTGCTGCGTTACTTAATGTGCAGGTTGCGCCATTGGTTTTTTAGAAAGACTTAATTTTATTTTATTTTAAGCCAAAAAAAACCCACCTTTCACTAACCAGGAAAAGATGGGTTTTTCCATTGGTTTAAGCTTAACGCTTGCCCAATTTTTCCTTAATACGTGCTGCCTTACCAGACAAGTCGCGCAAGTAGTACAACTTGGCTTGACGCACGTCACCACGACGCTTAACAGAAATACTGTCAACCTGGTGGCTATAGGTTTGGAAAGTACGCTCAACGCCCACACCGTGAGAGATTTTACGTACTGTAAAGGCAGAGTTTAGTCCACGGCTACGGATGCCGATCACTACACCTTCGTAAGCCTGTAGGCGCTCACGAGTACCTTCTTTTACCTTCACTTGAACCACAACGGTATCGCCGGGGCTAAATTCTGGCATTTCTTTGTTCATTTGTTCAGCTTCAATACGCTGAATTATCAAGTTTTTGCTGCTCATGGCACGCTCCTGTTCTTCACTTTTGGGACTGGCCCGTTAAGCGAATAAATTCTGCTAAAGATTGCTCTTGTTCCTTTGTAAGTGTCATTTGTTCTAGTAAATCAGGCCGCCGCTGCCAGGTTCTACCTAGCTGCTGCTGCATACGCCAACGGGCAATAGCTGCATGATCCCCACTTAACAGTACTTTGGGTACTGGCATACCTGCAACCATTTCTGGACGGGTATAGTGAGGGCAATCCAACAAGCCCTGAGCAAACGAATCTTCTTGCGCCGATTCTGCATGCCCTAATACACCAGGTAACAAACGTGAAACTGCATCGATAAAGGTCATGGCTGCAAGCTCACCGCCACTTAATACGAAGTCTCCAAGAGACCACTCTTCATCTATGTCGGTACCAATTAGGCGTTCATCAATTCCTTCATAACGCCCTGCTACCAATACCAAACTTTCCTGTTTGGCCAGTTCTACTACACCCGCTTGGTCTAACCTGCGCCCTTGGGGTGATAAATAAATCACCTTAGGCTGGCCTAATTCGGCTTTTGCATGGCCGATGGCATCTCGTAAAGGCTGTACCTTCATCAACATGCCAGGCCCGCCACCGTATGGCCGGTCATCCACTGTGCGATGTTTGTCCTGGGTAAAGTCGCGTGGGTTATACCCTGTAACTTGCAGCAAACCTTGCTGCGTTGCTCTTCCTACCACACCAAAATCTGTTAAAGATTTGAGCATTTCTGGAAACAGCGTTACTACACCTACTTTCACCTAAAACTCCGGATCCCAATCGACCCGAATAACACCTCCAAGGAGGTCAATCTTTGTAATCACTTGATCTGGCAAATAAGGTATTAGACGCTCGTTACGATCAATACTTTCTTCGTTGCCTTTTACTACCAGCACATCATTTGAGCCAGTGGCGATCAGGTGGTCGACCTTACCAAGTTTTACCCCAGTATCAGTCTCTACGTTCAGCCCAGTCAGTTGTTGCCAATAATAATCACCATCTTCTAAATCTGGCAATATGGCACGATCTACCGAAATATCTAATCCACAAAATTCGCGGGCTTGATCACGGTCTTCACAACCTTCTAGTAATGCTATTAATCCTTTGCCGTGGGTCTTTCCCTGGGTGACTTTTAGCTCTTGCCAAACACCGTCGATACAGGTTTGCCAAGGTTGATAGTCAAAGATGTTTTGCATTGGTTCTGTGCTTGAAAACACTTTTACCCAGCCCTTCACTCCGTAAACGGTAGTGATACGACCCAGCTTTACGCGTTGGTCTAGAGCCATGTTCAACAATCCTTACAACAATGAGTTAACAACAAAATGCTTAGTTAGCCTTATACAGCTACTTTGCGGGCCGCTTTAATCAGTCCAGCAACACGGACAGTGGGTTGAGCACCTTGGCTCATCCAAAAGTCAACGCGCTGCATGTCAATCCGAGTTACTTCTTCTTGGCCACGAGCAACTGGGTTATGAAAACCCACACGCTCAATAAAGCGACCGTCACGCGGATTGCGCTGATCAGCTACAGTTAAATGATAGAAAGGGCGCTTTTTAGAGCCCCCACGAGCTAAACGAATGATTACCATTGCGTTAGATCCCTTTACGTCGTGTAAGTTTTGAAATCACTTACTATTCATCAATGCAACGCGCCTTAATTGGCGACATCACGGAAATGGGCATTACCCCAGCTGAATCAAAACATGTTAAACATGCCTAAATCAGGGCGGGTATTGTACGTTAAACTACACGCTAGTACAAACTTATCTATCGCCCTATTGTGCGGCTGATTAAGGCATAAAAAGCCTCAGTAATTACGCCATTTTTTTGGAGATTGATTTACAGACTTGTGTGGGAGATAGGTGATAACTTGATGGTGATTGCAGAAATTGAAACCACAAGGAGTTAAGGCAAATCTTGTTTTTTTCGAGAAATTGTTGTTTCAACCACATCTTCTGATAGTCGAGCTTCTAGCTCGGCTGCGGACATGTAATCTAGATCCCAATGATTACAAATATCATTTCTAAAGCGCGTGTGATTCTTTTGAGTGGATTTTGACTTCATTACGTCAAAGTAGTTTAGTAATTTCTGGCTAATGCTCATGCCGCCATACCTCAGCCATCAAATGGCTTTTCACACAGAATAGTTGCCTAGTTGTAGCCTACTTACCCATGCGCTCACAAGACATATATTAGAATCCATACCTACCTTTACACAATCATACAAAAAAAAATGCTGTACAAAAATTATCGGTGTACAAGTATTTAGTTGTACAGTATCATTTTTTGTATAACTATTTTTTTGGGGAATGGGCATACCAATGCCTGTATGGCAAAGCGACGATGCGACACAGTAAAACTGATCATAAGCATACTCATATCAGCCAAAAGTCGGTGACTAATATGGGTCGCATTTTAATTGAAGAGCTTAATGAGTCTGTGGCACAGGTAGATTTTGAAGCCATGTTGAGTCGCTCTTCTCACCTTGCAAGATTTGCCAAAAACAACACCCACAGTCAACTTTTAATCAATGATTTAACGTCCATGGCGCAGGCCAGCGCACTTGGCAGCATGGTTGCTATTGAAGCTGCATCACAAATGCACCACCAAGACGCCACCAAACTGCTGATTGACTGCCTTTCACAAGAGCAAACCAGCGTGCGGCGCCAAGCGACTTACAAACTGGCTCATCAACAGCCTGACGCCAAAGCGCTACCCTTGCTACTTAGCCAGCTATACTCTGGCGGCATTGACACCATGCATGCTCACCACACTTTGGAGCAATGGTCATATTTGGCGCCTGATCTCATTATTCAATGTGTCAGCAATGCCTTACTCATCAATGGGGATGCCCTAATAAGAGCTAGGCTAGTCGACCTATTAGGCGCTTTAAAGGGTGCAAAAGTCACACAAACCCTAGTGCGCATAGCGGCTGATATTGAGGAGTCTTCGCCGGTTCGGATCGCCGCCATTAGTGCCCTTGGTAGTCCTCGTGGTGATTTTACACCGTCACTGATGCTCGTATTGAATCTACTTGCAAAGCAAGATAATGACATTGGTGCTTATGCGACGTTAGCCGCCTATGACCAAACCATGCAGCACAGCCCGCAAAACAGCAGCTTCACTGGCGGCTTACGGGTGTGTCAGCTGGTTCTTGCCCAGGTTGATCAATCTTTAAGCTTTGGCGGCTGTGGTGAAACGGGCGGCGTGGCTAGCTTGCTTGTTTCCTTGAGTGATGCCTTAACGCGTCAACAAGCTATTGGCCAAGTTATTACCCTAGGTTTGGGAAGTGTTGAAGACGCTATCAATGCCCACAACACACCTAAGAATACCCCTCAGCCATTTCATGTTGTCAACGCTGGTGATGCCCTGCGCCCTATGAATAGCACCAATGCATGGGAGCACCTGCCGGCTCTAAAACGCAGTATTAAGCGCTGCTTAGGGCACTTTGGTGGTGTGGACTTAATGCATTTACGCATGCTGGATGCAGGCACCTTTGCCGCAGCTAACGTTGCCAATGCACTAGATATTCCTGTATGTTTTAGTTTCGCGCCTGACCCACAAAATACAGTGCAGTCAATGCGCACTGGCAAACAACTCACCTCAGACGATTTTCTTAACGCTGATGCTCAAAGCAACCTGTGGTTTCGAGCACGCATGTTAGAAAAAATGGCGCGTACATCAAGCCACGTCGCATTATTTCCTCAACCAAAGTGTGCCCTACTACTGCAAGATATCCGCAAAGATCTTAGCCACCAAACACAGCAATCTGTCACCATCGCAGAGGGCATTGATGTTAAGCTGATTCGTGAGGCGGCGGTACATTATTCACCCACAGCCCAGCGTGCTAGAAATGATGTGATCGTTCAATTGGAAGAAAAAATCTGCCCCACTAGACGTCATCTACCTCTGTTATTGAGTGTGGGGCGTTTACACCCTATCAAAGGTATGGCGCGTATTGTTGCGGCATGGGCTGCCAACCCTTTGCTCCACAATACCTGTAATTTGGTAATGGTGGGGGGTAATTTAAACAACCCTTCTATTATAGAAACCTCGGTCATTCAAGCCATTGACGCAGCCATGCCTACCGATGATCCGCGCCGAGCGGGTTTGATTATGCTTGGTGGTCGCCCACGAGCCGATACTGCACAACTAATGGTGGCCACTATGATGGGTAGATCTGGCTACTGGGCTGACGGTGGTATTTATGTGGACGGTGCACCTAAAGAAGAATTTGGCTTGGCTTTGATCGAAGCCCTAGCCACAGGATTAGTGGTTGTGGCCCCAAGCACGGGCGGGCCTGCTAGCTTTGTGGATCATGGCGACACGGGTGTTCTTGTTGATCCTGACCATAACTTTGGGCAATCTATTGTCCAAGGCTTTGCACTAGTAGGGCGTGCAGGTAGAATCCTCAAAGCACAAACCATGGTGGAACAACGCTACGCGATAGATACCATGGCCGAAAAACTCACTTCACTGTATGCCACTGTAAAAGATTAAATATGACACTTTTGGTGATTAGCCCTGATTTTATTTCCCATTACAGCCCTTTGGCAGTGGTTGCTAAAGCAGCACAAGAGGCCGGTCAAAGAGTGGTGGTTGCCACGGGGGAAAATATGGCCCCCCGGGTGCTTGCTGAAGGCTTTGAATGGCAACCACTGCAGCTAAGCCGCAACGCCAACAGTGGAATTGCACAAAAAAACCCAGCCATTACCCGCTTTTTGAACGCCACCAAACAAGGCGCTATAGCTACCATTACCTGCCAAGCATTAGATAGAGAAAAAGACTTGCTCTGGCAGCCTGTTGAAGTGGCAAAAAACATTGCTAAGCTTTGCGCAGACATAGCGCCTGATGACATTTTAGTTGATCATATTTCTTTTGGCTCAACCCTTGGCGTGTATGCCACAGGCAGGCCCTTCACTACCCTCATTCCGGGCCACCCAAGCCAGCTACCTGTGGGCAATGAGCGTTATGGTATTCCAGCTGTTTGGCCAAACTGCATACAGCCTAAAGCAGAAGATTTGTGCCGCCAAGAAGACATCACCGATCGAGTCACTGCTAAATTTACTGAGCTTTGGAATGCCGCTTTACACAAAGTTTCACCCAAAATGACTCCGGTGAAGGATGCCTTTCGAGTGCATGGCAAGCAAGTGCTCTACAACAGCCCAAAGCATTACCACAGTGCTGACAGGACATCCCATTTACCATTACATCATGCTTTTGTTGGGCCATTAATACGTCAAGAAAAGCTAACGCAGCCTTATCAAGCATGGCTTGACACGGATGATGAAAGGCCCACAGTTTATGTTGCTTTTGGCACTTTTTTATCCCACCGAGACGACGTATTGAAAAAGCTATCTCATGCTTTGCAACAGGCTAATGTGCGTGTGGCTATGGCGATTGGTGCCAACTCAAAGTCTATTTTTGAACCCTTGCCCACCGATTGGCTGGTAGAGGCCAGCTTACCCCAAGTAGGGCTATTGCAAGGGTGCGACCTGATTATTCACCATGGTGGCAATAATAGTGTGCAAGAAGCTTTGGCGATGGGTGTGCGACAAATAATATTACCTTTTTCCACAGATCAATTTGCTAACGCTGCTGATTTAGAACGCACTTTGCACGCGGGGATAATGTCACCCAATGATATTTGTGTTGTAAGTTTAACCAGGCTGATTAAAAAGGTTTTAGCCTTGCCCAAGCCTACAAAATTAATGCCTGTAAGCTCAACGCATTTAGCCAGCGCTGTCTCTTGCAAGTAATACTTTAGCCGCCCAACAGTTAGCCTAGTTTTGGCTAACTTTCTTTACGAGCAATAATACCATCGCGTATGAGGCGTAGCCGCACACCAAGGCTGAGTAGGGGCTGAGTAGGCAAGGTATTAGGCTTAGGTCTGGCTTCTATCATGGCCATCATATCCGTCATTTGCCCACTAGCGCGGTATGCCATTTGCTCCCCAAACAAGGTCGCCAAACCAATACCACCGCCGTTATAGCATCCTGCTACTAAGAG
>JAIBDW010000104.1 GCA_024686035.1 Oceanospirillaceae bacterium
CAATAGGTAGTACAACTCTAGTCAAAAAGCGAAAAATGGAGGTTTTGGATATCATGAAAAGGGCCTTTCATCTGCAACACGTTATAACAGCCAGCTTAAGGCTGAAACAAAAAAAATAAATTTTACATTAAAATACATTGTTTTGATAATATTAATGAGCTGTAGGTAATGGAATTTACTTCTTTTTACGACTTTTTAGATGGGTATTTATACCCTCTCTAATAACAAAGGTACCAGACATGTTCATAGCAGCATATAATAGATTTTTTGTTGTTATTCATAAATTAGGGAAGTGTTATGTCCTCTCAAGATTACCAGGATTACAGGCGAGAGTATGAAGCGCCGGGGTTGCGCCGGGAAAACTTGGCTTTAGATCCTTGGACACAGTTTGAGGGTTGGATGGGCGAGGCTGAAGTAGCTTGCCCCCGTGACGCCACCTCCATGGCTTTGGCAACCGTGTCGGCTTCTGGTATGCCTAGTGTTCGTATGGTCCTTATGAAGAGCTATGATGACAATGGGCTTGTCTGGTACTCAGACAAGCGCAGCCAAAAAGGCTGCGATATTGACAAAAACCCAAACGTTTCAGTACTTTTTTATTGGCAGGCATTAGAGCGTCAGGTGCGTATTTCTGGCAGCGTATGTTTTGTCTCAGAAGCGACTTCTGACGCTTATTTTAACAGTCGCCCTAGAGGGAGTCAGCTTAGTGCCGCCGCTACAGCCCAAAGCCAAGTTGTGGCGGGGTTGGCTAATCTGGAGAGTAATGTGGCTAAGCTGCAAGAGCAGACCAGTGATGGCTCATTAGAGAGGCCCAGTCCTTGGGTCGGCTTTTGTCTTGTGCCTACAAAATTTGAGTTTTGGCAAGGCCAGCCAAGTCGTTTGCATGATCGCTTTAGGTACCAACAAACTGATGCTGGTTGGGTGATTGATCGCTTGTCGCCATAGCAGCATAAGCCCCTAACTTTGAGTAAGTAACACATTTTATGATACCACCTGTAATGATGAGCGCCTTTGGTGAGCTGGACATAAGACGAGTTCCTTTTACTCGAAAAGAAATGCTAAGCGCCTTTGATCAAGCCGATCTGCTGGCCCTGGATTACTTAAAAACGCAGTCTTTGTTAAGTACAAACTCTGCCGTGCTGGTGGTGAATGAAACCTTTGGTGCAATGACATGTGGGATAACTCAAGCTTTGCTCCCGTTGCAAGGCCCTTTGCCGGTTTTGTGGAGTGACTCTCACATGGCCCATCTTGGCTTGCAGCAAAATGCTGGCGCCAACGGTTTGCCTACTGCCTGCTTTGTGCAGGCGCAAAACACCCCCCAAGGCCCTTTCAATATTGTAATCTTGCGGTTGCCTAAAAGTCATGCGTTGCTTTGTGATCAGGTGCAAAGAATGCTGCCGCAGTTAGCACCAGGTGCTGTGATCATCATGCCAGTAATGGTTAAACATATTGATAATGCCTTGTATCAATTGCTTGAATCGCTATTTGGACCGTTAACGACAAGTTTAGCGCGTAAAAAGGCGAGGTTGATTTTCGCGATAAATGATTTAGCAGGGGCCGGCGACTCCCCAAAACCTCAAGAAAATTTTTGGTCTATCCCTTCTTTAGCATTGTCTCTTCAGCACTTTAGTGGCGTTTTTGGTCGGACTAAACTAGACCCTGGCGCCCAGGTTTTGTTAGACCAATTTCCCCAAGGGCCATACAGCTGCGTTATTGATTTAGGATGTGGTAATGGTGTTCAGGCCATTGCGGCTGCAAAAAAGTGGCCTAATGCTAGGGTGATCGGGTATGACGAATCTTATATGTCTGTGGCATCAGCGACCATTAATGCCGCCAATAACGAGGTAGCTGAGCAGTGTAAGTTTATAGCCAATGACTGTCTAACGAACGTAGGGCCTCAAACTGCGGACTTAATTTTATGTAACCCTCCTTTTCACCAAGAAAGGGTCGTCGGGGATCAAATTGCCATGCGCATGTTTGCGCAGTCTGCTCAAGTGCTCACTCAAAATGGAGAACTTTGGGTAGTGGGTAATCGCCATTTAGGCTATCACGCCAAATTAAAGCGCTGGTTCAGACAGGTTGAGCAAATAGGCGCTCACCCCAAGTTCGTGGTACTCAAAGCGAAACTTTAAGGGTCGCTGTGTTTGGCGCTGGTAATGCCCGCTATATCTGGATTATAGTTGTGGGTGTTTTTCCCCTTCATCGGTCGATAAAAGTCTTCAATGGTTTGTATATCATTTGCCATGTCATCGCTAGTATTGAGCATTTTTCCAATCCCGCCGGTGCGGGTAGAAAAATCGAAATAAGCCAAGGCTAGGGGAACATCAGCGCCTTTAGCCATGTGATAAAATCCGGTTTTCCAGCGTGCTACACTGCTTCTTGTGCCTTCAGGAGCAATGGCTAAAACCAAAGTGTCATTTTGCGTGAAGGCTTCAATAGATGTTTCAACAAAATTCTTGCTAGCCTCACGATTTAAAGGAATACCACCTAACCAGCGCATTATAGGCCCTAAAGGGCCTGCGAAAAGAGTATGTTTGGCTATAAAATACACCTTTAAGCGCAGATGAAAAGCGATGGCAATGCCCAAAGGAAAATCCCAGTTGGAGGTGTGCGGAGCGGCGATAATGAGGTAACTGCCTGATGCTGGCGCCACGTTAACGACTTTCCAACCGCTCAGCTTTAGTGCTATCCAAGAAACTAGTCGCATAAAATGGATAACACCTGGGGTATCGTGAATAGTAAAATGCATGGAAATACGGGCCTAGGGGTAATTTTTGCGGTATTATAGCAGGTCGCTCATGAGCATGAGTAATGTTTAATTTTATCAGCCCGCATTAAGCACTGAAGGGCGCCTTGGAGACACAAATGAAAATTGCTGAAAACAGCGTAGTTACCTTTCACTACACATTAAAAAACGGTGCAGGAGAGTTAGTTGATACATCACGTGAAGGTGAGCCTTTGCCATATCTGCATGGTTCAAATAACATTGTGCAAGGCCTCGAAGAAGCGCTTGAAGGCAAGCAATTAGGTGATAAGTTGCAAGTGGAAGTGCCTGCGCATTTGGGCTATGGGGAATACATGGAAGAAATGGTTCAGCAAGTGGATCGCCAGATGTTTTCTGGAATCGAAACCTTAGAAGTGGGCATGCAATTTCATGCTGAGGGCGATTCAGGCCAACAGCAAGTCGTGACTGTGACAGCGATTGAAGGAGATATGGTCAGCGTCGATGGCAATCATGATCTTGCTGGTGAAACCTTGCATTTTGATGTAGAAATTATGGGCGTTAGAGCTGCAACTGAAGACGAATTGGCTAATGGCCATATTCATGGTCCAGCGTGCAATCACTAATCCAGCCAATTAAATAAACCCTGCTGAGCGCGGGGTTATTTAAATTTGTGATACCTTTTTTAAATAATTACCTACACTACTTAACATAGAGCATGTGCCTAATATCATGGAAAAGACATATAACCCTAGCGCCATAGAACAGCAATGGTACCAACAGTGGGAAGACAATAATTACTTTGCCCCCTCCGGTGAAGGTACGCCTTATAGTATTGTTATTCCGCCCCCCAATGTCACAGGTAGCTTGCATATGGGCCATGCTTTTCAAGACACTATAATGGATGCCTTGACGCGATTTAAACGTATGCAAGGGCACGATACTTTGTGGCAAGTGGGTACGGACCATGCAGGCATTGCGACACAAATGTTAGTGGAGCGTAAGGTTCAGGCCGAAGAAGGCAAAACTCGACATGATTTAGGCCGTGATACATTCTTAGAAAAAGCATGGCAATGGAAAGAAGAGTCAGGTGGTACGATTACTCGTCAATTACGCCGTTTGGGGGCTAGTGTAGATTGGAGTCGTGAGCGGTTCACCATGGACGATGGCTTTTATACTGCGGTGCAAGAAGCTTTTGTGCGTTTATATGATGATGGGTTGATTTATCGTGGTAAGCGTTTGGTTAATTGGGACCCAAAGTTACATACTGCGATATCTGACTTAGAAGTTATTTCTACCGATGAAAAGGGCCACATGTGGCATCTGCGCTATCCTTTAGCGGCAGGGGCGACCACTTCTGATGGATATAACTATTTGGTGGTTGCAACCACGCGTCCCGAAACCATGCTAGGCGATGCTGCGGTTGCAGTGCATCCAAAAGATGAGCGGTATCAGCACTTAATTGGTCAATTTATTACCCTGCCTCTAGTTGATCGTTTAATCCCCATTATTGCCGATGACTACGTAGATATGGAGTTTGGTACGGGTTGTGTGAAGATCACTCCTGCACATGATTTTAATGACTACGCTATGGGCCAAAGACATAATTTGGGCATGATCAATGTGCTTGATCATGATGCTGCCATTGTGCAAGTGCCAGATGTGTATACCACTGCTGGAAAAGTGGTTGATGAACATGACGAAACCATTCCCTTAGCGTATCAAGGGCTAGACCGATATGAGGCGCGCACTCAAATTATTGCAGACCTTGATGGGATGGAATTATTGGAAGGCATTGAGGACCATGCCTTAAAAGTTCCCCGCGGTGACCGCTCAGGCCTAGTGATAGAGCCTTTGCTGACAGACCAGTGGTTTGTAAGCACCAAACCGCTCGCTGAGCCTGCTATTGCTGCTGTAGAGGATGGCCGTATTGAATTTGTGCCTAAGCAATGGGAAAACACTTACTTTTCTTGGATGCGCGATATTCAAGATTGGTGTATCTCGCGTCAGCTTTGGTGGGGTCATAGGATCCCTGCATGGTATGACGATGAGGGTAATATTTATGTGGGCCGTAACGAAGAAGAAGTGCGTCTAAAGCACAGTTTAGGCGACATCAATCTTCAGCAAGATGAAGATGTGTTGGACACGTGGTTTTCTTCGGGCTTATGGACCTTTGGCACGCTAGGTTGGCCCAACTCTACAGAAGCTTTGGCTAAATACCACCCAACGGATGTGTTGGTGACAGGTTTTGATATTATCTTCTTCTGGGTGGCACGCATGATCATGATGACCATGCACCTTATCAAAGATGAAGCAGGTGAGGCCCAAGTGCCTTTTAAAACGGTTTATGTTACCGGTTTAGTGAAAGACCAAGACGGCGAAAAAATGTCAAAGTCTAAGGGTAATGTTATTGACCCACTAGACTTGATTGACGGCATTTCACTAGATGCTCTTCTAGAGAAGCGCACTGGCAATATGATGCAGCCTCAGCTTGCTAAAAAAATTGAAAAACAAACCTTAAAGCACTTTCCAGATGGCATCGCTTCATATGGCACAGACGCTTTGCGTTTTACTATGTGTTCGTTAGCTTCTACAGGCCGTGAAATCAAGTTTGATGTAGGGCGTATAGAGGGCAATCGTAATTTTTGTAACAAAATTTGGAATGCCACTAACTACGTGCTAATGAATTGTGATGAGCAAGATTGTGGGCAAGCTGGTGGTGAGGTCGAACTAAGTTTAGCAGATCGTTGGATTAGATCACGCTTACAAAAAGCCGAACAAAAGGTCATTGAATCTATAGAGCTTTACCGCTTTGATCATGCCGCTGAAGCACTGTACCAATTCATTTGGAGCGAATACTGTGATTGGTACCTAGAGTTATCCAAGCCAGTATTATGGGATGAAAGCGCAACACAAGCTCAGCTAAGAGGCACCAGGCGCACATTGGTGCAGGTGTTAGAGGCAGTGTTACGCCTGGCTCACCCTTTAATGCCCTACATTACCGAAGAAATATGGCAAAAACTTAAAGGCTTGGCAGGCGTCGAAGGTGAGAGCATTATGCTGCAGCCATACCCGATGGTAGATCATAGCAAGATTGATGAAGTGGCTGAGTCAGATTTAAACTGGGTGCGTGGAATCATTGATGGGGTTCGTAATATCCGTGGAGAAATGAATATTTCACCCGGTAAGTCTATCCCTGTTTTATTAAAGCAAGGTGACGCGTTAGACCAGCAGCGTCTCAACACCAATCGCCAGTTTCTGGTTAAGCTAGCCAAGCTTGACTCGATCACATGGTTAGATGAGGTTTCTGAGGCACCGTTAAGCGCGACGGCATTGGTGGGAACGCTTGAGGTGTTAGTGCCTATGTCCGGCCTTATTGATAAGGATGCTGAGCTTGGCCGTTTGAATAAGGAGTTAGGTC
>JAIBDW010000023.1 GCA_024686035.1 Oceanospirillaceae bacterium
ATGTCTCGTCAACGCCTGCGTCCTTCATTAGGGGAAACCTCTGGTATTGTATGCCCACGTTGTAGTGGACAAGGCAGTATCCGTGATGTTGCTTCATTAGCCTTATCCATCATTCGTTTAATCAACGAAGAAGCAAGCAAAGATCGCTCTGCAGAAATTCGTGTCGTACTGCCAGTCAATATGGCCACTTACCTGCTCAATGAAAAACGCGCTGAGATTTTAGAAGTTGAAAAAACAGCCGGTGTGCGTGTGGTCATCATTCCTAACCCACAAATGGACACACCTCATTTTGAAGTGAGTCGCTTACGAGATGACCATGAAGCAGCCCAAGCGGGTGAAACGAGCTACGAAATCGACTTGGTTCAACATCACTTTGATGCTAAAGAATTTGATGCGAAAACGCCTTTGGCTATTGAAAAGCCTGCCGTTGCAAGCATTCAACCCGCAAAGAAAACCCCAACAAAAGAAGCCACTACGCCTGTCAAGGCCAACACAGCGCCAGAAAAATCTACCAGCTCCATAGGCTTAGGTGCTCGTATTGCTAAAGCTTTAGGCCGATTAATTAACGGCAAACCTAAGGTTAAAACTGCACCAAAAGCACTTGCTAAAGAGCCTTCCTCTCGCAACGATTCACGCAGTGAATCTCGAAATGGCTCTAGAAATACCCAAAACCGCAACCAAAACGATGATCGTCGTCGCGGCCGCAACGGCAATCGACGCAATGACTCACGTGATGAAAAGCGCAATGAGACCAACACTAACACACGCAACGGCTCGCGCAATCAAGCCCCTGCTGCACTTCGTAATGAAGAGCGTAAAAACGAGCGTAATACAGATGAAAAACGTAACAGCCGCCGACAAGATACGCGCAATAAGTCTCGCGAGCCTAAGGTAGCTGAGGTAGTAGAAACTGTTGTACAAGCTCCTGTAGTAGCAGAGGAAGCGTATGAATCCAACTCCAATCGCACACGTGATCAAAAGCGTCGTCGTGATCGTAGTGGCAAGCGCAGCAATCAGAAGCAAAGTGTCCCAGCAACTGCAGATGCAACCGCACAAACAACTACCCAGGTGAGTTTAAACTCACAGTTGATCACACCGTCTGTAGCAAGCGTTGAAGCGGTGGCGCCAGTCGTTATTGATGACGTTACTGAAACCACTTCAAATGTACAAGCGGCTGCTAAAAAAGAAGCGGCTGAAAAGAAACCTCGCCAGCGCAAACCGCGCGAGCGCAAGCCCAAAGAAGTTAAAGCTACTGAGTCTAAAACCCAAACGACTAGTGAGGCTTCTGTTGAACCTTCAGCCTCAAGCCCAGCAATACCAGTAGAAACACCAGTAGAAACTGTAGTAAAAACTGTAGTAGAAACTCCAATTGAATCACCTAGTCCAACTCCTGCTGAAGCCAAGACTGAAACACAAGCTGAGGCTGAGGCTGCAGTTGTGGCTAAACCTGCGAAAAAAGCAGCGAAGGTTGCATCACAAACGAGTGAAGTGACTGTAGATACAGCAGTTGAAGCAACGGCAGAAAAAGCCCCTGAGGTGGTTGCTGAGAAAAAAGCTGAAGATGCTCCAGAATCAGCTCCTGTGGTTAGTGAAGTGGCTGTGCGACCTGCAGGTCAGCGCGCTCATAACGATCCACGCGAAAAGCGTCGTCGTGAGAAAGCGGCTGCACAAGCGGCAAAAGAAGCTTAATCTAAGTTATAGGTAAACTCGCCTCGGCTGTCAAACAGCCGAGGTTCTATTTCTAATTTGACGCCAAAGTTGGCCTTCACATCGGCTTGTATCCGCAAAGCCAAATCTAATACGTCTTTTCCCTTGGCAGAGCCTGAACACACCAATACTAACGCTTGGTGCTCATGCACTCCAACTCCACCTTCTCTAAAGCCCTTCCATCCTAACTTATCGATTAGCCATCCTGCTGCCAATTTATAATAGCTTGAGTGTGTTTTTGATGTTTTTGCCACCGGTATCAAAGCCACTGGATAGGATACAAGGCCTGGCCAAATTTGGGTCAAACTTTCTACCTGCTCGCTAGTAACCACCGGATTTTTAAAAAAACTACCCACGTTAGGAATATATTTTGGATCTGGTAATTTAGTGCGCCGAATATGGATCACGGCATCACGTATCTGCTGTGGTGATGGATCAGTGATAGATTGCCCTGAAATGGAGGCTATTGTGTCCGCAATAATGCCGTAACCAACTTGAGGCTCATGCTCAAAATTTAAAGTTAGATTAACTTGTGTCACAATCCAGTGTGGATGTGTCTTAAAAATGCTATCCCTATAACCAAGTTTGCATTCTGTGGTGGTTAATTGAAATGTTTGCCCAGTCTTAAAATCAAATACATCTACACTTGTAAGGCAATGCGCAAGCTCTACACCATATGCACCTATATTTTGGATAGGTGCAGCACCGACTTGACCTGGAATAAGTGATAAGTTTTCTAACCCACTAGCGCCTTTTTGTATTGTTTCTTCAACTAAACGATCCCACTCATACCCTGCCTCTGCACTCAAAGCGAATTTATCCGACATTTTTGGGACAGTGATATTAGACGGCCAAAACACCTTGTCCATTGCCATCACCATCACTAAGCCTTCAAAATCTTGGGTTAATACAAGATTACTACCCCCGCCTATGAGCAGCCATGGACAATCGTTCATTTGGCAGAAATTGCGGGCTAAATGTAAGTCATTAATGTTATGGATACGCACAAAGTAGTCAGCCTTAACGTCTAGGCTGAGTGTGTTATAGGGTTTAAGGCTCACCTTAAGCTGAGGTTTCATTAATTTCCTATAGGCATTGAAGCCAGTAGTTTACGCATGCGTATGAGATCTTCAGGCGTATCTACCCCACCCGGCATGCCTTGGGGCGCAAGATCAACATGTATACCCTCGCCATGATGTAAGGCCCTAAGTTGCTCAAGACTTTCAAGAGCCTCATAGCTTGCCTGAGGCCAAGTCACATAACGATGCAAAAAGCCTACACGATAGGCATAAAGGCCTATATGACGAAGGTAAACATCCTTTTGTAACTGGTTACTGCCAGTTTTACTCCAATTGCGATTCCACGGTAATGGCGCTCGTGAGAAATACATTGCCATGTTGTGCGCATTGCGCACTAGCTTCACAGCATTAGCATCAAACACTTGCTCTGCGTCATTAATCTGCTCAGCTAAAGTGGCAATGGAAGCCTTAGAGTAGGTCTGTAAATTTTTTGCCACTTGGTTGATCAATGCTGGAGGGATTAAAGGCTCATCCCCTTGCACGTTCACGACGATATGATCTTCGGATAACGCAAGTTGGGTAGCGACTTCCTGCAATCTATCAGTGCCTGTGGCATGATTTTCACGAGTCATAATGACTTGGTCACAAAAGTGCTTGGCGTGGGTTTGAATGTCCGCGTGATCTGTTGCAATATAAACTTGGGATGCACCACTTTTACATGCCTGTTGATATACCCTTTGAAGCATGCTTAAGCCGTCAAGATCCAAAAGCGGCTTGCCTGGCAAGCGGCTAGATTTGAACCTTGCTGGGATGACGACAGAAAATGACATTAAGCAGACTTCTCATCTTCAGTAAGTAGCCTAGCTTTATCTTCTAACAACACAGGGATTCCTGCATCGATTGGATATGCTAAACCACTTGCAGGGCAAAAAAGCTCATTGCTTGGCGCATGATAAAACAGTTGGCCGTGACTTACTGGGCAGGCCAGTACTTCTAATAATTTCTTATCCATGGAACTCCATATTTTTATCTAGTAGGTTCTAAACCTAATTTTAGCAACAGCGCATCAATTTGCGCAGGGGCAATAGTTAAGGTTTGCGTGGCATATAACCACGGCATAGCTTGTCGATTGTTTTTAGCTTGAGCTAAAGGCTTACATTTTACAGCATCTTTGGCAGTCATAATAAGTGGCTTAACTGGCAAATCATGTTCTTTAAATTGGTAATGATCCGCATATTCGTGACCATCAACTTGATAACCCAGTGCGCCTAAATCATCAAAGAAACGCTGTGGATGACCTATCGCAGCAACCGCATAAATTGTGGACTGATGTTGGGGCCAGTGCACCAGTGAGTCGTCCCATACTTGCCTTAATTGATTTAATGTAGGCTTCAAATGGCACAAAGAATTATGTTTTAAATAATACTGCAATTGTTGGGTGACTGCAGGGCTTGGCACCCCTGTGGTAAATACTTGATCTACTTCAGATAATCGTGTTGCTGGCTCCCTTAAAGGCCCTGCTGGTATACATCGATCATTACCAAGGCCGCGAGCAGCATCCACTAAACACCATTCAACATCCCCTTTAATAGCACTGTGTTGTAGGCCATCATCACTGATCACTAGGTCGATATTGCCTTGTTGTGCTAACCATTGAACACTCGTTTTTCGACATGATCCAACAATGACCGGTACTTTAGTTAACAAACTTAACAATAACGGCTCATCTCCAACCACATGAGCCTCATCTGTACTTGAAACACAATGAGGGCCCACACCGACGGTACCACCATAACCCCTACTGATAATGGCACAACGCAAGCCTTTGTCTTTCAAAGCCAGTGTCAGCGCCACCACTAATGGAGTTTTGCCGGTGCCGCCAATAGTAATATTACCGATAACCAACAAAGGTAGTGGATTTTTTCCAACTTTAGGCTGCCTTTTCAGGTATAGGCGCCTAAGCCAGAGATAAAGGCTAGCAAAAGGCAGCAATAAAGACAGCCACCAAGCTCCTTTATACCAAGCGTTGAGTATTTTTTGCGTCACCTTTGTTCCATTTTCAAGTCAATCCTAAACAGCATTTAAACATTGCTCAATGATTATAACCCACACCTCAGTGCTATCAAGCACTTATATACGATGCCGGTTATGGCATTAATTTGGATCATCGTACGAAAGGCGTCACTTGGTAGTCCCCATTGGCTTCAAACAATAAGCGTATTTGACCATGCCTGCCTGTGTTGTACCATTGTGCGCCGTATTGCCAATAGCGATCAGTGCTGGCTTTGTGTGGATGACCATAGGGGTTATTTTTACCTGCAGAAATTAACACATAGGCTGGCATTACTTGGGTCAAGAACGCTCTTGTTGATGAAGTTTTACTTCCATGATGGGGAGCAATTAAAACATCACTGGCAAAAGCTGCAATGTCCAATGGTTCAAAGTTTTGTAACAACTGAGCTTCCGCTTTAGCCTCAATGTCCCCAGCGATTAAGATCTTTCGACCATGTATATTTAATAAAACCACACAAGACCCATTATTACCTGTGAGCCCATAGTCTGTCAGGGATATTTGACGCCACATAAGGTTTGTTGTTTCAGTGGACCACATACTTTGCCAAGGCGAAGTTTCACACCGGCTGACCTTAACGTCATGGTTAGCAAAAATGGGCTCACGAGTATGTTTGACTTCAGCGGGTAATATTAAATGCTTTATCTTTTGTCGTTTAAGCATTTCTTCCAGCCCGCCACTGTGATCCATGTCCCAATGCCCTACCACTAATGCATCTAGCTGAGTGATACCATGAGCCAACATTTCAGGCAAAATCACTGCATCTACCAAACTAAAGCCACTTTTGTAACTGTTACCTAGATCATAGAGCATGTTGCGTTTTCCCTGACGCAACCACACACTTAGGCCTTGACCAACATCTAGCACAGTAATGACAACACGTCTCTTTGGGTTATCACGACTATGATCCAAAGTGTTATTACGCATCATTTCAAGTAACATAAAAACAGCCAAAGGTAGCCACAAAAGCAACACCGGCCAGTGCCAGCGCCTTATCATTAGACAAACACATCCGGCAATTAACAAAGATATAAAAACCTCAATGGGTAACCAACCCACAAAGACCTGCGCCCAAGAAAGCCCGGCTAAAAACTCTAGCACTTGCCATAAGGTGGCTAAAGTCATATCAATGGCTATAAACACAAAGTGTGGAAGATCAACAACAAAAAGCACTATGCTTAAAATTAATAATATAGGAATCAACACAGCACTAAACAGTGGCACTAAAAATAGATTCACTATAGGGCCAAGCAAACTGATATGACCGGTACCAAGAGCAATGACAGGTAGTAGCAAAAGAGATAAAGCGCCTTGGGCAGCCAATAAATGCACCATCCGAGGCCACCATGCTTTACTAGCGGAACGATACCAGACTAGCCCCAATGCAAATACGGCTGTATAAGACAACCAAAAACCTAAACTTGATGCACTGGTAGGCTGCAATACTAGAGTGACAAAAAAGGCTACGAATAGCCTTTGTGTGAAACTTAGCTGTAAACCCCACATAGAACCCCACATCAAACCAACAAGCATAATAACCGCTCTTTGGGCGGGCAAACCAAAACCACTGAGCAAAGCAAAACATAGGGCTGCAAGTAAACCTGCCCATGCCCCTACTCGTATACCTAAGCTACTACGGATATTAAAAGGTAGTAATATCACCCGGACCAAAAGCATGACTAACACGGCGACCAAGCCTACATGCAAGCCAGAAATCACCAATAAATGAGTTGTGCCAGTGGCTGCCAGAACCTGCCATTGATGTGAATTTAAGGCCGATGTTTGACCTAAAATAAGCCCCCCCCAAAGGGCCATAGTCACTTTTGATAGGTGCTGGGTATGAGCATAAGTTTGTAGATCTTGCCAGAGTTTTTGGCGCACTTTTGCTATCCACAGCAAAGGGGCATTACCCTCACTACAATCACTGCCTGTAACCACCCATTGCTTAACGTAACCAGAGGCAATTTGACCTTCTAAAGCAGTCCATCGCACGTAATCATAAGAGTGTGGATTGAGGTAATTTTTAGCGCCCTTTAAGCGCACAACTAATGTTGCTGTTTTGCCAATCAATCCAGCGATTCCTGCGTCACCCAGGTTGTGTATAGGTGGTTGGGCAGCTTTGGTATAAGCATAAATAGTTGCTTTAACCATACCGGACAGAGGGATTGCCTGAGCTTGATAAACTGGCTTAGTGAGCCTATTGTCTTGCCCTTGTTTGATGATGGGCACCTCAATATAAGCATTTGTGAGCATCAGGCTCAGCCCATGGCCTGCAGTCTTTATGTTAGCTATACACGCATTAATACGTAGATCAACGCCGGTCCAATGCGTGGGAAACTGTTTATTTATGGCACTATAATGGCCAGCACTTGCTAAAAGAAAAACCATCAGTGCGCAAAAGGCTACCAGGCGAGTACGATTGATCAACATTCCACTTAACAAAAAAATCACTAACCAATAACTATTCACAACTTCCAACTGTGCCCAACCCACACACCAAAAAAGTAACAAAAAAAGGCTATAGATATACATAAATGTCTCATCCTTGAGCTCACTAAAACTTGGCTTAGTTTATATATAAGCGCATAATTAGCAGGTAAGAGCTGCGCCTAAAAAACGCCTTACCTGACACCTCTATAAGGTTAGACCATGCCACGCAAGTTTTTTAAACGTATTAGCCCGGACAACAAAAAACTCAGCCAATATAAATCCCTTCGTTGGCTAAATGGCGTGATGCATGATCCTCAGTTGTGGAGTTTTAAACGTGCCAATGTAGCCAAGGGGTGCGCAGTAGGTGTTTTTTGCTGCATGATACCGATACCACTGCAAATGGTGTTAGCGGCAAGCTTAGCCCTGTGTTGGAAGGCTAACCTACCTATGTCGATTGGACTAGTGTGGATCAGTAACCCAATCACTATGGCGCCTATGCTATATGCCAACTACAAATTTGGTAGCTGGATTTTACAAACGCCTGGGTTAAATGTGGATTTTGAATGGTCTAGGGCTTGGTTATTTGACCAGTTGCACCTGTTGTGGAAACCACTGTACGCGGGCTCCTTTGTGAGCGGTATCATTCTTGCTGTAATGGCGTTTTATGCAGTGCAATTTATCTGGAGCTGGCGGGTAAAGCGTAACTGGCTTAAGCGAAAGCCTTAATCAACTAACTGCCCATCTAATAAACTTAACTGAACATCCAATTGGCTGGCTAACGCTAGGTCATGAGTCACTGCAATAAACGCAGTACCCAAATCTAGTTGTAGATGCTTAAGTAATACTAAAATTTGTTGCGCGTTGTGGCGATCTAAATTGCCGGTAGGCTCATCCATAAGTAAACAAGAAGGCTCATTGATTAATGCGCGCGCTATAGCTACACGCTGGCGTTCACCACCTGAAAGAGCACCTGGACGATGGCTGGTACGATGTCCCAAGTCTACCCTGTCTAGCATGGCTTGAGCTTTTATTTTTGCTATGGCTGGTTTATTACCCGCCATAATATGTGGCAACATGACGTTTTCTAACGCACTAAATTCCGCTAATAGATGGTGGAACTGAAACACAAAACCTAACCGCTTATTACGTAACATAGCCGCTTGATTACCGCTAAGGTTGGATAGGCTTTCCCCTACCACTAACACCTCACCAGCATCTGGCTGCTCAAGGCCTGCTAACAGCTGCAGTAGTGTGCTCTTACCAGAACCAGAACTACCGATGATAGCCATGCTCTGGCCTGTTGCAAGATTTAAGTTTAAGGCTTTAAGAACATCAACCTTACGCTGTCCATCTTCAAAAGATTTCACTAACCCACAAGCCTGCAATACCCAATCACTCATGGCGTAACACCTCCGCTGGCTCTACCTTAGATGCCCGCCAAGCAGGGTAGAGTGTCGCCATTACACACAGAAAAAATGAGCCAATACTGATCAACAACACATCTTCAAGCTGCACTTGAGAAGGAAAATAGCTAATAAAATATACGTCAGCACTAAGCACTTTAAAGCCGAACATTTTCTCAGCCCAATCAACAATGTGAGTGATATTCAGGGCCAGTAAAACACCCATTAAAGTGCCTATTAGAGTACCTAAAAACCCAATAATACTACCTTGTACGATAAAAATGCCCATGACATCCTTTTGACTTGCCCCTAGGGTTCTCAAAATAGCGATATCTGCCTGTTTTTCAACAACTAGCATCACTAGCGTAGACACAATGTTAAAGGCCGCAACGGCCACCACAAGCATCAATAAAAGCCCCAGCATGCGACGCTCCAACTGAATGGCCTGGAATAAGCTACCATGAGTGCGAGTCCAGTCGCTGGTCCAATATTGACCAGGCAGTTGCAATGCCACTTGTTGAGCTTTATCAGGTGCAGTAAATAAATCATCCAATTTTAATCGCAGCCCTTGGGCCCCGCCGCCTAAGCGTTTTAATTTACTAGCGTCAGCAATGTGCATGATGGCTAGATTGGCATCTAATTCTGCCCCCACTTTAAAGATTCCAACTACCTTGAAGCGTTTTAAACGAGGAATAATGCCAGCAACAGTTAAGGAGGCTTCTGGTAAAAACAACGTCACCTTGTCGCCTAATCGCGCACCTAGTTGACGTGCCAAAAGATCCCCCATAAGAATATTGAATTCTCCAGCCTTTAGGTCTGCCACCGAGCCTTTCACCATGTGCTGTGGCAATATAGATACCAAAGCTTCAGCCTTAGGGTCAATCCCGTTGAGTAACACAGGCTGCACGCGGCCTTTGTTGTTGAACATACCTTGTCCATGAACAAATGGCGCAACCCCAACAACACCCTCTACCTGCATAGCTAGTTTTGCTGGTTGTTGCCAATCCATGATCGGCTCAGCAGTCTGCACAGTGGCATGGGGCACCATGCCTAAAATACGCTGACGTAGCTCTTGATCGAAGCCATTCATCACAGACAGCACTAGGATAAGCACAGTAACCCCTAACACTAAACCCAGCATAGAGATTAGTGAAATAAAGGAAATGAAGTGATTCTGTCGTTGGGCCCTTGTGTATCTTAGGCCAACAGTCAAAGCAATCGATTGAAACATGTGTTTCCTAGTTAATGTGAAAACCTACGGACTAATATAATACAGATAGAGTCAATGGGTTGGTCAAGGTCATTTAGTGATTGATTTGTCTAGCCCTATTAATGCCCAACTGCGCCGCCACACGATAAGCTTCAGCCATAGTTGGGAAATTAAAAGTGTTATTCACAAAGTATTCAATCGTATTCGCGTCACCTTTTTGATTCATTATCGCTTGGCCAATATGAATGATTTCTGACGCCCTGTCTCCAAAACAATGAATACCTAGTATTTCGTATGTGTCGCGATTAAATAGTATTTTCAACATACCCACCACTTCACCACTAATTTGTGCACGAGCAAGGTCTTTAAAGAAAGCTTGGCCTACTTCGTAAGGTACCTTTTGCGCCGTAAGTTGCTCTTCAGTCTTTCCTAAAGAACTAATTTCTGGAATGGTATAAATGCCTGTGGGTACATCATCTACAAAACGAACACCTGGCAGACCCAATAAATCAGTGGCTGCCGAACGGCCTTGATCATAAGCGGCGGACGCTAAACTTGGCCAACCTACCACGTCACCCGCGGCGTATATGCCCTTGACACTGGTTTGGTAACTTTGATCAATCTCTAATTGGCCGCGAGTATTTGTTTCTATACCCAGCTTTTCTAAGCCAATACCTTTGGTATTACCTGACCTACCATTACAAAAAAGTAACATATCCGCACAAAGACGTTTGCCAGACTCCATTTCAATCGTCACTGAATTGTCATCTGCCACAACACTCTTATAAGTTTCGTTATGACGTATTCGCACACCATTATTACGCAAGTGATAACTTAAGGAATCAGAAATTTCGACATCAAGAAACTCCAGTAAGTTAGCTCGGTTATCCACTAGATCAACCTTTACATCTAAACCAGCAAAAATAGAGGCATATTCACAACCAATCACCCCTGCCCCATAGATGATTAAGGTACGTGGGGTGTGCTTTAGGTTAAGAACTGTATCGCTGGTGCAGATACGTTCGTGAGAAAAATCTATATCATCTGGCTCATACGGGCTGGAGCCTGTCGCAATCACGACTTGATCAAAGCGCAAGTTTTCATTAGTCTCGTTGCCTAATATTTCAATATTGTTACGACCAACAAAACGGGCAAAGCCAAAAAATACGTCGACACGATTACGGGCATAGAATTGTGTATGCAACATCACCTGCTTTGCGATCACCTCACTGGCAGTTTTGAGCACTTGCGGAAACGAGAATATTTTAGGCTCGCCAATAACCCGAAACAAAGGATTAGTATTAAACTCAACGATTTGTTTGACAGAATGACGCAATGCCTTAGAAGGAATAGTGCCTTTATGTGCACAGCCACCACCAACCTGCTCACGCATCTCTACCACTGCTACTTTACGACCTAATTTAGCAGCATTTATCGCTGCAGCTTCGCCTGCAGGCCCAGTACCAATTACTACTAAATCGTAATCATAATCTGCCATATTTTTCCTATGCACTACTTAGTTGTTGTTAGATGATCAAAGCGCTTTTAGCCTAAAGTGTCTATCGCTTTGCCTCATAACTCACGTCATCTGCCTGTTCTTGAAGCATTTTATCGGCTTTGAAACTCTTTTGCTGTTCTGTTTCGCACACTTCTGGGTCGCCTTTACACACATCGCATGCTACATCCATACCTAGGGCGGTCATACCACCACAAGACCCAGCGATCGGCTTTCGACCCATCAATACACCCACTGCCATTCCAGCAACGATGAGCAACAACACGACAAAAGACAAGATTAAAGTTTGCATTTAGTTCTCCAAGAAATCTGTGAAATTTGCGGTAGATTGAGCCACAAATCCGTCTAACTGTTTCATTATAAAGTATGCGGGCACTTGGTGCATAGTTGCCCAAACAATACCCTTATCACTACCCATCACCATTAATGCTGTCGCTAGGGCATCAGCTCTAGCGGCACTGGCATCCAGCACCGTAACTGAGGCTAAGTTATGAGTGACTGGCCTTAACGTATGGGGGTCTAGCGTATGGGCGTATCTGACACCATCCAATTCATAATAATTACGGTAATTGCCGGAAGTGGCCACCGCAATATTACGCACATTTATCACTTGGTAGATTTGCCGCGCATCAACTGTGGGCGTTTCTATCGCAATACGCCAAGGTGTGTGATCAGGTTTCAACCCTTTAGCGCGAAGCTCTCCACCTACCTCTATGAGATAATTATCCAAGCCTTTGGATTCAAGCCATGTTGCGACCGCATCTACTCCATAGCCTTTAGCAATGGCAGATAGATCAATAGTGCTGTTAGCAAGCTTCAACATGGCAGGTGGGTTTTTTTGCACCTTTAATGATTGATATCCAATCATAGGCCTAAGTGCGTCAAGCGCTGCTTGCGTAGGACTGTTTTCAGGCACTGGGTCTGGCCCAAACCCCCACAGATTAACGATCGGCCCCACAGTGATATCAAACGCACCATTGGTTTGCTCGCTCAGCGAAAGTGCTTGGGATACTAATTCGGCCATTGGTGCAGGAACACTGTGCCATTGATCAGTCGTTGCCCCATTGAAACCACTTAGATCTGAAGCATCCATGTAGGTTGACATGCTTGCTTCAATTCGACCAAGCTCTAAGGCCACTCCACGAGCAATGTCACCATCTATAGGGTTTTGTTGATCTGCTGATTGAACCCACTTTACCGTATAGCTTGTCCCCATAGACAAGCCAGTAATGGCTTCAATTTTTGGAGCCTGAGACGCAGAACAGCCCAGCAACATGGTAAGCATTAATGCACACCACATGGCTAGGCTGATTTTTTTTGGCCGGTATAGCTTATCCGCCAAAGTCATCCAACAAAATATTTTCGTCCTCAACGCCTAAGTCTTGCAACATTTTCACAACAGCTGCGTTCATCATTGGAGGTCCACACATGTAGAATTCACAATCTTCAGGAGCTTCGTGATCTTTGAGATAGTTTTCAAACAAAACATTGTGAATGAAGCCAGTAAGGCCATCCCAGTTATCTTCTGGCTGTGGGTCAGAGAGCGCTAAATGCCATTCGAAATTTTCATTCTCAGCGGCTAGCGTATCGTATTCATCACCGTAGAAAGCTTCACGCATACTGCGCGCTCCATACCAGAATGAGGTCTTACGAGTAGAGTTTAAACGTTTGAGCTGATCAAAAATCAAAGAACGCATAGGTGCCATGCCTGCACCGCCACCAATAAACACCATTTCTGCTTCGGTCTCTTTGGCAAAAAACTCGCCAAATGGACCATAGACTTTCATCTTGTAGCCTGGCTTTAGGTTAAATACATAGGAGGACATTTTACCAGCGGGTATGCCACTACTTCCAGGAGGGGGGGAAGCGATACGGATGTTAAATTTAACCACGCCCTTCTCTTCTGGATAATTCGCCATTGAATAGGCGCGCACTGTGGTTTCATCGACTACAGACTTATGCTGCCATACGTCAAACTTATCCCAATCGCCACGATATTCTTCTTCAATGTCGAAGGTTTTATAGTCAATAGTATGTGCTGGGCATTCTAGTTGCACATAACCACCTGCGCGAAAATCTACACTCTCACCTTCAGGCAGGCGCAAAGTCAGCTCTTTGATAAATGTAGCAACGTTAGGGTTAGACTCAACCGTACATTCCCACTGCTTCACACCAAAGACGTCTTCTTCAACTTCAATCACCATGTCTTGCTTAACCGCAACTTGACAAGATAAGCGCCAGCCATCTTTGGCTTCACGCATAGTGAAGTGACTTTCTTCAGTAGCTAACATAGAGCCACCACCTTCTTTGATGACGCAGCGGCATTGAGCACAGGTACCACCACCGCCACACGCAGAGGCTAAAAATATGCCCTGAGCAGACAAGGTTTGAAGTAACTTGTCTCCAGCAGCTACAGTGATAGATTTTTCTGGATCATTGTTAATCGAAATTGTCACCGCACCAGAACTAACTAATCTGGCACGCGCAACTAAGATAACCGCCACTAAAAACAGAACAACGGCGGTAAACATTAAAACGCCGAGAGTAATTTCATTATTCATACATCAATACCTTATGAAGTGCGTTTTACAGCTGAATACCAGAGAAAGACATGAAACCAAGTGACATCAAACCAACCGTCACAAAAGTGATGCCTAGGCCACGTAAGCCTGCTGGTACATCTGAATATTTTAGCTTTTCACGAATACCTGCAAGAGTGGCGATGGCCAATGCCCAGCCTACACCTGCGCCCATACCGTAAACGACAGATTCACCAAAGTTGTATTCACGTTCTACCATAAACAGTGCTGCACCCATAATAGCGCAGTTCACTGTGATTAAGGGCAAGAACACACCTAGGGCGTTGTACAAAGCGGGCATGTATTTATCTAACAACATTTCCATAATCTGTACGATGGCAGCAATAACGCCAATGTAAGAGATCAATCCCAAAAAACTTAGGTTAACTTCTGGCAATCCTGCCCATGCAAGCGCACCATCAGCTAGCAAGTAGGTGTAAATTAAATTGTTTACCGGCACAGTAATAGTAAGCACGGCAATTACCGCAATACCAAGGCCAATAGCAGTTTTCACTTTCTTGGATATAGCTAAGAAAGTACACATGCCCAAGAAGAATGCCAAAGCCATGTTCTCAACGAACACAGCTTTAACAAATAGGCTTAGATAATCTTCAATCATTGTTTCAGATCCTATTTAGTGTGCGAGGCAAGTTTGTATTCAACCGCTTCTACCTGATCAATCTTCGAATTACGAAGTAACCAAATAAAACCGCCAATAACAAAGAAAGCGCTTGGTGGGAGTAACATTAGGCCGTTGGAATAGTACCAACCGCCGTTTGTGACCAGAGGTAGTATTTCAAAACCGTACAAACTACCAGAACCAATCAACTCACGTACTGTGGCCACAAATAATAATACCACTGAGTAACCTAAGCCGTTGCCAATACCGTCAAAGAAAGAAGGGATCGGTGGGTTTTGCATGGCAAATGCTTCTGCGCGTCCCATTACAATACAGTTGGTGATTATCAAGCCAACAAATACTGAAAGCTGTTTGCTGACTTCATAGGCATAAGCTTTAAGTACCTGATCTACCACAATCACCAAAGAGGCAATAATGATCATTTGCACGATAATACGAATGCTGCCAGGTACTTGATTACGAATACACGCAATAAAAAAGTTTGAAAACGCGGTAACAACAGTCAGCGCTAAACACATAACCAAGGTAACTTTCAAACTACTAGTCACTGCCAATGCCGAACATACACCCAAAATTTGCAATGCAATTGGGTTGTTAGTAAAGATTGGTGATAACAAAATCTCTCTTGTCTTAGCCATGATTATGCATCTCCTGCTTTAAGTTTGGCCAAAAATGGCGCAAAACCATTCTTACCTAACCAAAACTTAACTAGATTGGTTACACCATTACTGGTTAAAGTAGCACCAGCAAGACCGTCAATGTCATGCACATTAACTTTTTCTGCCTTACCCTTAATCAAGCCAATTTCAGGTATAGAAGAACCTTGCGCATAGACTTTTTTACCAGGCCAAACAGACTTCCAACGAGGGTTATCCACTTCGCCGCCTAATCCTGGAGTTTCGGCATGTTCATAAAACCCTAACCCAGCCACGGTGTTAAAGTCACTTTCTAGGGCAATAAAGCCATACAAAGTAGACCATAATCCATATCCATGAATAGGTAAGATGATACGTTCAATGCCCTGCTCGCCTTCGACTAGGTAAACCGTGCTGTATAAAGACTGCTTACGAATACTAGCAATGTCTTCATCTGGCGTTAAGGCTCTTGCTTTTGAAGGATCCTTAGCTGCTTTGCGCATGTCATATGTAGCGACATCTTCATCGTCACTAAACCTACCTGTTCGCATATCAACAAGCTTAGGCGTGATAGTTGCAAACGCAGTCGCTACATCACCATTGACCACTTCAATGCCCGCAGCAGCGAGGATATTCATTTTCTTTTCGTTGATCACATTGGCTTTTTGCTTGTCTCTAAGCATAACAGCTGCCGCTGATACAATGACCGAACACACAACACAAAGTACCAAGGCCACTATAACCGTACGTGATACAGAATCTTTGGAATTAGACATTACGTGCTACCCTCCGCTGAATATTTGCTTCGGTGACATAGTAGTCAATCAAAGGCGCGAACAAGTTGGCAAACAATATAGCCAACATAATACCCTCAGGGAAGGCTGGGTTTAGCACACGTATAAGCACTGCCATCACACCAATCAACGCACCAAAGTACCACTTGCCAGTATGGGTCATAGAAGAAGAGACGGGGTCTGTCGCCATAAAAATCATACCAAACGCAAAACCACCAAGCACTAAGTGCCAGTAGAAAGGTAAAGCAAACAATGGGTTGGTATCAGAGCCAATCAAGTTCAGTAAAGCGCTCATGGCAATCATACCAACCATTACACCTGCAACAATTCGCCACGCCGCTATGCGGGTCCAAAGCAACACTGCTCCGCCAGCAAAAATAGCTAGGGTAGACACTTCACCTACAGAACCTTGAATGTTACCAATAAACGCATCAGCCCATGTAATACCCGCATCAGCTAAAGCAGCAACACCACCAGCATTAGCCAAACCTAGCGCAGTTGCACCAGAGAAGCCATCAACCGCAGTCCATACTGCATCACCAGACATTTGAGCTGGGTAGGCAAAGTACAAGAACGCACGACCTGTAAGAGCGGGGTTTAAGAAGTTCATGCCTGTACCACCAAAGACTTCCTTACCCACAACAATACCAAAGGTAATACCTAAAGCAGCCTGCCATAAAGGGATATCTGGTGGGAGAATCAACGCAAACAACACGGATGTAACAAAGAAACCTTCGTTAACTTCGTGTCCACGCACAGCGGCAAACAAAACTTCCCAAAAACCACCCACAACAAACACGACCAAATATACCGGCAGCCAGTAGCTGGCTCCTAATATAATGTTATGCCAAATGCTTGCGGCATCAAAGCCTGCAATAGTAGCAACAACACTGCCACGCCAACCATCAGCCTGAGCAATATTCATGGCATCCATAGCGGTGTTAGCTTGGAAGCCAAGGTTGTACATGCCAAAAAATATGGCTGGGAAAGTGCATAGCCATACGGTGATCATCATACGCTTTAGGTCTATGCCGTCACGCACGTGGGCTCCACTTTTAGTGACATAACCTGGAGTATAAAATATAGTATCAGCTGCCTCATACAAAGCATAAAACTTTTCGTATCGGCCACCTTTATGGAAATGGGGTTCCATGGAATCTAAAATGCTGCGTAAACTCATGTTTAGCACTCCTTCTCTATGCGCGTTAATACATCACGCAATATAGCGCCGTATTCATATTTTCCTGCGCAGGTATAAGTCATTAGTGCTAAATCAGCTTCTTCTAGCTCTAAACAACCTAGCTCTTGTGCATTAACAATGTCACCAACGACCAAACTACGAAGTAGCTGTGTAGGTAAAATGTCTAAAGGCATCAAACGTTCAAACGAACCTACTGGCACCATCGCTCTTTGTGAACCATTAGTTGAAGTATTCAACGACACTTCTTTACTACGATTTAAAGAGGATAGAAATATATTCAATACGGAATGTTTTTTACTACCTGGCGACAACCAACCCATAAATTCACGTTTTCGACCTTCTTCAACTACTGTGATTTGGTTATTGTAACGGCCTAAAAAGGCTGTGGGCCCAAAAGCGGTAGTACCACCTAGCACTGAACCAGATATCACGCGATTGTCAAATTCACCTTCTTTAGTCTCACCGGCTAACAGCTGAGCCAACGACGCGCCCAAACGGGTGCGAACTAAACGAGGGTTAGTGACCATCGGCCCTGCTAAAGAAACAATACGCTGTGTAGGTAGTTTGCCTGTAGCAAATAGCTCAGCAAATGCGATGACATCTTGGTAACCCAAAGCCCACACTGTTTTATTGGCACTTACAGGATCCAACATGTGTATGTGTGTAGAAGCAAGACCTGCTGGGTGTACCCCACCAAAGCGGTGAACTTCAGTACCATCAACCTGCGGCACTTTGGTATCTGCAGCGGCACACACAAACACTTGACCATCGGTAAGCTTGGTGAGCAACTTTAGGCCTTGAGCAAACTCATCTTGTTGGCCAGCAATAATAGGCGCAGGGTCTGCGGCTAAAGGGTGGGTATCGATTGCTGTAACAAAAATAGAACTAGGCCTGCTATCAATAGCAGGTACTTTACTAAATGGACGCGTTCTAAAAGCTGACCACAAACCAGAAGCTTGTAAATTTTGCGCGACTTGCTGCGTGGTTAGACTCTCTAAATCACTAGCGGCACAGGCTGCAAACTCAATGGCATCTTCACTAACTGCATTGGTGTCGATATCGATGACAACCGATTGTAACACCCGCTGGGCACCACGATTAATGGCACTGATCACACCCGCAGCAGGGGCTGTATAATTTACACCCTGCGTCTTCTTATCGGAAAATAAAACTTGTCCCAGCTTCACTGTATCACCTACTTTGACAAACATTGTAGGCTTCATGCCTACATAGTCAGCACCGATCACAGCGACTTGGCTTACCGCAGCAGCATCTTCGATGCTTTGTTGCGGAGCGCCAGACAATGGCAAATCCAGACCGCGTCTGATTTTGATCATAAGTCGTACCCAATTGATAACGTTATTGGTTAGTTTTAGCACTCATTAGAAGCTTTACAAGTCCTCTAAATAAGGCGCTGCTAAAACGCGTTGAAAAATCGGCTCTATTATACGTAAATGCACATAATTTTTCCAGCCTTATAACTAAAAAGGCCGCCCTAAGGCAGCCTTTTTAACTTTACATCATGCCTTGCGAAGGTATCGAACTAAAACACCAACACTGAGCAGACGATAATCATTTCTCGAGCACTTTTTAATCTTCCAGAGGAAATGCTGGCAATGCCGTATTAGTGACATGCTGCAACATACGAATCACTTGGCAAGAATAACCAAACTCATTGTCGTACCACACATAAACAACACAATTTTTCTTACCCGTTGCAACAGTGGCCAATCCATCTATAACACCCGCTGCACGAGACCCTACAAAATCACTAGACACCGCTTCTGGCGAATCTGTGTAGTCAATCTGCTTTTGTAGATCAGAATGCAGCGCCATATGGCGTAAATAATCATTGAGCTCATCACGGTCAACTTCTGAATGCAGGTTAAGATTAAGAATGGCCATAGACACATTCGGTGTGGGCACACGAATGGCGTTGCCAGTCAACTTACCCTCTAACTCAGGCAAGGCTTTAGACACAGCTTTAGCTGCACCTGTTTCAGTAATCACCATATTCAGACCAGCTGCACGGCCACGGCGATCACCTTTATGGTAATTATCGATAAGATTTTGATCGTTGGTGTAAGCATGAACCGTTTCAACATGGCCGCTATCCACGCCATACTTATCATTTAACGCTTTAAGAATAGGTGTAATTGCGTTTGTCGTGCACGATGCTGCAGACAATATGGTATCGGTGCTTGCGATATCTTTTTGGTTAACACCCATGACGATATTTTTAATGCCTTTACCAGGAGCTGTGAGCATCACCTTAGAAACACCATTAGCGCGTAAGTGCAAAGACAAACCATCTTCATCTCGCCACTTACCTGTGTTATCAATTACCACAGCATTACTAATGCCGTAGTCGGTGTAATCAATTGAATCTGGAGAGCTTGCGTAAATGATCTTAATCACATTACCGTTAGCGATGATGGTATTTTGCTCTTCATCTACAGTGATTGTGCCTTGAAAAGTACCGTGGACAGAATCACGGCGCAATAAACTAGCCCGTTTAACAAGGTCATTGTCACTGCCCTTGCGCACGACAATAGCACGCAAACGCAAACTTTGACCGCCGCCAGTCTTTTCTATCAACAAACGCGCAAGTAAGCGACCTATACGACCAAAACCATAAAGCACAACATCTGCTTGAGTTTTTGCACTATCACGATTCACCGCGCCCGCTAGAGCATTAGAGACATAGTCTTTTAGGCTTTGTCCAGCACCATCATTACGAAAACCAATGGCTAACTTACCAATATCAACATGCACATTGGAAAGGGCTAAACTTTGGATGACATCAATAACTGGATAAGTTTCATGAACAGATAGACTGGTGTGCTCCAACATGCGCGCAGCACGGTGAGATTTAAGAATACTAATGACCGAACGATTAACAACAGAGCGGCCAAAAACAGACACCTCTACATTATCTTCACGATAGACTTTACCAATTAAGGGGATCATGGCTTCGGCTAACGCTTCACGTTCTTTCCAATCTGAAAACACTTGTTCTTGGCTCACAATGAGTCCCTTTGTTAACCGTATGCATACGGTTTGGTTGCGGTTAGATACTTAACCTGTGATCACTTATCACTGGTTCCACTATTATCTTAGAAGATGCGTTCTTTGGCAAACCAAAATCGTTAATGTCGACCATTATCCAAACTTATATGCAAGTATGAATAGCTCAATTTATAAGCCAATTGCATTAATGTACAAATGAGAGGGTATGACAAATTTTGTCATACCCGATACCAACACATTTTATATCGGCCATTTTCTTAGCTTTTAATGCAAGTTAAAACAGAAGCCACTACAATAGAAGGGTTTATTTTTGCCTTTAGGGCCAACGTCTTAGGACTTTTCGTGTTATTACAATCTATACCCACCTCCCCTAAAATCGGCCATAAGGTTCTATGGGCACAAGCCCATGGTGCGACTTCTGCCTTAGCAATAGCGCAGGCAACACAAACCCATGACGGACCTGTTTTAGCCCTAGTGAAGGATACTGATGCAGCACTTAAGCTCAGTGCTCAGCTAAGCTTCTTTCTATGTGGCACAGGGTATGACTGCCTAATGCTGCCAGACTGGGAAATACTGCCTTATGACAGCTTTTCTGCTCACCCAGATATTATTTCAGAACGCATCAGCACCCTGAATCAAATCACTCACCTAAGTAAAGGTGTGGTGATAGTGCCTGTAGCTACATTACTGCATAGATTACCACCTATGAATTACTTGGCAGGCAATAGCTTCACCCTAACAACAGGCCAAGATTTACCCCAAAGCCAATTTCGTCAACGTTTGGATCAAGCAGGCTACTTGCTGACAGAAACCGTATCCCAAGCGGGTGAATATGCCCTTAGAGGTGGATTAATTGACCTTTACCCAATGGGTAGCCACGCCCCTTTGCGGATAGAATTATTTGATGATGAAATCGAAAGCCTGCGTTATTTCGATGCAGATAGCCAACGCACCACCGCATTAATTACTCAATTCAACCTACTGCCAGCTCGAGAATTCCCATTAACTGACGCAGCCATTAGCCACTTTAGGCAAAATTTTACCAGCCAATTTGACGTAGACCCAAAAGCCTGCCCGATGTATCAAGACGTTAGCCAAGGCTTTGCGCCTGCTGGCATCGAATATTACATCCCATTATTTTTTAATACCATGTCCACCTTGTTAGACTATCTGCCAAGCTCATCAATGGTCGTTAGGCACGGTGATATAGAAGCCCAAGCCCATCATTTTTGGCAGGATATTGAATCTCGTTATGAAGATTATAGCCATGACGTAGAGCGCCCATTACTTGCGCCTAAGCAATTATTCTTATTTACTGATGAAATGTTTGCTGGCTTAAAAAACTTTCCAATCATCAACTTACAAGACAGTGCAGTACTTGAACCTGACGCTAACAAAGGCACACATAACTTAGGTGGCGCACAAAACCCACAACTTGCCATCAATAACAACCTGCCCAACCCTTTAGCTGCCTTACTAACAGCAATAGAAAGTCCAGACCAAAAAGTTTTGATTTGTGCAGAATCTGCGGGCAGAAAAGAAGCTTTACTGGACTTATTTAAGGTACTGCCAAGGCCCCCAGAAGACATTGAAGGCTGGTCTGAGTTTGTTAGCATAAAACCAAATTTTGGCATCTGCGTTGCACCATTGGAAGAAGGGTTGAATTTACCCAAGCACAAGCTTTTGATTGTCTGTGAAGCACAATTATTTGGCCAAAAAGTGCTACAAAGGCGCAGACGAGATAAAGCCACTGAAAACCCGAATACTGCGATCCATGATTTAGCTGAACTAAGTATCGGCAACGCTGTGGTGCACCAAGACCATGGTGTAGGCCGTTACAACGGACTACAAAGCTTGAGCATAGATGGGCAAGACGCCGAATTTTTAGTATTGCTTTATGCCAATGAAGCCACCCTTTACGTGCCTGTTTCTGGCATAGAGTTATTATCACGCTATTCTGGTGGTGAAAATGCACCACTGCATAAGCTAGGTGGCGAGCAATGGGTCAAAGCAAAGCGTAAAGCTGCAGAAAAAATTAAAGACACCGCAGCGGAGCTGTTGCACATTTACGCACTGCGCGAAGCTCGTGATGGGCATGCATTTCCAAAGCCTGATGCAAGTTATCAGGCATTTTGTGATGCTTTTCCTTATGAAGAAACACCTGACCAAGAGCAAACTATTAAAGCCGTGCTTAGTGACATGATGGCAGACCAACCTATGGATAGGTTGGTCTGTGGTGATGTTGGCTTTGGTAAAACAGAAGTGGCCATGCGTGCGGCTTTTATGGCCATTAACGGCGCCAAACAAGTCGCTCTACTAGTGCCCACTACCCTCCTTGCACAGCAACACTATGAGACCCTAAGAGACCGTTTTGCTAACTGGCCAGTCACTGTTGGCGTGATGTCCCGCTTCCAATCTGCAGCACAGCAAAATAAAGCCATGGGTCAAGTAGCCGATGGCACCTTAGATATTCTGGTAGGTACTCACAAAATTTTACAAGGCAAACTTAAATTTAAGCGTTTGGGCTTACTCATTATTGATGAAGAACATCGCTTTGGCGTGCAGCAAAAAGAATCGTTTAAAAAGCTTCGCTCAGAAGTGGATATATTAACCCTCACAGCCACTCCTATTCCTAGAACATTAAATATGTCCATGGCTGGCATGAGGGACTTATCCATTATTGCCACGCCGCCAGCAAGGCGCATTTCTATTAAGACGTTTGTTAGACAAGATGACACAAAAGTGGTCAAAGAAGCTATTTTACGAGAATTGCTGCGTGGCGGGCAGGTGTATTTTTTACACAACGAAGTTAAAACCATAGAAAATAGTGCGCAAAGAATACGGGAATTAGTGCCCGAGGCTAGGGTAAGTGTGGCCCATGGGCAAATGCGCGAACGCACTCTAGAGCAAGTGATGAGCGACTTTTACCACAAACGCTCTAATGTACTGGTTTGCTCGACTATTATTGAAACAGGTATTGATATCCCCACAGCCAACACCATTATTATTGAACGCGCAGATAAATTTGGCTTAGCCCAACTTCATCAACTGCGCGGGCGTGTTGGTCGCTCTCATCACCAAGCCTATGCCTATTTACTGACTCCACACCCCAAACTCTTAAGCAAAGACGCCGTTAAACGCTTAGAGGCCATCGAAGCAACGGCAGATCTTGGTGCAGGCTTTACTTTGGCAAGTCATGATTTGGAAATCCGTGGTGCAGGTGAACTTTTGGGTGAAGAACAAAGCGGCCAAATGCAAGGTATTGGTTTTAGTTTATACATGGAAATGCTAAACCAAACTGTCGAAGCGATGAAAAAAGGTGAAACGCCAAACCTAGACCAACCATTCACCAGAGGCACTGAGGTTAATCTACACTTACCTGCCCTGATCCCTGAGAATTATTTGCCCGATGTTCACAACCGTTTAGTCATGTATCAGCGCATTGCCAATGCGCCGCACAGTGCCGCATTAAAAGAGTTACAGGTGGAAATGATTGATCGCTTTGGTCTATTGCCGGATCAAATAAAAAACCTTTTTCGTCAAAATCGGTTAAAGTTGAAGGCCAAAGCGATTGGTGTGACGCATCTTGAAGCCTCTGCCAGCAGTGGACGCATAGAGTTTGGCAGGAATACCCAGATAGACCCTATGGTTTTAGTCACTTTAGTGCAAACACAGTCTAAGCACTTTCGCTTTGATGGAGGTACTAATTTGCGCTTTACTTTACCAATGGAAAAGACAGAAACTCGCTTCCAGCGTATGGAAGATTTAATTAAACAATTGAGTTAATTATGGGATTAAACGCTATTTCACGATTTTTTTTAACCAAAAACTGGCAGGTATGCTTTATCGCCGGCGCTTTATTCATCACAGATCTAAGCCTTGCTGAAGGTGAAAAAAACCAGACCTGGTATCAAATAGAAGTGATTGTGGCAACTCGCATAGCACCTGATGATAGCTTGGAATTTTTTTCGTCTGATCCTGCACCCATACCTTCTGGCAGTAGAGTTCTTGCTGAATTTAATGCCGATATAGGCAACCCTTTCCAACTGGATAATGAAGAATTTATTAGCCTTCCGTTAGATCTTCGCATACTCAACAATGAAGCGAATGCCTTAACAGATGATGATCGTTATGATGTGTTGTTGCACCAAAGTTGGCGCCAAATTTTAACTGGCAACAAGGCGATTAACTGGATCGACATAAAGGGCGGCCATACTTGGGGCGGGCATCAACAACTTGAAGGGCGCTTAGGTTTTAGTAAAGGACGCTTTTTACACATTTTTAGCGACTTACATTTAAATCAATTTCAAAGCTTAACCTCTGACATGAGCCAAAGGGCCATTCGCAATCCATTGCATGATGCCAAAAGCACGATTGAGCTAGGAATAAAAGCGCGTTACAGCCTAGTTCAACGTCGAAAAATGCGTAGCAAAGAATTACACTATTTAGATCATCCTAAGCTTGTATTGCTGGTTAAGGTGATTCCATATACCCCTGCACAAACCATGATCACCAAAGACTCTGCCATCACCACCATACCTGCTATACAAAGCACATCTACTCTTTCAGCCAGCTCTAGCCTGGTAATAACACCCGAACCCCAGTCCACATTAGC
>JAIBDW010000134.1 GCA_024686035.1 Oceanospirillaceae bacterium
CCCTATCACAGGCAAAACCCATCAGCTGCGTATACATATGCACACCTTGGGCTGGCCGATACTAAATGAGCGTTATTACCCGAAATTACAGCCTTTATCTAAAGATGACTATAGCGCACCATTGCAGCTATTAGCCAAGCAGCTGGCATTTATTGACCCTATTAACCAAAAACCAATGACCTTTGGCTGTGAAAGAAATTTATCTGTGTGTATCTAACGCGTGCCAGATAATGACAAATATGATGTAGATTGCTATATATTTGAAGCTTATACTCAACATCCGTTTTCATTCGTATTAATCATGCCTAGCCACCCAGTGATGCCTAAAACATGTCCACTTTAAAATACCTTTCAAACTACTCAGAACAAGTAAAAGATCAAGTGCTGAAGCTAGTGGAGCAAGAAAAGCTAGCTGATTATCTGCTTAAAAAATACCCCTCCACCCACCAGTTTGTTAATGACAAATCATTGCGCGAATATGCTGTATCCATCAAAAACCAATACATCAAAAAATCATCGCCATTAAGTCAGGTGATTTATGATCCTAAAATACACGTCATCAACAATGCCCTTGGGCTACATACCTTTGTTTCTAGAGTGCAAGGTAATAAACTTAAAAGTAAGCATGAAATTAGAATCAGTGATGTGTTTCGAAAATCTCCAGAAGCGTTTTTAAGGATGATTGTGGTGCATGAGCTGGCTCACTTAAAAGAAAAAGACCACAACAAAGCCTTCTACAATCTGTGCTGTCACATGCAAAGTGACTACCACCAGCTAGAGCTAGACATGCGGCTGTATTTAACCCAAATTTCTTTGTATGGCGATATTTACTAAACTCACAGCCTCGTTTGTGCGAGCACTATTTTAGGGCCGTTTATCAAACGCCTTAACCCCTTCACCAATGTGATGAAAGCTTTGTTTATCACAAGTAAAAATAGCAACAGCAGGGGTGAAGACAGAAGGATCATCAAAAGTGCCTACTTTTAAAATGATCGACGCAGGCCTCATGGGGTTTTTGGTGCCAATACCCGTGCCGCAATGATTACAAAACAGCCTTGTCACCGCTTGTTCAATGTCCAAACGCTTAAATGTTTTGGCGTAACCTTTGGTAAATTTAAACCCTTCTAATGGCATGATCATAATGATATTAGGGTTGCCTCCAGTAATGTACTGACACTCCCTGCAGTGGCACTGAACACTTGCCTGAGGCTCTCCTTTGGCGATGTACCTAAGCGCCCCACAATAACAACCGCCTTCAATTTTCATATTTTTCCCCTATTGGATTGGTGTCATCCCATTGATTTTGCATTAAACATTTTGTATAAGACCCTAGCTTAGTTCATGTAACACCATCATAATGTGATATAAAGCTTATCCAGAGCCACACTATGCTTACGCCACTTTCCTCACTGTCAATACTATACCCAAAGCACCTACAAAGGTTAGCTAGCATTGCAGAAAAAGCCATGGCTAAGCAGCAATGTGACAGCATTTTGATACACAGTGGCGCACCAAAACTTGCCTTTTTAGATGATTACCACCACCCCTATAAGGCCAACCCTCACTTCACTTGGTGGCTACCCATTACCCAAAGCCCCCACTGTTATCTACTTATTCAAACAGACCAAAAACCTGTACTTTTTTATCATCTAGCCGATGACTTTTGGCATGTGCCACCGCAGCCGCCAAAAGGGTTTTGGTGTGATTATTTTGATATTTATTGGTGTCGCGATTTAGCCCAAGTAAAACGTGAGATAAAGCGATATAGCCATACCAGTGAACACCGAGCATGGATTGGAGAAGACATAGGGCTGGCTTGCCAGCTGGGTATACACAAAGTAAACCCTGAAGGCTTAATGCATCAATTACACTTTGCTAGAGCCATTAAAAGCCAATACGAAATAGCCTGTTTAACGCAGGCCAATGACATGGCTTTTGCAGGCCATCAAGCTGCAAACCAGGCTTTTATGGCGGGTAAAAGTGAGCTTGATACTGCCTTTGCCTATCTATCTGCTGTGCAACAAGACAGCATGCAAATGCCCTATCGCAATATTGTGGCGTTTGGCCACCACAGTGCCATATTGCACTATCAACATTATGATCATCGCCCTCAAGATATGAGCCAGCCTCAAAGTTTTTTAATTGACGCTGGAGCCACATTCAATGGCTATGGGGCAGATGTGACACGCTGCCATAGCCGTGGCAGTGGGCTTTATCAAGACCTGATCAATGCTATGACACAAGCCCAAGCAAAATTGTGCGCGCAGGCCAATCCTGGGATAAGCTTTGTGGACCTGCATCAGCAGATGCACCACTTAGTGCTAGAGATACTCATCACTTTTAACCTAGTGCAAGGCTCTAAAGACGAGCTTCTAACAAGCCATATCAGCAGTGCCTTTTTTCCTCACGGGTTAGGCCATTTGTTAGGCTTGCAGGTGCACGATGTAGGCGGCTGGCAGCAAGATGAACTGGGCACTATGTTGGCACCACCAACGCCACATGAGTTTTTACGTTGCACCAAAACCCTACAAGAAAACATGGTGATCACCATAGAACCTGGACTTTATATTATTGATAGTTTGCTAGAAAAGTGGAAAAGCCTTGGTTTTGCACACTTACTCAACACCCACACAATAGGCCATTTAAGGCCTTTAGGCGGCGTGCGTATTGAAGACAATATAGTGGTGGCCCAAGCGCCTGTTAAGATTTCAAAGTGAGGTATCTGGCTGCGCCCACACTGCATACTCATTGCCATTTGGGTCTGCAAAGTGAAAACGACGCCCGCCTGGAAAAGAAAAAATAGGTTGTAAAATCTCACCACCAGCGGCCTCTATCTTAGCTAAGGTTGCTTCAATATTGTCACTAAAAAAGACAATAAGGGCACTACCCCTTTTAGCAGAAACCGTGTCATCTGATTTGAAAAAACCACCATCAAGGCCTTGATTGGAGAAGGCCGTGTATTCTGGCCCAAAATCTTCAAACTCCCATGCAAATGCTTGTGTAAAAAACGCCTTAGCCTTTGCAATGTCTTTGGCTGGAAACTCAACGTAATTGATTTTTTCATGCTCGTTCATTGTCATCCCCTTGTAAGTTAATAGGCCCAAACCAATTAATAATCCATGCAACTAGTAACCCACAGCCTAGGCCTGTGATATTGGCTGCCACATCCAGCCACTCACCATAACGGTTAACATAGGGCTGTATCAGCTCTATAGCGCCACCCCAAAAAGCAAAAAATA
>JAIBDW010000075.1 GCA_024686035.1 Oceanospirillaceae bacterium
CGTTGCAGTTGCCGCAATAGTCAGTGGCACTGATGAACCAACACCCAATCAACAATCCATTATTTCATCTGTCGTTTCAGCGCCCAATTTGCCAGACATTTTGCCTGCCTTTGAAACCCAAAACACCAGCAAGCACTTTGCCGATCTAGATTTGAGTCCGCCTAAGCGTATTGCCATAGCCATGCCTTTGCATGGCACGCTCGGAAAAGTAGGCCAAGCTGTGGTCGATGGATTTATGGCTGCTCGTTTTGAAACGGTAAGCAGCTCAAAGGAAATGCCTTATATTAAGGTGTATGACACCACTAAAGTAAGCAATTTAGACGCGCTATACTTAGAAGCCTCAACAGACCAAATCGACCTAATAATCGGCCCACTAGATAAGAAAAAGGTCATTGAACTCAGCCAAAAAGAGTCACTACCTATTCCTACACTGGCACTAAACTACACTCCTTTAAGCAGCACAAAAGGCACAACCAACAACTTAATTCAATTTGGCCTAGCTTTAGAGGATGAAACATCACAAATAGCTGCCCGCAGCTTATTTGAAGGTCACAAACGTATCCTTATCTTACATCAAGACCAACCGTGGGCCATGAGAGCTGCGCAACACTTCACCACTTCATGGCTTGCACTGGGTGGTGAAATTGCGGATCAAGTCCGCTTTTCTGGTGGCGGTGATCATTCCAAATCCATCACTGAAGCGCTACTTATCACCCAAAGTAATGACCGAGCAAAGGCATTGAAAAAGCACCTATTAGGCACCAACAATGAGATTAAATTTGAGCCTAGGCGGCGCCAGGATATCGATGCGATTGTGCTATTTTCATTACCCACAGATGGTCGTCAAATTATTCCAACGTTAGCCTTCCACTATGCAGCAGATCTGCCTGTTTACGCAACTCACCATATTTACCAAGGCCCAACGAGCACAAGCCGTGATCGTGATTTAGAAAAAGTGGTTTTTACAGACTTACCTTGGCTCATAGAGCAACCGGCAATGCAGAAAAAAATCAGCCAAACATGGCTTGATAGAGAGAGATACACTCGTTTGTTCGCCGTTGGTGTGGATGCGTATCACTTGTATCCTAAGCTTGGGCAGCTATATGCCAATAGCAATCAACAGATGATAGGTGTAACAGGAGTATTGAATATGAATGAGCAAAATAGAATTGTTACGCAAAGCTCTTGGGGGAGGTTCAAAGCAGGCAAGGTATTGATGGATTCAGTCCAGTAACTATGACGACCACACAAGTTGGGGCTTGGGCTGAACAACTGGCTTGGGACCACCTTCATCAACATGGCTGGCAGTTGATTAAGCGTAACTTTTTTTGCAAAGGAGGCGAAATCGACATCATCGCTCGCAAAGGTTGTTTGATCGCATTTGTTGAAGTGAAGTACCGAAAAAGCCAAGCTATGGGAGGAGCAGTGGCTAGCCTTACACCAACCAAGCAACGCCGCCTGATTCATAGTGCGAAAGTGTTTTTGCAACGTTATCCTTCACTAAGTCACTTGGATTGCCGCTTTGATCTGATTGCTATCAGTGGTTCTGATAGCCCCCATAGCCAAGTTCAGATACAATGGCTAGACAATGCATTTATTTCTTCAGGCTAAGGTTAGAGTTCATTCATGGAACTGCAAGACAGGGTTATAAATCAATTCCATGAACACATGGGTTGCGCTGCATACAGTGCAGAACACTTACCTCAAGACATTGCTATTGCTGCGCAAATGTTGCACCAGTGCTTTGTTCAAGAGGGCAAAGTACTTATTTGTGGTAATGGCGCTAACGCTGCTAATGGGCATCATTTTTGCGCCGCTTTGTTAAGCCGTTTTCAACAAGAACGTCCAAGCTTACCTGCGTTTAATTTAGCCGCCGATAGCACCGCCATGAGCGCCATCATTCGTGATTCTAGCTTTCAAGATGTATTTGCTAAACAAATTAGTGCATTAGGGCAGCAGGGCGATATTGTTATTGTGATGTCCGAGCAAGGCAATTGTGGTAATTTAATTCAGGCTATTCAGGCTGCGCACAATCGTAATTTACAAGTCATTTCGATTACTGGCCAAACGGGTGGCGACATGGCGACAGTTTTGGATCCAGACGATGTTGCCATTCGAATCCCTAGTGACAACAACGTTAATATATTACAACTACAGCTGGTGACCATTCACTGTCTTTGTGATTTAATCGATTTTCAACTATTTGGGAGCAATGAATAAATGCTAAAGAAAGGCATTCAATTAATCACCTTAGCAAGCTGTATAGCTCTTGCCAGTGCTTGTACGCCTATATTGACAGGCCAACCCGTAACGGACAACAAGGGCACTCGATCTTTAGGCACTTTGTATAACGACCAGCTTATCGAGAGCTCCGCCATTGATGCTATTAAGCGTTCATCAACATTGTTCGAATCAGCCAATGTCAGCGTCATTAGTGTCAATGGTATCGTTTTGTTAATCGGCCAAGTGCCAAGCGAAGATACTAAAATTATTGCCGGTGGCGTGACCCGCAACATTAGTAATGTTCGAAAAGTGCACAACGAATTATTAGTTAGTGGCCCAGCATCAGGCGTTGTTAAGGCAAGTGATGCCCTAATTACCACCAAGGTCAAGGCTCGCATGGTTGCTGAGACAGATTTCCCCGCTAGTCGGATTAAAGTGGTTACAGAGAATGGCGTCGTCTATCTGATGGGGCTAGTGACCAAAGAAGAAGCTAACTGGGCTGTAGGCATTGCCTCTAATGCCAGCGGCATACAACGAATTGTTAAAGTATTTGAATACATCGATTAAATATTCAAGTCATAACTAGACAATAAAAAAGGGCCATAAGGCCCTTTTTTATTGTCAGGTTTTTGCACCTCGTTACTTAACGACTTTAAGCGTGGGTCGCTTTGTATGACTGCCAATGGATGAAACTGTACCCTTAGGCTTGGCCTTATCAACCGAAGACATAGGGCTAGTTGGTGGCCGAGGGTCATCTGGGCTAGGTATACCTGGCTCAAAACCAAAACCCATACCTTCACCTGTCTCTTTAGAATAAACCGCCAGCACCGCTAATATCGGCACATAAACGTGCATAGGAACCCCGCCAAAACGTGCATTAAACTCTACAGCATCGTTTCCTAGGTTTAACCCTTGCACAGCACTGGGCGATATATTAAGCACTATTTGTCCATCATTAATAAAGTGCTCAGGCACCATCACGTCATCTATGGTGGCATCAACGACCATGTGAGGGGTGGAATCATTGTCCAAGATCCACTCGTGTAAAGCTCGTAATAAATAGGCTCGGCTTGGCGTCATCATCTTAGCTATAGTCTAATTTCATGCTCAAGCTCAGATAAGCTTTCCTGAAACCCTTCACGGGCAAAGATACGCTCCATATACTCCAACATCGGTGCAGCTTGCAGCTCTGGAAGGTCTATACCCAACTGTGGCAAACGCCACAAGATAGGAGCAATACAACAATCAACTAATGTGAACTCTTCACTCATGAAGAAGTCTTTTTCAGTAAAAATAGGCGCGGTAGAAATAAGACTTTCTCGTAACTCTTTTTGCGCTTCGACAATTTCGGACTCATCATCTGATGTCATAATCACATCAGCAAGACGACACCAATCACGCTCAATGCGGTACATATACAAACGGCTTTCTGCACGAGCAACAGGGTAAACGGGCAATAAAGGAGGATGCGGGAAACGCTCGTCCAAGTATTCCATCATTACATTAGCTTCGTAAAGCACTAAATCGCGATCTACCAAGGTAGGTAAACTGTTATAAGGGTTCAAATCTGCAAGATCTTCTGGTTTGTGCTCAGCATCAACATCTATAATGTCAACGGTAACACCTTTTTCTGCCAGAACAATACGCACGCGGTGACTGTAATGATTAGCCCCGTCAGAGAAGAAAGTCATTGAAGAGCGTTTTGCGACTACACCCATTTAGGTATACCTCAGTAATAAACGATAGCGCTATGCGCCAAAAACGAATACGCGACCTGCTGCATTCATCATCGATGGATAACAGCGGCCGCGTTGGAATAGACTATTTGAGGCATTATACCTCAAAATCGCGTACTAATGGATGTCGCGCCAGAATTCCTTCTTTAAGAAGTAAAACAACACGGTCATCAACAAGCAGAATAAAATTGCCCACAAACCAATGCGATGACTATCCGCTTTGTAAGGCTTAGACATATAAGCCATGAAGTTAGTTAGGTCGTATATTGCAGCATCAAACTGAGCTGGAGTCATACTACCAGAACCTTCCTCGACAGTAAGTATATCGCAACTTTGGTGAGTGATGGCTTTGCCTGTTGCGCTATCAATGGCAGGATTGCCATGTGCGTCATATTCACTAACATCACCACAAGACTTAGACTGTATCCCTTGTAATTGAGCCAACACGTTAGGCATGCCTACACTTGGGAATACTAGGTTATTGACGCCATACGGACGGCTTTCATCTACATAAAAAGTACGAAGATAGGTGTATACCCAGTCTGCGCCACGCAAGTTCACTTCATTAGTCAAATCTGGTGGTGCTGCACCAAACCATTTAGCAGACACTTTAGGGTCCATGGCACTGGTCATTTGCTCACCAATTTTTTGACCACTAAAGATCAAATTATCAATGACTAAGTCCTCTGGCATATGCAGATCTTCTGCAGCACGGCTATAACGCTGATACTGCGCTGTGTGACATCCCAAACAGTAATTAACGTAGGTCTGCATACCGCGCTGTAAAGACGAATGATCAGATGCATCCACTTCGATAGAGTCTAACGCTACACTTGGGCCGCCGGCAGCCTGGGCAAACATTGGCACCATCATCATTAAGCTGAGTAATAGTAACTTTTTCATGTTTAGACTACCCTTTCTGGAACAGGTTTGGTGGTTTCCATACGCGTGTAAAACGGCATGAGAATAAAGTATAAGAAATACAATAACGTACACACTTGCGCAACTGTTGTGCGGCCTTCAGTTGTAGCTAAAGTACCTAGGTAACCCAAAATAACAAAGCTCACTACAAAAATAGCTAACCACACACGGCTCATCCAACCTTTGTAACGCATTGATTTAACTGGGCTGCGATCAAGCCAAGGCATGACAAATAGAATGGCGATAGCACCACCCATGACAATCACACCCAAGAACTTAGCATCCAAACCAAATAGCGGTTGAGTCACTGCACGCAACATAGAATAGTAAGGTGTAAAGTACCAAACAGGAGCAATGTGCTCTGGCGTCTTCAAAGAGTTAGCAGGTTCATAGTTTGGTTTTTCGATAAAGTAACCGCCACCTTCTGGGAAGAAGAAAATCACTAAACAGAACACGGTCAAAAACACACCCACTGCAACTAAGTCTTTAATCACGTGATATGGCCAAAAAGCCGCACCATCAACAGGCACACCATTTTCATCTTTATTTTGATCAATCTCGATACCATCTGGGTTATTTGAACCCACATCGTGCAATGCCAAAATATGCAACACAACCAAACCAAGAATTACCATTGGCAAGGCAATGACATGCAATGAGAAAAAGCGATTTAAGGTGATGCCAGAAATTAAGTAATCACCACGAATCCATTGCACAAGATCTTCACCAACAACAGGAATAGCACCTGCTAGAGATAAGATTACCTGAGCACCCCAGTAGGACATTTGTCCCCAAGGTAAAAGGTATCCAAAGAATCCTTCTGCCATAAGCGCTAAATAAATGGCCATACCAAATAGCCAGATCAGCTCACGTGGCTTCTGGTAGGAGCCATACATCAAGCCTCTAAACATGTGCAGATAAACCACAACAAAGAAAGCTGATGCGCCAGAAGAGTGCATGTAACGGATGATCCAACCCATTTCCACATCACGCATAATATATTCTACTGAAGCAAATGCACCTTCAGCTGTAGGCTCATACGACATCGTCAGCCAAACACCTGTTAGGATCTGGTTCACTAATACGAGTAAAGAAAGTACACCAAACACATACCAAACGTTAAAGTTTTTAGCGGCATAATATTTAGACATGTGGTCTTGCCACATTTGGGTCAGAGGAAAGCGATCATCAATCCAGCGAACAATACCACTTTCCGCTTTAGCGCGGTTAGGATTACCTACTCCCATTATACATTTCCTCCATCTTCGCCAATAAGAATTACAGTGTCACTCTCGTAAAAATGTGGCGGAATTTCTAAATTTGTAGGGGCTGGTTTACCTTTATACACTCGACCTGATAGGTCGAAGGTAGAACCATGACAAGGGCAATAGAAACCACCTTGCCAGTTAGCGTCAAAAGCAGTGGGCACAACCTCAGGGTTGTATGTTGGAGAGCACCCTAAGTGGGTACAAAGGCCAATCATCACTATCACTTCATCACGCAAAGCACGTACGGGTGTATTGGGCACATATGCAGGCTGTTTGGCATCAACAGAGTCTGGGTCAGCCAAACTACTATTGAGGCTATCCAGGTTAGCTAATGCTTCAGCATTTCGACGTACAATCCATACCGGCTTGCCGCGCCATGAAACGATCATTTGTTGACCAGGCTCTAGTTTACTGATATCTGCCTTAACTGCTGCACCCGCCGCTCGTGCTTTAGCACTTGGGTTCCAAGAGGCTACAAAAGGGGTTAGCGCAGTTACACCACCAACAGCACCCACAACTATGGATGCGCCGACTAGCACACGACGTCGGGTCGGATTTGCGACTTCATTACTCATTCAATTGGTCTCCAGCTGAGCTGTAAAATTTCTGACCTAATTTTAAAGGAAAGGCTCTAAATAGACAAGGTTAAAGCCCTATACTCACCATACAAAAACGGGTGTTTTTAAACAAGCCATAAAAAAACCCAGCAACGTGGCTGGGCTTTTCTGAGTGCACCAAAAAGATGCAGTAAAGCTTAACGCTTTGAGAACTGAGGACGCTTACGCGCTTTGCGTAAACCAACCTTTTTACGTTCAACTTCACGCGCATCACGGGTAACAAAACCAGCGGCACGCAAGCTAGGACGCAAGGTCTCATCATAGTTCATTAGTGCACGAGTAATGCCGTGACGGATCGCACCAGCTTGGCCAAAACCACCACCGCCTTCTACGGTAATGAATAGATCGAACTTTTCAACTGTCTCGGTCAACTCTAGTGGTTGGCGAACAATCATACGAGCTGTTTCACGACCAAAATAAACATCCAACAAACGGCTGTTTACAGTGATGGCACCAGTGCCAGGAGTCATGAACACACGAGCGGTAGAGGTCTTACGACGACCAGTACCATAATATTGAGTAACTGCCATGATCGTCTCCTTACAGGGTCAATGCTTGTGGTTGTTGCGCTTGATGTGGATGCTCAGTACCGGCATACACTTTAAGCTTGGAGTACATAGCGCGGCCCAAAGGACCTTTTGGCAACATACCTTTAACAGCGAATTCAACGGTGCGCTCAGGAGCGTGATCAACCATTTTTTCAAAAGACATAGAACGCAAGCCACCTGGATAACCAGTGTGACGGTAGTACATTTTATCTTTTGCTTTATTGCCAGTTACGCGAACTTTTTCAGCGTTAACAACAATAATATAATCGCCAGTATCAACGTGAGGAGTGAATTCTGGCTTATGCTTGCCGCGTAGGCGACGAGCGATTTCTGTAGCCATACGACCCAAAGTTTTACCTTCAGCATCGACAACGTACCAATCACGGGTAACGTCAGCTGGTTTAGTACTTACGGTTTTCATGTAAATAACCTGTTTAATGGTCCATCTAATTGGACCTACCTATAATTATTGAGTTATTGCACAGTATTGAATAACGCCTCAAACACACAGAACTTATTCATACCGCCAATAACGTGCCTAGCAGTCCGCGCCCCTAACAACCCTATCTGTAAAGCAGAAAAAGCCGACACAGAAACTGCGAGGCCAAATTATACAGGATAAAACCACCCTTTGTTAAGCCTTAAAGCGAATGTTTTTAAGGCTTTTAGCAATCATACCGATATTTTTCCTGAGATATGACCACAAGCCAGGTATTCATAGGACTGCATCTCTTGCAGCCTGCTCAATGTGCGCGCAAATACAAAGTCCAATTGGCCACCTCCATACAGCTCCAACAAAGGCACTTGGGCTGAAATAATGACTTTTAAATTAGCGTCATAACAAACATCAATCAAGTTAACAAAGCGCCTAGCCTGATCTTCCATACCTCCAACCAAACGCGGCACATTACCAATAATTAAACCATGAAACTCATGCGACAACTCCAAATAATCATTTTGGGAACGAGGCTGCACACACAACTGATCGAAAGTGAGCCAAATAATTGCGCCAGCCTTTTTTACATAACTAAAATCACGGCCATTGATATTGATGACATTCTGCTCAGTTAAAATCTGTACAACATTGGACAGCCCTGTTGGAGATGACAAATCAGATGTCAGCTGTGGCGAAAGCATCGCAAAACCTTCAGCTAAGTTGGCATCAGCCTTTGCACCTAACGGCCAATAATACAGCTGTGCTTGCGACAAAGTACGCAGGCGATAATCAACACCTCCATCCACGCTCACAATGTCAGTGTGCCGCTCCAACAAACCAATCGCAGGCAAAAATCGCTGCCGTTGCAAACCATTTTCATATAGCCCTTTTGGCTCTATGTTTGACGTGGCCACAAGCACCACCCCTAGGTCGAACAATCGATCCAACAGCTGCGCTAAAATCATCGCATCCGTAATATCTGTCACAAAAAACTCATCAAAACAGATGACTTTAAATTCGTCAGCGAGCTCTTTGGCAACCACCAACAATGGGTTCTTTAGTCCCTTATTAAGCGTCAACCGACGATGCACATCACGCATGAATCGATGAAAGTGGGTGCGCTGCTTGTTCTCAAAGGGCAAGCAGTGAAAAAAGACATCCATAAGGTAGGTCTTACCACGCCCTACACCACCCCAAAAATAAAGTCCTTTAATAGGATCACTGTGACCAGCACGACCGGCGCCCCAGCCTGCAAGCCTATGATGCCAAGCCTTTGGCTGCGCCTTGGCGTCATTAAACTTACATAAATCTATATATAATCGCTGCAA
>JAIBDW010000118.1 GCA_024686035.1 Oceanospirillaceae bacterium
CCAAATACCACATGCTTAGGTACTTTAAAGCGCGCCATATTAGCCTTACAATAACTAATCAATTCTTCTGCTGAAGCACTCGCACCAGGTTTTAGAGCAACAAATGCACAGGGTGTTTCACCCCATTTCTCGTCTGGCCTGGCGACCACGGCAGCCTCAAGAACAGCAGAGTGGCTGTATAAAACGCCTTCTATTTCGATTGAGGATATATTCTCCCCTCCTGAAATGATAATATCTTTGGCGCGGTCTTTAATTTCCATGTAACCATCTGCATGCCAAACCGCAAGATCACCAGAGCGAAACCAGCCACCTTCAAAGGCTTCTGCTGTGGCTGTTGGATTTTTAAGATAACCTTTCATCACCATGTTACCACGCAAAAATATTTCGCCAATGGTTTCACCGTCTTTTGGCACAGGTATCATGGTGTCTGTGTTCATGACCACATGATCTTCTTGGGCTGGGCCTCTGACGCCTTGGCGAGATTTTAACGCCGCTTTTTCTGGATGACTCAAATCACCCCAAAGTTGAGGCTGCCATTCACATATAACACATGCACCATAGGTTTCAGTCAAACCATACACATGGGTCACTTCAAAGCCTAATTCCTCCATGGCAGCTATCACTGCTGCTGGGGGTGCCGCTCCCGCTGTCATTACTTTAACTTGGTGATTAATACCTTGTTTATATTTATCATCTACATTATTAATCATATTCAAAACAATAGGTGCACCACCAAAATGGGTCACCTTTTCTTGCTTAATCAACTCAAGCATTAGTTCTGGCTTTAGATGCCGAATAAACACGTTAGTTCCAGCTAATAATGCAGTAGCCCATGTGAAGCACCAACCATTACAATGAAACATCGGCACTACGGTCATAAATATTGGGTATTTTGGCATATCCCACGTCAGGGCCATATTCATCGCGGTTAAATATGCGCCGCGATGATGATACACCACCCCTTTAGGATTGCCGGTAGTGCCTGATGTATAGTTTAGACTAATAGCTTGCCATTCATCACCTGGCATCTGCCACTGGTAGTCTTGATCACCTTCGACTAAGAGTTGCTCATAGTCTAGTTCACCGATAAGGCGACCTCCAGCAAAGGTTGGATCATCAATATCTACCACCAAAGGATTAGCTTTGCACAAGGTAAGCGCTAACGCCACAGTCTCAGAAAACTCCCGATCGACAAACACAACTTTAGTTTCGGCGTGATCAAAAATAAAGCCGATAGTCGCAGCATCTAAGCGGGTGTTGATCGCATTTAATACAGCCCCTGCCATGGGCACCCCATAATGTGACTCAAACAACTCAGGGCCGTTATGAGAGATCACGGAGACAGTATCTCCTAAACCAACGCCTCGTTTATTAAGGGCGCTGGCCATAGCACAAGAGCGCTGGTAGGTTTGCAACCAAGTACGGCGGACATCACCATAGACTTGAGCGGTTATAGATGGATAGACCTGCGCAGCACGTTTAAGGAGTGACAAAGGAGAAAGGCTTTGGAAGTTAGCGTCATTCTTATCCAGATCTTTATTATACATAGAAGGTACCAAGTGTGTTTTGAGATTGACTGAGGATAACGAATCAAATGCACATGCACCAGTGGGAGTACGCGCCAGTCTTGTGTTAATTTAACCGTTTAATAGCTTGCGCTAAGCGCACATCTAGAGGCGCACGCACGTCTATTTTCTTTTCTGTGCTTGGATCAGTTAAGCGTAGTTGTGCCGCGTGTAAAAACAAGCGATTTAATCCCAACTGCCGCTGTTCTTGGTTAACCTGATCTACGCCATATTTAGGATCACCCACAATTGGGTGTCCCATATGCTGGCAGTGTACTCTAATCTGGTGTGTTCTACCCGTAATAGGCTTAGCCTCTATTAAGGTAAATTGGCCAAGGTTTTGTAATACTTTGTAACGTGTAATGCTGCGCTTACCTTCTTGCTCTACTCGCACCATGCGCTCGCCAGACTGCACTACATTTTTCATCAGTGGCGCATCAACTTTTTGACACGATTTAGGCCACCCCCCAATTACTAATGCTTGATACACCTTATCAATGCCGCCATCTCTAAGCTGGGCGTGAATAGCCCGAAGTGTAGAGCGTTTTTTGGCAACCATAACGCAACCTGATGTATCTCGATCTAAACGGTGTACAAGCTCTAGGGAGCGTTCATTAGGGTATAGCTGCCTTAGGCTTTCTATTAAGCCTAAGTTGATGCCACTGCCACCATGCACTGCCAAACCATGTGGCTTATTAATGATTAATAGACCCGGGCTTTCATATAAAATGGCGTCGCGTAATTGCTTTTCTAGGCCTTTGCTAACAGCCGCTTTGGCATTGGGTTCCGGAAGTTTAACCGGAGGCACTCGAACAATGTCTCCATCTTTAAGCTTATAGTCAGGCTTAATCCTACCTTTATTCACACGGACTTCACCCTTTCTAACAATGCGGTATATTAAGCTTTTTGGCGCACCTTTAAGGTGCATCATAAGAAAATTATCGATACGCTGCCCTGCTCTATCGTCATCAATAGAGACATACTTTACGGCAGTAGCGGTTAATTCTGGTGGGGGGGTTGGCTTTTGTTGCATAAATGAAAAACTAATGAGTTTATTAATTGCGGGGTAAGAGCGCGAATGGTAACATAGCAGCTACTGAAACTGACAATAAATCAGTTAATGGGCAAAAATTTAATATCCCAATTCAGTAAACAAATTTTTAGGTAGGGTTTGACAAACCCAACCCGTTGATTTTGCCGTTAATACTCGATGTATACACCGAGACCGCAAAATCCAAATGAAATAGGCTGTAACTTGGGGTATTCCCAGTTATTTAACGTAAAACCACCCGTTTTACCCAGTTACGGCGAATTAATTTATGCTTGGTGTTTAGGTGTGGATGTACCCTACCCATGGACCGGTCTGAAAAGATTAAAGTGCTGAAGCAAGCACAACAAAGCAATAACAACTGTATAGAATAAACAGGGCTTCTTTAGTTTTTAACCAAGCTGCTGGTGAGTTAACATAAAGGTTAACCTATATCATTGATATTGTTAGATAAAACAGACCATTAACATAATATGACTGGCGCAGTGCAAGACATATTTATCCGAGAAGGTAGCGGTTTCCTACACCCAAAAGGTTTTTAAGCCTTCGTGCACCCGTAAACATATTAATTGCCGTAGGGTAAATGGGCTTCAAGAAATTGAATACCATGAAAAGAATGCTAATTAATGCAACCCACTCTGAAGAGTTGCGCGTTGCACTGGTCGATGGCCAGCGTATGTACGACCTAGATATTGAATCTGGCGCTCGTGAACAAAAAAAGGCCAATATTTACCGTGGCCGTATCACCCGTGTAGAGCCCAGCTTAGAAGCTGCGTTTGTTGACTATGGTTCAGAACGCCATGGTTTCTTACCTCTAAAAGAAATTTCTCGCGAGTATTTTAAAGACCCATCACAAAGTGGTCGTTCTAGTATTAGAGAGTTGGTCAAAGAAGGCCAAGAAATTGTCGTTCAAGTAGACAAAGAAGAACGTGGCAACAAAGGCGCAGCCTTAACCACATTCATTAGTCTCGCTGGCCGTTACTTAGTATTGATGCCAAACAACCCAAGAGCTGGTGGCATTTCTCGTCGCATTGAAGGTGAGGAACGCTCTCAACTTCGCGAGGTTATGAACCAATTGAATGTACCTGCTGAGTCTGGCGTTATTGTACGCACAGCTGGTATTGGGCGCAGTGCAGAAGATATTCAATGGGATTTGGATTACCTACAGCAATTATGGGAATCCATTACTGCAGCTTCTGATAAACAAGCCGCTCCATTCTTAATTTATCAAGAAAGCAACGTCATCATCCGCGCTATGCGTGACTACTTGCGTCCAGACATTGGCGAAGTATTAATTGATGAGCCTAAGGTATACCAGGACGTATTAACTTTTGTGCAGCAAGTCATGCCAAGTTATGAGAGCAAGATCAAGTTCTATGATCAAGAAATCCCCTTGTTCAATCGCTTCCAAATTGAATCTCAAATTGAAACTGCTTTCCAGCGAGAAGTCACACTCCCCTCTGGTGGCGCCATTGTTATCGACCCCACAGAAGCACTAGTGTCTATCGACATTAACTCAGCTCGTGCTACCAAAGGTAGTGACATAGAAGAAACTGCTTTAAACACCAACCTGGAAGCCGCAGAAGAAATTGCTCGTCAGTTACGCTTGCGTGACATGGGTGGGTTGGTTGTTATCGACTTTATCGACATGGGCCCAATGCGCAATCAACGCGCCGTTGAGAATAAACTACGCGATAGTCTAAAGCTTGATCGTGCTCGCGTTCAGGTTGGGCGTATTTCTCGTTTTGGCTTAATGGAAATGTCTCGTCAACGCCTGCGTCCTTCATTAGGGGAAACCTCTGGTATTGTATGCCCACGTTGTAGTGGACAAGGCAGTATCCGTGATGTTGCCTCATTAGCCTTATCCATCATTCGTTTAATCAACGAAGAAGCAAGCAAAGATCGCTCTGCAGAAATTCGTGTCGTACTGCCTGTCAATATGGCCACTTACCTGCTCAATGAAAAACGCGCTGAGATTTTAGAAGTTGAAAGAACAGCCGGTGTGCGTGTGGTCATCATTCCTAACCCACAAATGGACACACCTCATTTTGAAGTGAGTCGCTTACGAGATGACCATGAAGCAGCCCAAGCGGGTGAAACGAGCTACGAAATC
>JAIBDW010000113.1 GCA_024686035.1 Oceanospirillaceae bacterium
TACAAGCAAGCGAAGTAGAAGTATTACATTATTGGACCAGTGGTGGTGAAGCGGCCAGCGTTGCCTTTTTAAAAGAGCAGCTTGCGGCCTCTGGCGTAGATTGGGTTGATTTTGCAGTGGCTGGTGGTGCAGGGGAAAGTGCCGCGACAGTGCTTAAGTCTCGTGCTATTTCTGGCAACCCGCCTACCGCTGCGCAAATTAAAGGCCCATCTATCCAAGACTGGGGCGAGCTAGGTTTTTTAACTAGCATCGATGATGTTGCTCAAGCCAACAACTGGGATGAAATCTTACCAGAAGTGGTCTCAGACGTGATGAAGTATGAAGGCGAATATGTAGCAGCACCGGTAAACGTGCATCGTGTTAACTGGTTGTGGGCAAACCCAGAAGTATTCCGCAAAGCAGGCGCTACGATCCCAACAACTTGGGATGACTTCATGGTGCAAGCTCAAAAACTAAAAGACGCAGGCTACGTAGCCCTTGCCCACGGTGGACAAGCTTGGCAGGATGCCACTGTATTTGAAGCAGTTGTTTTAGGTGTTGGTGGTGCAGACTACTACAACAAAGCTTTTGTACAAGCAGATATGGACGCACTTAACAGTGCAACCACCAAAGAAGTATTTGAAACCTTTGGTCAATTGCGTCAGTTTATTGATATCAACTCTCCAGGACGAGATTGGAACTTAGCCACCTCTATGGTGATCAATGGTGAAGCAGGAATGCAAATCATGGGTGATTGGGCTAAAGGCGAATTTAAGGTTGCAGGTATGAATGCTGGAACAGATTATGTGTGTGTGGCGGCTCCTGGCACTTCTGGCGCTTATACCTTTAACGTAGACTCATTTGCTTTCTTTAACCAAAGCGACGCCGACAATACCAAGGCTCAAAAAGTGATGGCCAAAGAAATCTTAAGTACTGATTTCCAACGTGTATTTAACCTTAACAAAGGTTCAATTCCTGCACGTTTAGGCATGGCGCGTACTGAGTTTGACTCTTGTGCACATGACTCTATGGATGCATTTGTCGCAAGTTCCGCAGCCTCCAGCCTAGTGCCAAGTTTTGCTCATGGCATGGCAGTTTCAGAAGCAGTTTCAGGGGCAATTTATGACTCTGCAACTCAGTTCTTTAACTCAGATGACTCTGCAGAAGCAGGTGTAGCTGCCCTTGTAGCAGCAATTGCTGCTGCTAAGTAAGCATTGCTTGCTTTGTCATTGCCAGCTTCATAGGCAATAGTAGGCTGGGCCCAAACATTGCAACGATGATTTGGGCTTAAGCTTGGCAATGACATATTTCTAAAAATTCATTGAGCTAACCTAGAGCTAACTTATGTTCGATTATCTCGAAAAACACTTACCCAAACTGATGTTGGCACCCACTGCCATTGTGACTTTAGTCTGTATGTATGGCTTTATAGGCTGGACTGCAGCACTGTCTTTTACCAAAAGTCGCATGTTGCCCCAATGGGACTTTGTCGGCTGGCAGCAGTACGAGCGATTATTCGCTAATCCGCGGTGGCACGTAGCCTTAGATAACTTGCTAGTGTTTACGGTGCTTTTTATTGTTATTGCATTATTTTTAGGTCTAATGCTGGCCATTTTATTAGATCGTAATATTCGTAATGATGGGGCTTTGCGCACCATCTATCTTTACCCCATGGCGGTGTCTTTTATAGTCACAGGTACGGCATGGAAATGGATACTTAACCCAGGCTTGGGTATTGAGAAAATGGTCCGTGACCTAGGTTTTACAGACTTTGAATTTCGCTGGCTAGTCGATCCTGATATGGCCATTTACACCATTGTAATTGCTGCGGTTTGGCAATCTAGTGGTTTTGTTATGGCAATGTTTTTGTCAGGGCTTCGAGGGGTGGATGACAGCTTAATCAAGGCTGCCCAAATAGATGGGGCATCTACATTTCGCACCTACTGGCATGTCATTTTGCCGGTCATGCGCCCAGTGTTTTTTGGCGCCGTGGTAATCTTAAGTCACATTGCTATTAAAAGCTTTGATTTGGTGCAATCCCTCACAGGAGGTGGCCCAGGCTATGCGTCAGATTTACCCGCCACCTTTATGTATACCCATGCGTTTAGTCGTGCCCAAATGGGTTTAGGCGCTGCAAGTGCTATGGTGATGCTAGCGGGTGTAATGGCCATTATAGTGCCGTATCTTTACTCTGAGTTGCGAGGTAAAAAATCATGAGCTCGTTAACTCTTTCTAAAAAGCTCTACAAAGCCTTTTTTATTACGCTGTTATTGGTGTTTGCGTTGGCCTATTTAGGCCCTTTATACGTCATGCTCACCACATCCTTTAAAGGCATTGAAGAAATCCGTAATGGTAACATTTTGGCTTTGCCAGATGCGTTAAATGGCAGTGCGTGGGTTAAAGCATGGAGCAGCGCATGCACTGGTGGTGACTGTTTTGGTTTGGCACCCTATTTTTGGAATAGTATGCGCATTGTTATACCTGCTTTGTTGATCTCTACAGCAGTGGGTGCATTAAATGGTTATGTGCTATCCCAATGGCGCTTTAAAGGCAGCAACTTCCTCTTTGGTGCTTTATTGTTTGGCTGTTTTATTCCGTTTCAAGTGATTCTTTTGCCTATGGCTAAGCTTTTAGCTTGGCTTGGTTTGGCTAATACGGTAACGGGTTTAGTGTTAGTGCATGTGATTTATGGCATTGCATTCACCACCTTGTTTTTCCGTAATTACTATGTGGGTATTCCCAATGAATTAGTGCGTGCTGCAAGGCTAGATGGCGCAGGTTTTTTTGCCATTTTCAGGCATGTATTCTTGCCACTTTCTACGCCAATAATAGTGGTGAGTGTGATTTGGCAATTTACTCAAATTTGGAACGATTTCCTCTTTGGAGTGGTTTACTCAGGGCCTGGAACTCAACCGATTACAGTGGCGCTTAATAACCTAGTCAATACCACCATGGGCGGAAAAGAATACAACGTCGACATGGCCGCTGCGGTCATTGCCGCCTTGCCTACCTTGGTCGTTTATATCGTGGCTGGTAAATATTTTGTACGTGGTTTAACTGCGGGCGCCGTCAAAGGCTAATAAGAAGATTTCACAAAGGAAAGAAACTGATATGGGTTCCATACAAATACAACAACTCACCAAGTCTTTTGGCGATACACAAGTACTAAAGGGCATCGACCTAGACATTAAAGATGGCGAATTTCTCATCTTAGTAGGCCCCTCTGGCTGTGGCAAATCTACCCTAATGAATAGCATTGCTGGGTTAGAAGAAGTCACCAGCGGAGATATTTTAATTGATGGTGATAATATCACTGACTTAAGCCCCAAGGAGCGAGACATTGCCATGGTGTTTCAGTCTTATGCACTTTATCCCACTATGAGCGTATCACGTAATATTAGCTTTGGCTTAGAGATGCGCAAAGTGCCTAAAACTGAAATAGAAAAAACAGTGGGTGGTGTGGCCCAGCTATTACAAATAGAGCACTTATTGGATCGTAAACCTAGTCAACTTTCAGGGGGGCAGCGTCAACGTGTAGCTATGGGACGGGCTCTAGCACGTAATCCACGGGTGTTTTTGTTTGACGAACCTTTGTCTAACTTAGACGCTAAGTTGCGCGTAGAAATGCGTACCGAGATCAAAAAGCTTCATAAGCGCTTGGGCACAACCATTGTTTATGTAACCCATGATCAAGTAGAGGCGATGACTCTAGCTGACCGCATAGCGGTCATGAAAGATGGCCAAGTACAACAATTTGGCACACCGTATGAGATCTACAATAACCCAGCCAATCGGTTTGTAGCCGATTTTATGGGCTCACCGCCAATGAACTTCATTGAATGCGTGGTATTGGATGACAAATTGGTGATTGAAAGTCAAGGTGAGAAGTTTGAGCTTCAAGTGCCCTATGGTGATCAGCTTAAAAAGGCGGGTTTAGATACAGTGATTCTAGGCATCCGTCCAGAAATGATCACTGAGCCTAAACCTTATGTTGAAGGTGCGTTAGTACACACTATACCTATGCAAATTGAAGTGACTGAGCCTATGGGCCCAGATACCATTGCCTTTGGGCAGTGGAATAGCACTGAAATTCAGGCTAGGTTAAGCCCAGAAGCAGGGGTAGATGCACAAGATTCAGGTAAGATGTTGGTGCAAGTGGATACTAGTAAAGCCGTGTTATTTGATGCCTTTAGTGGTGCACGATTAGGCGGCTAAGTATCCATCCAATAGATGGCAAAAAACTAAAGGTGAGATTAGCTTTTAAGCCGGACTGGGGCACTTATAAGCTGGCGCCTTAACCCACATAGCACCAAACCCATGCTAATGAATAATACGGGCCAATTGAGGCCTGTATTATAGGGTGTGCTACCTTCTTTCAATAACACTTCACCAGTCAATTGGGCCTTGTCATATAATGGGGCAATGTGAGTAATCACTCCGCTGGCATCTATTAGTGCAGATACACCACTATTGGTGGCTCTGGCAACGGGTTTGCCATTTTCTAAAGCTCGCATCTGCGCCATTTGTAAATGTTGCCACGGTGCTAATGAGTGCTCAAACCAAGTGTCGTTACTGACGGTCACAATAATCTGGGCATTAGCAGCTTGCTGGGCTACCAGCTGAGGGTAGGCGATTTCATAACAAATATTACCTGCAATGGGGATGTTTTGTGTCAGTAGCCCTTGGTGTTGTTGGGGCAATTTAAATGCCGACATAGGCAAGTCAAAAAACTCGATACTGCCTCGTAGCCATGATTCTAATGGCACATACTCACCAAAGGGCACTAAACGTTGCTTGTAATATTGTCCATCTTGCGCACCAAAGGCGATGAGTGCATTGTAATAGTCTGATTGTGTGTGGACAGTGTCTCGAATCACCGTGCCACTGATAATTTGTGTATTTTGTTCTTTGGCTAGCTGGGCAAGGGGTTGGAGCGCTGGTGCAATATAGTCCCAATAGGTGGCAATGGCTGTTTCTGGCCAAATAATCAAATCACTGTCTAAATGTTGGTAAGACTGTGAAAGGTAATAGCTTAATGTGGGCGTTAGATGTTCTGGAAGCCATTTTTCTTCAAGCTTTACGTTGGCTTGGAGCAAGGTGACTGTAATGGGTTTTTCTTGGCTTGGCTTTGTCCAAGAAATGGTGCTTAAACCATAGCCCAAAAACCAAA
>JAIBDW010000079.1 GCA_024686035.1 Oceanospirillaceae bacterium
CAGCCCATCAGTGCTGATGTGCCAACGAAAGAAATGCATGGGCAGATGGTGTCTTGGATGACAGAAAACTTAACGAAGATATCTTAGCATCATTATATCTAGTTGCGGCACTTTGCGGCAACTAGATCAGTCTTAAGCCACGTACTTAGTAAACACCAAGCTTGCATTAGTGCCGCCAAAACCAAAGCTGTTAGACATTACTGTGGTTAATTCCACGTTGTCTTTCTTTTGGGTGATCACAGGCATTCCATCGGCACCCTCATCTAATTGATCAATGTTGGCTGAGGCAGCAATAAAGTTATTGGCTTGCATTAATAGGCTGTATATCGCTTCTTGCACGCCAGCAGCACCCAAAGAATGTCCGGTCAGTGATTTTGTAGAAGTAATGGATGGGCACTGGTCGCCAAATACAGACTTTACTGCTTTAAGTTCCTGGATGTCACCTGCAGGTGTGCTGGTGCCATGAGCATTAATGTAATCGATAGGTTTGTCGATCGTGCTCATGGCCTGCTGCATACAACGCATAGCGCCTTCACCTGAAGGTGAAACCATGTCGTAACCGTCAGAAGTCGCTCCATAGCCTACTAACTCAGCATAAATTTTGGCTCCGCGAGCTTTTGCATGTTCAAGTTCTTCTAGTACTAACATTCCACCGCCCCCGGCAATCACAAAACCGTCACGATTCGCATCGTAAGCGCGTGAAGCTTGTGTTGGGGTGTCGTTGTACTTGCTAGATAATGCGCCCATTGCATCAAACAGCACGCTTTGGCTCCAATGCAGTTCTTCGCCACCGCCAGCAAAAACAACATCTTGCTTGTTCAGCTGAATCTGTTCCATAGCATTGCCAATGCAGTGAGCACTAGTAGAACAGGCCGAGGTGATGGAGTAGTTGCACCCTTTAATCTTAAATGGTGTGGCTAAGCAGGCAGACACTGTGCTTGCCATAGTGCGGGTAACACGATAAGGGCCTACGCGGCGTAGGCCTTTTTCGCGCATACCATCTGCAGCTTCAATAACGTTGCCGTTAGATGCACCACCAGAGCCCGCAATTAAACCTGTACGAGGGTTAGAGACCTGTTCATCTGTTAAACCAGAGTCATCGATCGCTTGTTGCATGGATAAATAAGCATAAGCAGCAGCGTCGCCCATAAAGCGCATTAATTTACGGTCAATTAAACTGGCAAAGTCAATTTCCACGCTACCTGCAATGTGGCTTTTAAACCCCATTTCTTGGTACTGTGGCTGAAAGCTAATGCCTGACTTGCCTGCATTTAGGGACGCTAATACTTCTTCTTGATTGTGCCCTATGCAGGACACAATGCCTAATCCGGTAACGACAACACGTCGCATAATAGACCTCATTAATGTGCAGTTAAATAATGTGCTTTGAATTTATCTTAAACGTCACTCGTAGCTTAAAAGTCGTCGGTGCTGGTAAACAGCCCAACACGTAAATCCTTTGCAGTGTAAATCTCTTTGCCATCTACTTCCATACTGGCGTTGGCAATGCCCATGACCAATTTGCGTTCGATGCAGCGAGTAATGTCAATTTTGTAAGTTACTTTTTTAGCAGTGGGTAGCACTTGTCCAAAAAATTTAACTTCACCAGATCCCAGCGCACGACCGCGACCTTTGTTGCCTTTCCAACCAAGATAAAAGCCAACGATCTGCCACATGGCATCTAAGCCTAAGCAGCCTGGCATGACGGGGTCAGTAGGAAAATGGCAGTCAAAAAACCAAAGGTCTGGATTAATGTCCAGTTCAGCAATGATTTGCCCTTTATCATGGCTGCCCCCAGTGTCAGAAATATGGGTTATACGATCCATCATCAGCATATTGCCTACAGGTAAGCGGGCGTTGCCAAGGCCAAACATGTCGCCATTGCCGCAAGACAATAGTTCATCACGGTTAAAAGAAGAAGGTCTGCTCATTAATATGTTTTCCGTATGGTAACTTGGTGTCATTATTGATCAATGTAATATTGTAGCACTATTAGTTTTGTCGGGCTAAAGCTAGCGTACATAAATTGGCCAAAGAGGTTTTATGGGGCGAATCTGCTATTAAATCAAGGCAATCTAAGGCATCTTGTGTTTCTTGTGAAGCTCTAGCTCGAGTGTAATCTAGAGAGCCGCAGCGAACGATAATGGATTGAATTTGATCAAGGTGTTCGCAACTGCCTTGCCTAATCGCATTGCGAATCAGTTTTCGTTCGTCTTGCGTAGCGTGTTGCATGGCGTGGATCAAAGGTAAAGTAGGTTTTCCTTCAGCTAAGTCATCACCTACTTCTTTACCCATAGTGGCTTGATCACCCGTATAGTCCATAAGGTCATCTATAAGTTGAAATGCAATGCCTAGGTGGCGGCCAAAACGCCTTAAAGCGTCAGTTTGTGCTGGATCAGCTTTAGCTAGTTGGGCCCCTGTATGGCTTGCGGCTTCAAATAACATCGCGGTTTTGCCAAGAATAACATGTAGGTAGCTCTGTTCACTTACGTCTGGATTTTTGGCGTTAAGCATCTGTAATACTTCACCTTCAGCGATCACATTAGTGGCGCTGGATAAAGTGCCCATAATGTTAACTTGGCCTATTTCAACTAACATTTGAAAAGCACGAGAATATAAAAAATCCCCCACAAGTACGCTAGAGGAGTTGCTCCATTTTTTGTTGGCGGTGGGCTTGCCGCGTCGCAGATCAGAGGTATCTACTACGTCATCATGCAAAAGTGTCGCGGTATGAATAAACTCAACCACTGCAGCCAGTGTAATATGCTGCTTACCTTGGTATCCGCATGCTCGGGCTGATAATAAGACCAGAAGCGGGCGTAAGCGTTTGCCGCCACTTTCTATAATATATTGGCCGATTTTTTCCACTAAGGGTACATTTGAGCTAAGGTGCTCGATGATAGAGGCATCAACAGCTGTGAAGTCCTCTTTTACTGATGAGTATAGGTTAGTGGCCTGCATAACTGATGCGGAATCGATGTAAGAATTTGAGCTGTAATGCTAGTTAGCTCAAGCCCAAGTGTCAAGGAAACTGCTGTCAGCAAAGCATTATTTGGATAACATTTACTACTAATGAAGCGATTCACAGGCCTGTTTTAAAAACCTTAAGATACTACGTCCCTAAGCTTGTGAATAGTGGGAAGTTAGCGTAAAATTACGCCCCCTGTGACTGGTCCAACTTGCTCCCTGTCATATGGCATCTTGAAGAACTTATTTGGCTCTTTAAATGCTATTAGCAGCAGGCCTTTTTTTAGTAGCCGGATCAGCACATATTGGAGAAGTGTATGTACGCAGTAATTGTAAGCGGTGGCAAGCAGCACCGTATAGAAGAGGGTGAAACCCTTAAGCTAGAAAAACTCAACCTTGAAGTTGGCGCTAGCGTTGATTTTGATCGTGTGCTTTTAGTTGTTAATGGTGAAGATGTGAAGATCGGTGCTCCTGTTGTTGAAGGTGCTAAGGTTTCTGCAGAGATCGTATCTCACGGTCGTGGCAAGAAAGTTCGCATCATGAAGTTTAAGCGCCGTAAGCACCACATGAAGCAGATGGGTCATCGTCAGTGGTTTACCGAAGTTAAGATTACTGGCATTAGTGCCTAATCGTAAGGAGATAACCCATGGCTCATAAGAAAGCAGGTGGTAGTACTAATAACGGTCGCGATTCAGAGTCTAAACGCTTAGGTGTTAAGCGCTTTGGTGGTCAGGCCGTTGCAGCGGGTAATATCCTAGTGCGTCAGCGTGGAACTCACTTCCATGCTGGTACAAACGTAGGTTGTGGTAAAGACCACACTTTGTTTGCTACAGTAACTGGTACTGTTAAGTTCGTTGTTAAAGGACCTAAAAACCGTAAGTTCGTTACTATCGTACCGGCTTAAGGTTAAGAACCTAAAAAGGCCTTAGGGGTCTTTACAAAGAGCCCCGCCTAGCGGGGCTTTTTTGTGCTCAACATGAGCGAAACGCCACAGCGTGATATATTAGACACGTGGCAATTTAATTATTACTGATCAAGGCGCGGAGCCTTTATCTTGCAGCATTAGCTGCACGGAGAATGTATGAAATTTGTTGACGAAAGTAACGTCATTGTGGAAGCGGGTAAAGGCGGGAACGGTTGCTTAAGCTTTCGACGTGAGAAGTACATTCCTCGTGGTGGCCCTGATGGTGGTGATGGTGGTGATGGCGGCAGTATTTACGTAGAAGCAGATGAGACGCTAAATACTTTGGTTGACTATCGCTTCCAACCTCGTTATCAAGCTCAATCTGGTGAGTCAGGTAAGGGTGCTGATTGTACCGGCGGTTCTGGCGAAGACATGACTTTAAAAGTGCCTGTAGGCACGACTATCGTCGATCGCGATACCGATGAAGTGTTGGGTGATTTAGCTGAGGTGGGCCAAGTAATAAAAGTGGCCCAAGGCGGTTTCCATGGTTTAGGCAATACACGGTTTAAATCTAGCGTTAACCGTGCTCCTCGCCAAACTTCAAATGGCTCTCCAGGTGAAAAACGTAACCTGCGTTTTGAGCTAAAAGTATTAGCAGATGTAGGTCTATTGGGTATGCCCAATGCGGGCAAGTCGACCTTTATTCGTGCAGTGTCTGCTGCAAAGCCTAAAGTGGCTAACTATCCCTTTACTACACTTACACCTAACCTTGGTGTTGTAAGCCTGCAGCGTCATCGTAGTTTTGTGATTGCAGATATTCCAGGGCTCATAGAAGGTGCAGCTGAAGGTGCTGGGCTTGGCATTCAATTTCTTAAGCATTTGTCACGTACAAGTGTGTTATTGCACTTGGTAGATATGGCGCCATGGGACGACGTGACACCGGCTGAGACAGCTAAAATTATAGTGCGTGAGCTGGAGAAGTTTAGCCCGGCTTTAGCAGACCGTGAGCGTTGGTTGGTGCTTAATAAACTTGATTTGGTGCCAGAAGATGAGCGTAAAGAGCGCTGTCAGTCTGTTGTTGATGCGCTAAATTGGAAAGGCCCGGTGTACGAGATAGCGGCAATTAGTAAGCAAGGTACATTAAAGCTTGCTGGGGATATCATGGACTTCATCGAAGAGCGCAATGAGCGTGCCCTTGCAGATCCAGAATACGCTGCTGAAGAAGAAGAGTTGAAACTACGCCTAGAGCAAGAGGCGCGTGAGCGTGTGCAACAGTTTAAGCTTGCTCGTCATCAACAGCGTCTGGCAGCCAAAGGCAATGATGATCTAGATGATGATTATGACGACGATGACTACGATGTTGAAGTCGAGTACACTTATGACTAGCCTCCAGGCTGCTGTTAGTGGCCAGCGTTGGGTCGTTAAAATCGGTAGCGCCTTGCTCACTGATGATGGCAAAGGCCTCGACAAAGAGGCCATCTCTGGCTGGGTTGATCAATTGGCAACACTGCGCCAGCAAGGGGTAGAAATTGTATTGGTTTCATCAGGCTCAATTGCGCAAGGTATGGTGCTTTTAGGCTGGACCCAAAAGCCAAAAGAAATTCATAACCTTCAAGCCGCTGCAGCCGTCGGTCAAATGGGCTTGGTGCAGTGCTATGAAGAAAGCTTTTCACGGCATGATATGCGTACCGCACAAATCCTTCTTACCCATGATGATTTAACCCACCGTGAACGTTATCTCAATGCCCGTGGCACTTTGCGAGCTCTGGTTGGCCTCAACGTTATCCCTGTGGTCAATGAAAATGATACGGTGGTTACGGATGAAATTCGCTTTGGTGATAACGACACTTTAGGCGCCTTGGTCGCCAACCTCGTAGAAGCAGATTTGTTGGTCATTCTTACCGATCAAGATGGTTTGTGTGACAAAGACCCAAGGTATCACAAAGATGCAAAGCTCTTATCGAAAGTCCATGCGGGTGACCCTGCCCTTATTCCAATGGCCAGTGGTTCGCCTGGAAGTTTAGGTAGTGGGGGTATGCTGACCAAAATACAGGCTGCAAAATTGGCTGCTCGTTCAGGTGCTAATACCATTATCGCTAATGGGCGCACAGTGGATGTGTTACGCCGCTTACGAAAAGGTGAGTCTTTAGGCACTTTGTTTGTGCCTGACCAAGAACCGTTATTGGCCCGAAAGCAATGGTTGGCTGGGCACCTTAAAGCTAAAGGTGAGCTCCACTTAGACGCTGGAGCTGTGAAAGTGCTCACTCAAAAGGGCACAAGTTTGCTGAGTGTTGGTGTGAGTGGGGTTCAAGGGGACTTCAGTCGTGGTGACATGGTGTTGATTGTTGATCCGAGCGGGCACACAATTGCTCGGGGTTTGGTGAATTACTGCGCCGCTGAGGCGTTGAAGATTATTGGCTTGGCTAGTGGATCAATCGAATCTACCTTGGGTTATGTGGCAGAGCCAGAGCTCGTTCATCGTGATAACCTAGTGTTACTATAGCTTATTGCCTTTGAAATGCAGATACAAAAAAACCGGCCTTAGCCGGTTTTTATATGCACTATAATAAATTATAGCGCTTTGATTTTTGCACTTAAGCGACTCTTATGACGAGCAGCTTTGTTCATGGTGAAGATGCCTTTAGAGACACTTTTATCCATAATAGTCATTGCAGTTGTATACGCAGCTTGGGCAGCTTCTTTGTCACCAGCTTCAATAGCAGCGATAACTTTCTTTAAGTATGTGCGTGCCATGGAGCGCAGGCTAGCGTTATGACTGCGACGTTTTTCTGCCTGGCGAGCGCGTTTCTTTGATCCAGCGGAATTGGCCACGATCTGGCTCCTATATAAATATAATTAAAAAGCTTTAAATACAGTGATAAGCACAATATTTACAGCAGGTGTTTATGAGGTGCGAAATTATTCCCGTTTGGGCGCCTATTGTCAACTTAGATTGAGCCTTTTTGTTATAAATATCAGTTCATTTCAATGTTTTTGCGTTAACATGGGGTAAATCGTCATATAAGAGGGTAAGAATAGTGTTTTTTGCCACTTTGATAAATACTTTGTAGGGATTTATGCGCGCTTCTTCGTCACTCAAACCGTCTTCGCCTAACACACCTAAAGGGGTAAAAGGGTTGCTTGGTTCTAGCCTCATTGTTGCCAGCATGACAATGTTATCGCGAATATTAGGTTTGGTGCGAGATGTTGTCATTGCTACTTTATTTGGCGCAGGTTCTCAAGCCGACGCCTTTTTTGTGGCCTTTAAAATCCCCAACTTTTTACGTAGACTATTTGCTGAAGGCGCTTTCAATCAGGCATTTGTGCCGGTGCTGGCACAAATCAGTGAACAGGACAATGCGCACCTTCTCAAACTCACGATCAGCAAGGTATCTGGCTCTTTGCTGTTGGTTTTAAGTGTGATTACGGTTATTGCTGTAGTGGCCGCACCTGTATTGGCGCTGGTGTTTGCTCCAGGTTTTGCAGGAGATGGCGATAAGCTAGGTTTAACCGCTGATATGCTACGTATCACTTTTCCTTACTTACTGCTGATATCCATGACGGGCTTTTTCGGTAGTTTGTTGAACTATTCAAAACGATTTGTTATTCCTGCATTGACTCCTGTGTTACTTAATCTTAGCTTAATCGTAGCAGCCCTTTGGTTAGCGCCGCAAATGACGGTCCCTGTGATGGCTTTGGCTTGGGGTGTGTTAGCTGCAGGTGTTTTTCAATTAGCCCTGCAGCTGCCCTTTGTGGCTCAACTAGGGTTGTTGGTGCGCCCAAGTGTCGGCTTTAGTCATGCGCGGGTCAAGCAAGTGATGAAGTTGATGCTGCCTGCTCTGTTTGGGGTCTCAGTAGCGCAGATTAACCTATTATTAGATACGATCCTAGCGTCGTTGTTGCAAAGTGGCAGTGTGTCTTGGTTATATTATTCTGATCGATTAATGGAGTTGCCATTAGGTGTGTTTGGCATTGCTATTGCTACGGTCATCTTGCCAGGATTATCTCAACGCCATGCGTCTAAGTCACCTCAAGCCTTTAGTGACACCCTAGATTGGGCCTTGCGCATGGTATTGCTCATTGGCGTGCCTGCGGCCATTGCTTTGGGGTTATTAGCAGAGCCATTAATAGCCACTTTGTTTCATTACGGAGCGATGGGTGATTCAGACGTGTTATTCAGTGCTGCCAGTTTGCGTGCCTATGCCTTTGGGTTATTGTTTTTTATGCTAGTTAAAGTGCTGGCGCCAGGTTATTTTGCGAGGCACGATATAAAAACCCCGGTACGAATTGGTATTTGGGCGATGGCTAGCAACATGTTGTTAAATTTGTTGTTGGTCTGGCAGTTTGCCCATGTGGGTTTAGCGATGGCGACATCCCTGTCTGCTTTGCTTAATGCAGTATTACTGGGTATTGGGTTGTATCGTAAAAAAATATGGCAACCTAATCCAGGATGGATGATTTTTTCATTGCGTGTGGTGTTTTCAAACATGGCCTTAATAGGCGCCATTTATATGACCTTTAAGCCTGCACAAACATGGCTAGCGTGGGGCATGTGGCAGCGCATAGAACATTTAGCCCTAGTGGTTGCTATAGGCACTTTAGCCTATAGCGTTGGGCTGTTATTATCAGGTCTTCGACGCTGGCATATACAAGGCCCAAAATAGA
>JAIBDW010000016.1 GCA_024686035.1 Oceanospirillaceae bacterium
AACCAGTTTGTCGCGCTGGCCGCTTACGGGTAACTGTGGTGGGTACTCTATAGCAGTCAAAGCTTGTTTGCGCTTTTGATAGAGGGCTTGGCTAGTTTTGGTTTTGCTTTCTAGCTGCTGCATTAATTTTTCGCACGCTTGTTCACGCTTTTGGCGCTGCGCAATTTGAAAAGACAAGCGATTGAGCTGTGCATGGTCTTTAACCATACAATTGGAAAATGCAGACGACATAAAAAGATAAGGTGATTTTAAAGCCCCAAGTTTATCATGCTATAGGGCGCATAACCTAGAGACTTCAGATGATACAAAGCGGCTTTAAGTGACCTAAGCGTTTGAGATTTATTAAAAAGTCACTTCAAACGATTAGGTCAGCTTAGGTGGGATTAACCACTGTTACAAGGTTATAAAGAAACCTAATCTCTCAAAGCACGACGTAATATTTTACCCACGTTTGTTTTAGGCAGCTCGTCCCTAAACTCAATTTCTTTGGGCACTTTATACGCTGTTAAGTTTTCACGACAATGAGCTAGCACATCGGCTTCTGTCAAATTTGGGTCAGACTTAACCACAAACAACTTAACAGTTTCACCGCTTACTTCATTTGGGATACCTACGGCGGCACACTCTAAAATACCTTGGTGTTGACTGGCAACATCATCAATTTCATTGGGATATACATTAAAACCAGACACGTTAATCATGTCTTTAATGCGATCTACTAAACGAATAAACCCATCTTCAGCCAATATAGCTACATCACCGGTTTTGAACCAACCTTCTGCATCAATCACTTGTGCTGTGGCTTCAGGCAGCTGCCAATAGCCTGCCATTACTTGTGGGCCTTTCACGCACAGCTCACCTTCTTGGTTGAAGCCTAAATCACTGCCATCTTCGCCTATCACTTTCACTTGGGTGCCGGTAAGCACTTTGCCGATAGTGCCGATACGAATGTCATGATAAGGGTTAAAAGACACCGCAGGCGAGGTTTCGGTAAGCCCGTAAGCCTCTTGTATCTGACAACCTGTCACACTTTGCCACTTGTTAGCTGCAGCTTCTGTGAGCGCCATGCCACCTGAAATAGTATGTTTTAGATGGGAAAAATCTAATTCGTTGAAGCCTTTGTTATTACACAAGGCCACAAACAATGTATTTAGACCGGCAAAGGAGGTGAATTTGTGTCGGCTTAACTCTTTCACAAAGCCTGGAATATCCCGTGGGTTAGGTATCAGCACCATTTCATGGCCCATATCCGTCATTACCAAGCTCACAGTAAATGCATAGATATGATAAAGCGGTAAAGGCGCAATCATTACCTCGGTGTCCGTATCCAAAATATCAACGATTAACTCACGCACCTGCATCATATTGCCTACCAAATTTTGATGCAGCAATTGTGCGCCCTTGGAAACGCCCGTGGTGCCACCTGTGTACTGTAATACAGCGGTATCAGCAAGGGTTAAAGGCACTGCTACTGGCGCTTTTTTAGCACCCAGTGCTAGGGTCTGTCTAAAGCTTACTGCATCAGGTAAAGAATAAGCAGGCACCATTTTTTTAACACGCTTCACTACCGTGTTGATTAACACTCGCTTCGCAAATGGGTGCATGTCAGCAAGCTGTGTCACCATCACTAGCTTAATGCCTGTTTTAGGCACCACTTGCTCTGCCATGTTAGCCATGTTGGCCAAAATCACCAGCGCCTTAGCACCTGAATCATTAAACTGATGCTCCATTTCTCTGGCAGTATAAAGGGGGTTGGTATTGACCACTACCATACCCGCTCGCATGGCACCCAATGCAGCAATCGGAAATTGCAGCACGTTAGGCAGCTGGATGGCTATGCGATCGCCCACATTAAGGTCAGTATGGTTTTGCAAATAAGAGGCAAAATTGGCTGTTAAGCGATCCATGTCTGCAAAAGACAAGGTTTGCCCCATGCAGCTATATGCAGGTTTTTGGGCGTACTTACCACAGGCTTCTATAAATACGTCAGTAACAGATTGGTAGTTGCCAAATTCTACGCCAGAGATTTGAGTCATGATAAGCCTTTAATTAATTTATTGTTATATATACCGCCATGCTAATCAAACATGCGTTTGAAAACCAGTAAAAATTGAAAAATATTTGTTAAATAAACCTTGGCAAGAAAATCACACCAATACTAAGGTTTAATACAGCATACGTTAAAGCGATAATCTACACAAAACCCAGCCTAGCTTAATGCCACACCTTTGTGCAGCACCAACATATCTCCAGGGTGCATAGTGTGCCAGGTTTCATTGTCTGTTAGTGGCTGTGTGGCTACCACCGAAACAATGTCATCCGGTGTGGTTTCTTCACCAAAATCCACATTAACATCAGCATCGCTTAACGAGGCCTGACCAAAAGGCGCCTTGCGTGTGATCCAGCTTAGTTTGGTAGAGCAAAAGCAATAAAGGTGGTCGCCGTCTGAAAGCAGCATATTAAACACCCCTAGGGTTTTTAAATATTGACACCGTTGTTGCAAAAAATAGCGCACTACAGATTTATCTGAAGGTGGCTTAGGAAACGCCGTACGCAGCTCGCCCAACAACCAACAAAATACATGTTCGCTGTCTGTATCGCCCACGGGTAAATAGTGGTTTAGATGCAGGCTTGAAGTGTCTGTCAGCTGTCCATTATGCGCAAAAGTCCAATGCTTACCCCACAGTTCCCTTTGAAAAGGATGGGTATTTTCCAAGCAGGTATTGCCTACATTGGCTTGGCGTATATGGCTGATAACGATGTGAGATTTCATAGAGTGACGCTGAACTAGGCGGGCCACTTCAGAGTCTGCACTGGGCTGTGGGTCATGAAATGAACGACAGCCTTTACCCACATAAAAGGTAATTCCCCACCCGTCACGATGAGGCCCAATGGCACCACCACGCTGCATTAGCCCAGTAAAGCTAAAGCAAATATCCGTAGGCACATTGGCGCTCATGCCTAAAAGTTCACACATACACTGGTTCCACTGCTAACGATTTAATTTATGTTTCTTTTGATGTTGTTGATTCTGGTTTTGCTTGTGCTACTGCCACCTGAGTGCTTCTGCGTAAAATAACCAACAAAATCAATAATACAAAAGCTGCACCACCCACTACATACCAACGCCAATACAAAGTCTGGGGGGCAACAACCAGGCTGTCTTGTGCGAGGCTAGCAGTTTCATTGCTGGCTTCACTTGAGGTTTCACTGGAGATTTCTTTAGGTCGCTTATCTGCAGTTTCTGGTGGGCTACTTAGTGTGGCTGTTAATTCGTTAACCGCATCCACAAGCTGACTAGTGACGGTTTTTGGTTCAGGCGTGGCCTCATTAATAACCGCAGTAGACTCTTTGACAACCACTGCAGGCTCTTGCGCAATCTGTGTTTCAAGCATCAGCGCCTGTAGCGCTTTTGAAGGCTTTTCCTTACTCACTTCCATAAGATCTGGTTGAATTTGGGTAGGTTGGGTATCAATAATCACCGCTACCTCTTCGGCAACAGGCATATTAAGCGTATTGCTTGCAGCACTTTGTGTGTCTGCCAAAGCCACAAGAGGGTGAACTTTAAGGCTACGAGTAATGGTGCGAACCAATGGCCCGTTAATGACCGCAATATTTAGATTATACATACCCGGTTGGTTAATGATGGGTAAATCCATGCGTGTTTTTTTATCAATAGCAAACTGTTGCTGGCGACTAAACACCTCTTTTTCGCCATTATCCATGGTGACATCAAGTTTAAACCCTTGCAGCTGCGCTGCAGATAAAAGCGTGCCTTGTTCATTGGCTAGCTGCACATCTATATAGCTTGGTTGACCTACTTTTATATTTTGATGGCTTTGCTGTAGGAGTATTTGTATTTTGCCCACTACGTTAATGCGTTTGAGTATGGCGGTGTCACTAATTAAAGTCCAAGTGCCAGGTGCTGGGTTTTGAATGGTAACCACCTCATGGGTAGAGGACGTCTGCCATGTTTGAGTATCTACAGCAGGTATGCGGGCCACTGTGGCTTGATTACCATCGGTAAACTTGATGTTGTCATCGCCATTTTTTTCGACCACCACAGTCATTGACTCAATGCCCTGCTCTACGATAAAAGATTGTTGAATAGGTTCAACAGCCACTTGCTGCGTGACGACCGTGTTATCCAAAGCCCGTAAAAAAATATCTAATAATTGGTCTGCATTTTCTGCCACTTCAAACAGGCCATCAGTACGCCGTGCTACTGCGCTGAGTGTGGCTTCATCGGCTCTATAAGATAAACCCACAGTGTGCACACGGGCCCCTACGTTGATGTATTGCTGAAGGATAGGCTCAAGCAACGCATTACGAGCACGTGCATTTTGGGCGGCGTCCTTACTGACATCCACCATACCATCGGTTAATAAAATAACATGCAGCTGGCGACCTTGGGTTTGGTCTTGTGCGTTAAATGAGGCGGCATTAAGAGCAGCGCCAATGTCTGTATATAAGCCAGTAGAAGATATTTGTTGAGCTGCCAGTGCCGCCTGTTGCTGCCACTGTGCATTCACTTCACCATGAGCAACCACCACCTTTGGGGTGTTCGCAAACTGCCAAACGCCGGCTTTACTGCCTTTGGGTAATAATTGAGTGAGCACTTGTAATGCGGGTATACGTAAATTATTAGGATCCGTTTTTTTCATACTGCCAGACACATCGACCAACACACGAATGTCCATCTGATTAGACAAAGGCTTACTGATGGCAGGATGACTTATGGCCAACAAAGCGATGAAAAGTGTCACACTTATAGTGCGCACAGCATGAAACTTAAACATTGATTAGCAATCCGAATATTATTTTTATTTACTTACCATAACACAATCTAAAGGCACTGTACCCAGAGCAACCCGCTGATTTTATTCACCAAGCTGCTGAATTTCAATGATATGTTCGCCCCATCTTGTCTCTGGCACTTTGTCTTCTGATATGGCCCATTTGCGCACCGTCATACCGGCTTTTACTGTCGATTTAGCATCCCCTGTCACCAAAGGATGCCAATCGGGTAAATCCTTACCTGCTGCCACACGCCTATAACCGCAAGTTTCTGGTAACCAATTATATTCTTCCACAGCTTCAGGAGTCACTAAAGTGCAATCGGACACTTTATCTTGGCGTGTTTCATACACACTGCACTTGCAGGATTTAAGATCAAGATAACGGCACGCCACACTAGTGTGATACATCAAGGGCACATCGTCGTCTATGAGTTTTTGTAAACAACAACGTCCACAGCCATCACATAGGGATTCCCACTGCTGGCTTGTCATTTCTTTAGGGGCGACGTCTTTCCAAAACCCTGTTTGCGTTGATTGTTTCATAAAGCGAGCTTATCGGCAGTGGTTCATAAATTGGGTTAGTAAGTTGGATTAATAAGTTGGGTTAATCGGCGCTCGGTAAAGATCCAGCATGTATTCTTCACGCACTGGGGGCATTTGTAAATAATAGCCCTTTTCATCAATTTGCGACAACACATCTGCGGCACTGGCCCTAGCAAACTTGCTGTCGGGGCTAAGCAGCATATCCATGCGGTGCTCTGGTTTACCAAACATTTCCAACAAAGCCTCTGGCACTAGGCTTAAAGCTTTGGTTTTATCCACATAAAGATACATTTCGTCTTTTTTTTTGCTGCGATAAATAGAGCAAATAATACGCTTTTGAGTCATTAAAGTGTCTCTTGAATATGGTTATATTCTTTGGCAATCGGCTCTGCAAGAAATTCTGCTCGCCATCCTTGCCAATTACTGGGTAAGCTAAACGGCTGTTTTTTACGCAAGCCTTCAAATAGCGCTAATAATTCTTTTTTGCGGCCCATTAGCTGCACTTGCACGGCAGCATTCACCGCCTGATCTGTGACTACTTTATGCAGGCGCTTGTAGTCTTTATTTTCATTTTTAGACAAAGGCTGCGCCACTGCCGGTATCACCTGTGATGAAGCCCCCATAATAGCCAGCCACTGTTTGCCGTAACGCCTTAAGCTGCTAGGGCGCACATCTTGGCACTGGCCAATGGCACTTAGATCTACAGGGTTTTTATGAGCCATATCAATAAGGCTGCTGTCTTTAACTACAAAGCTTTTGGGCCGGTTTTCGCTACGCGCTAGGACCTCACGCCATGCCGCCAAAGCCTGTAAACGCCCTACAGATTTGCCCTGCAAGCGCCACGCATTTTTCATTTGTGTATAAGCTAGCTCTGGCTCTATAGCGGGCTTGGGCTGCGCCAACCGCTGCATGTCTTCTAAAAACCACTCCCATACGCCTTTGTCTTTCAAACGCTGAGCTAACAGGTCATAACATTGCATTAGGTGAGCCACATCCATGGCCGCATAGTGGCACTGGGAATCACGGAGTGGTCGTTGCAGCCAATTAGAACGTGTTTCACCTTTATCGACCGTTTCACCCAATAAATCTAACACCATGCTTTGGTAACCTGGCGACAAGCCCATATCCACATAGGCAGCAGCCACTTGTGTGTCTGCCATCGGCGTAGGCCGCAGCTCTAGCCAATGTTGAAATAGTTCTAAATCTTCACTGCAGGCATGCATCACTTTAAGCGTGTCTGGGTCTGTGAGCAACGTTTGTAGAGGTTGCCAGTTATCAATGGTAATAGGGTCTACTAAAAAGGTGTCGCCATCTGCGCCAAGCTGCACTAGCCCTGGAATAGGGTAAAAAGTGTCTTCTCTAACAAACTCGGTATCCACAGCAATCGCTGAGGCCTTCATAAGCTGCTCACAGGCTTTTTTTAAGCCTTCGTTGGTGTCTATATATTGGTACAAATCTGACATAGTTAAGTGTAACTCTTGCGGCCAGCAAACGCGTGGGCCAAAGTGCCGCCATCGACAAACTCTAGCTCACCACCGATAGGCACACCATGAGCAATGCGTGACACATTAATTGTTTGGGTGGCTGTTTGTTGGCGAATCAATTGATGGATAAAATGGGCTGTGGCATCACCCTCTATAGTGGGGTTGGTGGCTATCACCACTTCACTTATTTGCTCTTGCTTTAAGCGTGAAACCAATAAATCTAAACCCAATTCGTTGGGCCCAATACCATCCATGGGGGATAAGTGCCCCATAAGTACAAAATATAATCCCTTAAAACCTGCACCTTGCTCTATGGCTAAAACATCCGCAGGGGTTTCTACAATACATAAAGTGAGAGGGTCACGATCTGGCCGAGTGCACATGCGGCACACAGGCACCTCACTGTGGGTTCGGCATTGTTCACACCGGCCCACTTTATCAAGTGCACGGTTTATGCTTTGGGCCAACACCGCCCCACCTTCACGGTTGCGCTCTAAAATATGCAAAGCCATGCGTTGAGCAGACTTTCGCCCCACACCTGGCAAGCAGCTAAGCGACTCAATAAGATCATCAATAAGAGGACTAAATGACATGAAGGTTAAACCTATAGTAAGTAGAATAAGCGACTAAAACGAGTGGCTAAAACGGCATCTTAAAACCCGCTGGCATACCCATGCCTGCGGTCATGTCAGACATATTACTCTGGTTTGCTTGCTCTACTTTACGCACAGCATCGTTTACTGCCGCTGCTAATAAGTCTTCTAGCATTTCTTTGTCTTCTGACATTAATGAATCATCTAGCTGCACACGCTTTACATCGTGACGCCCTGTCATTACCACCTGCACTAAACCTGCACCAGAGGTGCCGGTAAACTCTGCATTGGCTAGCGCAGCTTGGGCTTCTTGCATTTGTTCTTGCATTTTTTGGGCCTGTTTCATCAGATTGCCCATGCCACCTTTTAACATATGTATTTCCTGATTATTAATCTAAGTTTATGTTTCGATAGGGTTAACTGGTAACACACTATCTGTATCTAGCTGCCCATTAAACGCTGTGGTTAAACTGGCCACATTAGGATCATTTTGTAATGATGAAATGGCTTCATTTTGATGCTGCGCTTGGCGCCTTTGTTGATTGGCAAATGGGGTTTCCGTTTGAGCTTGTCCGATGCCTATGCTCAATTTTAATTCACACCCAAACATCTCTTCCAAAGCCTGACAAATGCGGCTTTGGTGAGTGTCATTTAACATGCTGCTTTGGCCCTGCTCTAGGGTGAATTGCAAATGAGTGCCCTGCCTTTGAGCAAACACCATATTTGCAGCAATGGCGTGGGTCATACCAGATAGATTAAGGTCGTTAAACACTTGAATCCAGTTTTGTTCACTTAAGTCTGCCAAAGTCCAATCGTGTGCAGGCTTAGCTGCAGCGGGCTGTGCCGTTGCTTGTAGCTCTGGCTCTGGGCTGAGCATTTGCGGCTCTGGGCTAGGTGCGTGCGCCATTTGGGGCTCTTCATCCCACGGGGGTGATTCTATGACTTTGGCCTGCGGGGCTTGTTCTGGCTCTGGCTCAATCAGAGCTTGCGGTGCAGGCTGAGGCTCTAACTCTGGCCGAGGCTCTGATTCTGGCCGAAGCTCTGACTCTGGTTCGGGATCTGGCTGCGTTGTAGGTTGCGCTTCTGGCGTAGCTGGCATGTTTGGAGCTGCTATGTCAGGCGCTATTTGAGGTATTTCGTAAGCTGCGGCCACTTGCATTTGGCCAGCATGTTGTTGGGGCCTAAAGGCTAGCATTCGTAGCAAGGCCATTTCAAAACCAGCTTGCACATCCGGTGCAGCCACTAAATCTTTACGGGCCATAATACCCATTTGGTAAAATAGCTGCACATCTGCTGGGCTGGTATCTTGAGCCAGCTCTTGCACCTTGGCTTTATCAAACTGTACAGAAACAGGCGCGTCTGGCAACACCTGACAAATAGCCATTTGGTGCAATAAGCTTAGTAAATCTTCCAAAGCCACCACAAAATCTTGGCCATGCTCGGCCAGCTCTTTAACCAAGTGTAATAGCTGTGACGCATCGCCTTTTTGCAACTGGCGCACGATAGCCACCACTTTGCCTTGGTCTATGCTGCCTAACATTTGGTTTACAGAAGACTCTGTTAAATCGCCACCACAAAAAGCAATGGCTTGGTCTGTAAGGCTTAAAGCATCGCGCATGCTGCCCTTTGCGGCACGGCCAAGCTGCCACAACGAGGCTTGTGCAAAGGGAATTTTTTCGCTGGTGAGTACATTATGCAAATGCCCCGCCACTTGTTCGGCAGGCATGTTTTTTAAATTAAACTGCAAACACCGCGAAAGCACAGTAATAGGCAGCTTTTGTGGGTCTGTAGTGGCTAAAAGAAACTTTACATGTGGAGGCGGCTCTTCGAGCGTTTTAAGGAGTGCATTAAAACTGCTAGTAGACAGCATGTGCACTTCGTCTATTAAATACACCTTAAAACGCCCACGCGTAGGCGCATATTGCACATTGTCTAGCAGCTCGCGGGTGTCTTCTACTTTGGTGCGCGAGGCGGCGTCTACTTCGATCAAATCAACAAATCGACCTTGTGTTATTTCTACACAGCTAGAGCACACACCACATGGGGTAGAACTTACGCCTTCTTCACAGTTTAGGCAGCGTGCCAATATACGAGCGATAGTGGTTTTGCCCACACCACGGGTGCCTGCAAACAAATAGGCATGGTGCAAACGTTGTTCGTCTAGGGCATGCACCAAGGCGCGTAAAACATGCTCTTGGCCTACCATAGTGTGGAAATTTTGGGGCCGCCATTTACGGGCTAAAACCTGATATGCCATGCAAATGCACTCGCTGGGTTAAAAGACACTTTAAAACACTATTATATGAGCCACACGCAATTAAAGCTACCAACTAAAAAGCCTGCACCACCTTTGTCTATAGATATTGGCGTGCACTATTCTGGGTAAGGCACTTTTAGTGAATATTTAGATTGGTTGTGCATGGCCCAGTAGGCCTCTTTTAGCTGCGTGGTTAAAGGCCCTATGCGGCCAGTACCTATGATGTGATCATCAACCTGTGTAATGGCCATAATACCACCGGCTGTGCTGGTGGCAAAAGCTTCATCGGCATGCCTAAACGCAGCTGCTGATATTTCACCAAGCACCACCTGTGTGCTTAGGGCGTGAGGCAGCTTTAGGGCAAGCTGATGGGCCAACTGCATTACTAATTTACGGGTAATGCCTTGCAGCACCCCTGTGTTTGTCGTGAATAACTGGTGGCCTTTAATAATAAAAATATTAAACCCCGGGCCTTCTTTGATGTTGCCGTTTTCATCCACTAAAGCAGCCGTTTGAGCACCACGATCATAGGCATCAAATTGCCCCATCACTAAATCTAACCAATGGTAGTTTTTAATCGTAGGGCCTATGCTTGCACTAGGAATGCGCTGCTGCTTACTAATAGCAATATACAGCCCCTCATTTGGTGGCGTGATCCACACAAAAGGCACCACAAAAGCAAAAAATTGATTAGTGCAGGTGCGAGGATCTCGAGAGCCAGATAAAGGCTGACCGCGAGTGGTAATCATTTCTACATAAGCATCGCGCAGGCCACTTTGTGCCACCATATTTAACAACAAGCTAGCCAGCTGTGCCTTGGTGTGGGGAATAGACAACCTTAGCTTTGCCATGCCGGCGTAATAGCGATCTATGTGTTCATCCAAACAAAAAAAGTGCCCCTGCCACACATGGCTCACATCATAAGTGGCATCCGAATGTAAAAAGCCCCAATCTAAAATAGATATTTTGGCCTCACTAATCGCTACTAGCTCACCATCTACATAAGCTAAGCCTTGAGGTGTGGAGTGTGGTTTCAACATAGCCTTTGCACGCCTAAAGTGTGGATAAGCTATGATACTAGCATTGGGTGTATTGGCTGCCCAAGCATTGGTTTGACATTTGTTGTAGCTTGGCTTTTTGGTCTGTGCTCATGCCTTGGGCTAGGGCTTGTCTGTTTCTAGCGCCAAGCTCATTACCGCCATAGCCTGCAATGTTGTACCACATGTAGGCTTTGTCTGTGTCTTGGGCAATACCATGGCCATTTTCATACATGACACCTAGGTAAGCTTGGGCTGCCACAAGGCCTTGCTTTGCAGCTAAGGTGTACCAGCTTACGGCGGTTTCATCATTTTCTACTACGCCTTGGCCCGTGTTATAAATGTTGCCTAGGCTAAGCTGCGCATCGGCATCACCTTGGTCTGCTGCCATGGTATACCATTTGAGTGCCAGTGCATCGCTAAATGGCACACCTTCACCACTAGCATACATGCTAGCCAAGCCATACTGGCCTGCAGCATCGCCTTGATCTGCGGCTAGGCGGTACCATTTCAGCGCAATTTTTGCGTCTTTATCTACTCCAAAACCAAACCGGTAAAGGGCCGCAAGGCTGCTTTGGGCATCCACATTGCCCCGCTGAGCTAAAGGCTCCCAGTGGGCAATGGTAGTGGCATATTCCCCTGCTTGAAACGCCTTAAAACCTTTTAAAAGATCTGCTTCTTGAGCCACTGCATGGGTCATCAACATGGACAAAAACATTGCCGCAATTAATTTCTTCATTGATAAAACCTTATAATGATAATTTATTATTAGTGAAACCAAGTATACAAGCATGGCTGATAAATAGCGCCTGTATGTTTTTGGGTTAATTGTGTTAGTTGGGTTGTTTTGGCTTGCTAGACCATGGACTGGTATTGCATAGGATATGTAAACCCAATTTAAAAGGAATCTACCAACACAAAATCAAACGCGCCTGTGCCTTCACGCAAAGGTTTAACGCTTTGATACTCATCACTTTGATACCAGCTTTTTGCAGCTTGAGTGCTGGGGAACTGAAAAATAACGGTGCGATCTTTATCATGGGCGCCTTCCAAAACATCACTCACGCCGCCGCCTAGCAAATAAGTGCCTTGGTAACGCTCTAAAGAAGGCCCTGCCGCCTCTACATAGTGCTGGAATGCGCTTGGGTCTGTAAGCTTGGAATGAACAATTAAAAAAGCGGGCATAGGGTTATCTCATGGGTTAACAGCCACGGTGCTGTGGCTGATTGGTTTAACATCAACATACCACAAGAAAGCACCATACTGAATATAGATGCATAGCGTGGGTTTAATATTAAGCATCCCTGCCACGATGACAGTGCATTATGCATCTGTATTGTGTGTTAGTAGCTCGAATATTGTGCTTACTTTTCAAGGTGGGTTGGCATTTTTATTTTTCTAAGCTGCCTATGCGGCAGTGAACAAGCCATATACATGTTTACTCCTTCTCTAAAATGATATTAATCCACATGCGACGTAGTAATAAACACCTGCACTCTGCGGCTTAAGCTAAGGTCTTCTCCATCTTTGCCTATTACGGGGGAGGTTTCACCTTGGGCAAGGGTGGAGGTTACTTTTAGGTTTAAGCGATCAAAAAATCGAGCTACTGTGCTAATGCGTTGTTCAGACAAAACCATGTTGTAGGCGGCATCACCTCGGGTGTCGGCATGGCCCAATAGCCTTACAGACATTACCTTGTCGGCTTTTTTGGTGGCCATGTACACTTGTTTTAGGTTGCTGGAGGCATCGCTTGTGAGCTCTGCACTGGCGGTGTCAAATAACACGGTGGTTTTATAGTTATTGTAGCGGTAGTTAATCTTTGGAATAACTAGGGGCTTGGCTTTTTCTATTGCTTTTTCAGCCACTTTTTCCACTATTTTTTCAACTACTTTCTCAGCCACTTTCTCAACCACTTTCTCAGCCATGGGTGCTGGCTCTATAAGCTTTGCGGGCTTTGGTGCTACTGCTGGCGCCGGTGCTGGAGGAGGTATTGGCGCTGGTGTCGGCACCATCACCTTTGCAGGGGTTTCTGCCAGCACTATTATAGGCTCTTCAGTTTTTTCTGGCTCAGCGGTTACTGTGGGTTCTGGTGTTTGTGCATTAAGCGCTTTGGCTACTGTTTTTTGCATGTCTGCAAGCAGTTGCGAAAATGCTTTAGGCTGCGGTTTTTTTGGGGTTTTAGTTTGGGTTTTATAATGAATGGTTCGCACAGGGTTGCCATTGGCAGACACGATCACAGTGCCGTCGCTGGTGGTCCAATATGGGCTATTTACGGGGCTAGAAGCAGAAGCAGAGATAGCCGTCATGGCTAGGGTGATGGCTAAGGCACATTGGTTTTTGGTGTTCATATTAAATATCTCTAAGCTTTATGTATCTCAAGGGATTTGAGTTACTTTAAAAGTTGAAGTTATTTAACACCAATACAGTGAACCTTCTGTGAACAGATGCTGAATAGTTGATGATTAATGATGAAGACAGGGTGAATTTACATCAGATTGATTGGTATGTGTACAAAGAAATGGTGGCACCCCTACCAGCCACACCTCGGCACACGAATCCACCGCTATGGCTGCTCCCTTCCAGGCCTGACCAGGTTTACGGTTTATCGTTGCGTGGGGACCAATAGGGCTACCATAACGATCACAATCGATCGATTGCGAGGAGCGCAGTATAGGCAAAAAGCCTATGATTCTCAAGTGATTTTTATACAGATTTTATAATACTATGGTGTTTATACGCCGTAACTTGCATAAGGCAAAAACTCAACCTGTTGCGCTTGCTCACCTGATGTATTTACTTTGATGACCGCTAGCCCATGCCCCTCCATAGCGGTGCTGAGTACGCCTGAATTTTGATTGGTCATGGCTTCTATCACTAGCTTGGAGCCTGCATTAGAGACCACCCTCACCCGCAAGTATTGTTGCCTTATGCTTGGCCTTTTGGGTGGGTTTAGCAAGTGTGCTTTCAAACGGTAGCCTTGGGTTTGGTTCTGGCTTTGACTGTAGCCTTGCAGCGCCAGTAAAAAGGGTCTGGCCATAATCATAAAGGTCACTAACACGCTGGCTGGGTTGCCTGGCAAGCCAAAAAATGGGGTTTGTTTTACCCGACCAAAGGCCAGTGGTTTACCTGGTTTTATAGCTAGTTTCCAGACATCGAGCTGGCCTAGGGCTTCTACCGCCCCTTTTACATGGTCTTCTTCGCCTTCAGACACACCACCACTGGTGATGATGATGTCAGCCTGCTCTGCGGCCAAAGCTAAGGCGGTTTCAGTGGTTGTGCGCTCATCTTTGATAATGCCACTATCTACTAGCTCCATACCTAGCTGGTCTATTAGCCCTGCCAATAAGAAACGGTTTGAATTGTAGATTTGGCCTGCTTTAAGCGTTTGGCCTGGATTGACTAGCTCGCTGCCCGTAGAAGCTATGGCTACTTTTAGGCGACGATAAACCTCTACATATTCAATGCCCATAGAGGCCAGCACACCCAAGTGCCTTGCTTCAAGCTTGGTGCCTGTTTCACATACCACTTGCCCGGTTGTAATGTCTTGGCCTTTTAGGCGGATAAACTGGCCTTGTTTTTGCCCTTGTTCTTGCTGTAGCGCACTTGGTTTTATACAGATGCCACCTGCAATGACATCGACGTCTTCTTGGATCACCACAAGCTGCGCATTGCTTGGTACTTGCGCCCCAGTAAATATACGGGCACAAGTATGAGGCTCTAATACACAGGGCACTTGTCCGGCGGCGATGCGCTGGCTCACTGGGATAATGTCTAAGTTTAAATCTTCCATGCGCATGGCGTAGCCGTCCATGGCGCTGTTATCCGCCGGCGGCACATCTACCATTGATACTACAGGGGCGCTTAACACCCGCCCCCTTGCATGGAACAAAGACACCCGTTGCGTATCAAGGGTGCATGTTGCATCTCGCATTATTTGCTGCTGTGCATCAGCAACGCTGGTAAGGCTAGTTTTGTTGATAATAGTAGGCATTATAAAAAGTCAGGATTAGATGAGTGAAAGGTAACCATTTCCACAAAGTTACAGGGTTTATGCCGGCTGTCTAATTGCTCACCAATAATGCCGTTCCATGCTGTTTTGCATGCCCCTGTAGAGCCTGGCATGCTAAATATCACAGTGCGATTAGCCACCCCTGCCACCGTGCGCGACTGAATGGTAGAGGTGCCTATTTCTGCATAAGATAGGCTTCTAAATAGCTCACCAAAGCCCTCTATCACTTGGTCAAACAAAGGTAACAGCGCATCAGGCGTGGTGTCTCTTGCTGTAAAGCCTGTGCCGCCTGTTACTAACACAGCATGCACGTTGGTATCAGCTATCCAGCTGCTCACTGCTGCACGTATTTGATACACATCATCTTTTACAATAGCGTGCTGCGCTAAGCGATGCCCTGCTTCTTGTAACAGCGCTATAAGCGTGGCACCAGATTTGTCTGTGGCCACAGTGCGTGTGTCAGACACTGTTAATACCGCTATGTTAATCGGTTTTTGTGGCGAGCTGGTTATGGTCATGGGCGTTTCTCGTTGTGTCGCTTGGCAGCAAAAAAATAACGGCTCCAGTATACAGCCTGTTTGGCTTAGATTGTATAGGCAGATGGCTTTGTCACTCTTAGGCTCACTGGCACTGTTGACAGCGCTTCTACAAGTATTTCGCCCAGCCAACTCATATGCGACTTTAGTCTCACTTACTAAGGTCTAATTTTCAAAACTCACCAATTCTCTAGACTAGGTATCAACCTAGAGGCACCTATGCATTTAATTGCTGGCAGTGGTCATCTGGGCTTAACAACAATAAATTGGAGTTTGCCATGACAGATGTAAAATCTGAAGACACGAAGAAAAAAACGGGCTGGTCTCGTCGTGATGTGTTAAAAGCTACGTCAGCTGGAGCCGCAGCGGGCGCTACACCTATGTTCTTTACCCAAAACGCATGGGCAGAAGAAGCCATTGGTAACTACCCTGTTAAAGGTAGTGAAGTTGTACTTGGTTTTAACGTACCACAAACTGGCGCATACGCCGACGAAGGCGCTGACGAATTACGTGCCTATAAGTTAGCTGTTAAGCATTTGAACAACGGTGGCGGCATGCTCGACACCCTTAAGCCAAGCAAATTGACCGGTAACGGCATTTTGGGCAAGAAAGTTACTTATGTAACTGGTGACACACAAACTAACGCTGATGCTTCTCGCACATCTGCTCGTCGTATGATCGAGCGTGATAAAGTAATCATGGTTACTGGTGGTTCATCTTCTGGTATCGCTATTGCACAGCAGTACTTGTGTAATGAGTTAGGTATTATCTTTATGTGTGGTTTGACTCACTCTAACGACACAACTGGTAAGGACAAGCAGCGTTATGGCTTCCGTCATTTCTTCAACGCTCACATGACAGGTAAGGCACTATCTCCTGTATTGAGTAAAGAATACGGCAAAGACCGTCGCGCTTTCCACTTAACAGCTGACTACTCTTGGGGCCACACCCAGCAAGAGTCTATGCAAGAGTTTACCGAGAAAGAAGGTTGGTCTACCGCTGGCAACATCATGACGCCATTGAAGACTACTGACTTCTCTTCATACTTGTCACAAGTACTGAACTCAGATGCAGACGTTCTAATCTTGAACCACTACGGCGCAAACATGGTTAACTCTCTAACCAACGCTGTAAACTTCGGCATGCGTGACATGCAGAAAAACGGTAAGAATCTAGAAATCGTAGTGCCTTTATACAGCCGCTTGATGGCTAAAGGTGCTGGTTCTGCAAACATCGACGGTGTATTAGGCACCTCGGGTTGGAACTGGGCTCTACAAGATGAAGGCTCACAAGTATTTGTTAAGTCCTTTACTGATGAATATGGATTCCCACCTTCACAGGCTGCTCACACATGTTACGTACAGACTCTTTTGTATGCTAACGCATGTGAAATGGCTGGTACTTTTTACCCACCAGAAGTTATCAAAGCCCTTGAAGACTTTAAATTCACTGGCGCTGGTAACGGCGAAACCTTATACCGTGGTTCTGATCACCAGTGTATTAAGGACATCTTGGTTATGCAGGGTAAATCACCTTCTGCACGTACCAGCGAATTCGACTATCTTAAGATCGTTGATCAAGTGGATGCGGCAACCGTGGACTACGATCCAGCCATCTTTGGCGGTGAGTTAGGTCCATACATCCCAGCATAAGCTGAATGTATTGACCCATACGGGCCAGTTTAACGCTGGCCCGTTTTTATTTAAACTAAGATAAAATTAAACAATGAATTTGCCACAGCAACCAATGGGAGTATCTCCACAATGGATATGACGCTCAACGCTTTTACCCTATCTATCTTAACCGGCTTACAGCTGGGTTCCATTTATGTGCTCATTGCTCTGGGCCTTACACTTATTTTTGGAACTTTGGGCGTAGTTAACTTTGCTCACGGTGCCCTTTATCTCATCGCTATTTATTTAGCGGTTAGTATCAATAACGCTTTCGGATTTACGTACGCACTCATCATTGTACCTCCCCTACTTTTTGTCATTGGGGTGTTACTAGAGCGCGGTCTGATCCAACGATTTTATGATCGGCCACATACGGACCAAATCCTAGTGACTTTTGGTCTAGCCATTGTCATTCAAGAGCTTTTAAAGTGGGTTTTTGGTGCCAACAATATTCCTTTCGCTATCCCAGGTTGGGGCAACGGTATTCTTTTCTTACATGAATACCTACCTTTCCTTGAAGGTTTTGTCGTGTATCCCAAGTGGCGCATGATCTTAGTGGCCGTTTCGATTGTCACTGTAGCGGCTGTATTCGCATTACTTCACCTAACACGCTTTGGTTTAGTCATCCGCGCGGGTATGCGTGATGCGGAAATGTTGCAATTCTTAGGCGTAAACATTAATCGTAGGTTTATGGTGGTGTTTGGCTTAGGTGCCATGATTGCTGGTATCGCTGGTGTATTTGGCGGCCCGGTAACTCAAGTTTCACCAGAAGTTGGCATGGGCCTACTTGTACCCTCATTCTTAGTCGTAGTTATTGGCGGCATGGGTTCACTAGGTGGCGCGGTGCTGGCTGGAGTATTAATAGGTATGGCGCAAAGCTTCACTGCACCCTATATCAATGCTAACACTATAATTATTTACCTAATCACCGTGGTTGTTTTATTGGTTCGCCCGCGCGGTTTATTGGGCTCCAAAGGAGTTTTTGAATAATGACTAAGCAAGCTAATTTTTGGCAATACAACAAAGTCGTCTTAGTGTTTGCGCTGATTGCGCTGACTATGCCTTTTTGGTTTCCTCTTATGGGAGGCTATTCAGGACTTGACACCAAGATCATGATCTTCTGCATTTTTGTCGTTGGTTTTGATATCTTACTTGGGTTTACAGGCTATCTCTCGTTTGGCCATGCGGCCTTCTTTGGTATCGCTGCTTATACCACGGGAATAATGTTGAAGAGTTTTTCAGACAATATTCTTCCGGCTATGTTTGTCGCTGTTCTTTTGGCGACGTTAGTTTCGGTAATGGTGGGTTTGTTGACTCTTAAACGAACTGGAATATATTTCTCTATTCTAACGCTTGCGTTTGCAGAAATGTTCCACTCTATGGCTATGGCAATGCTACAGACATGGACTGGCGGCGAAAACGGCCTAACCGGTATGCCTACCCCAATGCTTTTTGACATTAAAATGCAGGGCGCTAGTGTTTTCTACTTCGTTACTATTGTGGCGATCATTTTGTTCTATGTAGCAAAGAGAATAGAGCGCTCTCCTGTAGGTTTGTTGATGAAAGCCATTAAGTCTAATCAAACGCGACTAGAGTATACGGGCATCAATGCCCGTAAATACAAATTGCTAGCCTTTGTCATTAGTGCTTTCTATGCGGCAGTTGCAGGCGCTCTCATGGTTGTTTATGAGCCATTTGTTGGACACGAATTCTTAGGCTGGCATCAGTCTGGAGAAGTGGTCATCATGTCAGTCATCGGCGGCGTGGGCACCCTAATTGGCCCAATGTTAGGCGCAGGCTTCATGCTTTACTTTGAAAACGTACTATCTGTAGACCTAGGCGAACAGTGGTTGCTCGTTTTAGGTGCAATCTTTATGGCTGTAGTTATCTTCATGCCAGGTGGCTTTATGGAAGGCATTGCTCGCCTGAAAAAGCGCTACTTCACTACCGTTGACGGCGAATAAGGAACTGAATCATGGCTATATTAGATATACATCAAGTATCTTTAAGTTTTGGTGGTTTAAAAGCCTTACAAAACGTTAATTTAAAAGTTGAAAAAGGCACCACCCATGCCCTTATCGGGCCTAATGGTGCGGGTAAATCGACCCTCTTAAATGTGTTAACAGGCATGCTTAAGCCCGATGATGGTTCGGTGATGTTTGACGGCAAACCACTGCTTAATGTGAACTCGTTCGACATTAACCAGTTGGGTATTGCTAAAGTATTCCAAACCCCTGCTGTTTTTCCTGAATTGACCGTTCTTCAAAATGTGACTATTCCTGTTTTTGCGGCGCGAGACGGCTCTTTCAACCTCAACATGTTTGAGGGCCGATCTAAGCAACGCCCTCTGATCGAATTTGCAGAGCAACAGATCTGTGAGCTAGGTTTAGAGAATCACATGCACTCGCTGGCAAGCAGCCTGTCACGTGGTGATAAGCGCCGCTTGGAAATGGCCATTTGTTTGGCCAACAAGCCGCAGCTTTTGCTACTTGATGAACCCACAGCGGGCATGGCGCGCCATGAAACCGAAAAAACCATCGAGCTGCTTAACAGCATGCAAGATGGCATTACTAAAGTGATTGTAGAACACGACATGAACGTAGTGTTCTCACTGGCTGAAAAAATCTCTGTGTTAGCTCAAGGCCAAATCATTGCCGAAGGTTCTCCAGATGAAATTAAAGGCCATCCAAAAGTAATTGAAGCCTATCTTGGCGAAGCTCAAGTTTAATTAGGGCATAAGGACGTAAATTATGAACGACAAAACAACAGATGCGCCTCAAGCTTTCTTTTCATGCCGAGAGCTCAACGCCTTTTATGGCGAAAGCTACGTCGTGCAAGGGGTGTCTTTTGACATCCCAGAAGGTGATATTGTTGCCCTTCTAGGACGCAATGGTGCAGGTAAAACTTCTACCCTAAGATCAATTGCCAGAGCCGCCGAGCCTGCAGTAAGCAGCGGCGAAATTTGGTTGAACAACCAACCACTGCACGAAATGAAAGCTCATGAAGCTGCTCGTGCTGGCGTTCAGCTGGTGTGTGAAGATCGACGTATCATCCCTGGTGTAACGGTTGAAGAAAACATCATTCTGGCCCAAATCGCAAAGCCTTTAGGTTGGAGTTTGGAAAAGATTTATAGTCATTTCCCCAAACTAGAAGAAAGACGCAAACAAGAAGCCTCTTCTCTTTCTGGTGGCGAACAGCAGATGCTAGCCTTAGCGCGCGCCTTGGCAAGGGATGTAAAGCTTCTTTTGCTTGATGAGCCGTATGAAGGTTTGGCCCCTGTGATCGTACAAGAAATTGAACGTATGCTTAAAGAAGTTCAAACTATGGGCATTACTACTATTATCGTTGAACAAAATGCTGTGGCCGCGCTTAAGTTAGCCGACCATGCCATCATCATCGATTCTGGTGAAATAGTGTTTACAGGTACAGCTCAAGAAGTGTTGGATAACAAAGCACTTCGTGAAGAGTATCTAGCGGTATAGCACGGCGTTTAATATAAACTTACCTAGGCCAATCACACTGTGTCTAGGTAAGTTTTAATCTCACCCTCTTGCTACCTTTCCTACCAGTTTTCTTACTTGCTTAATCACCCATTTTTTTACAACAACTGTTATACCCAGTGTTGCAGAGCCCTTAGCAACACGCCTTCGCGCAATGCCCCTGTTGAAAAATAAATCCGATCTAAGTTTAAGCTACGCATGATGCCCATGAGTATGGCATAGCCTGCGGGTAACACCTCACCACGATCTTCTCGCACCCCTTTGATGCTTACATCATCTAAATAGTCAAAAGCCAATAGCTGCTGCTCTATGTTTGCCATTGAAGCTCTATTTAGGTAAGGCATACCGCCCTCTTCTAGTGCACTTAGTGCGATTAATGCCTTCATGGTGCCAGACGAACCAATACACACTTGCCAGCCCTGCCAAATCGCTTCTGAGGTGCTTGACGGGTTTAATTGAGATGATTCAATAATGGTTTGAGCGGCTTCAATAGCGTTATGAAGATGTGTTTTAGTAATTTTTCGCTGAGGAAAGTAATTATGGCTAAAAGCCACGCAACCCATTGCAAAACTTTGTAAGTGCTTGGGGCTATTTTTACCAACAACAATCTCAGTGCTGCCACCACCTATATCGATGACTAATTTTTCATAGGGTTTGTGGGCGGCAATACTTAAGTCACTAATGACTCCAGTAAAAATTAGCGCAGCCTCTTCTTCACCAGTGAGCACATTAATGTCCACTCCCAGTATCACTTGTGCTGCAGTAGTAAAATCTGCTCTATTTTGCGCCACACGTAAGGTGTTTGTGGCAACCACATAGCGGTGTTTGGGCGATACTTTTTCAAGCATAGGCGCCAAACGCTCTAAACACGCAAGCCCACGTGCAATGGATTGTTGGCTTAAAAGGCTGTGCTCATCTAAACCTGCAGCCAATTGAACCTTTTCTCCAACCCTGCTCACAACCCTATATGGTGCTTGGCTAGTATCAACGACAGTGACGTGAAAACTATTAGAACCCAGATCAATGGCGGCGGCTAAATAAGTCAAAGTTAGTCATCCAAAAAGAGTGATTTATCAGTGTATCAAACAATCATTAATAGGCCAATTAGGCGGGTTTAATTTGATCCTATTGAGCATGAATATTGGGTTTTTATTAATTGCTCTAAACTAGTGCGCAGACGCCCATTGAAGGTTTAAACGCACCAAAAGTGGTATTAGGGAAAAATCTGAAATAAGATAAATCGCTATAAGCCATTGTTTTACATAGATTTAATTAATTTGGCACGATTATAGCAATAGTGAGATTAGTAATCACAACTACTTAACGAGAACCTCATGGAAAATAACCTATATGAACTCCAGTTTGCCCTGGACACGTTTTACTTTTTAATTTGTGGCGCCTTAGTAATGTGGATGGCTGCAGGCTTTGCTATGCTTGAAGCAGGCTTAGTACGCAGTAAAAACACCACAGAAATTCTTACAAAGAACTTTGCGCTATATTCTATCGCTTGTGCCATGTATTTGATCATGGGTTATCAGATTATGTATGGTGGAGGCTGGCTTTTAGGAGATATCCACACCATTGATTCTGCGCAAGTGTTAGCCGATTCTGCCGCCGAAGGTTTTGGTGGTGCTTCTGTGTATTCTTCAGCCTCAGATTTCTTCTTTCAGGTTGTATTTGTTGCCACTGCTATGTCTATTGTATCTGGCGCAGTCGCTGAGCGTATGAGGCTCTGGTCATTTTTAGCCTTTGCCGTGGTGATGACTGGATTCATCTACCCTATGGAAGGCGCTTGGACTTGGAATGGTGACGACGTATTTGGCTGGTACAACCTTGGCGACCTTGGTTTTTCAGACTTTGCTGGCTCAGGCATTGTGCACATGGCAGGCGCTGCAGCAGCTCTAGCTGGTGTGCTTTTGTTGGGTGCACGTATTGGCAAGTATGGCCCTAATGGCGAAATTAAAGCCATCCCGGGTGCAAACCTACCTATGGCAACCTTAGGCACATTTATTTTGTGGATGGGTTGGTTTGGCTTTAACGGTGGCTCTGTGCTTAAGCTTGGTGACATCAACTCTGCTCACTCCGTAGCCATGGTGTTTCTTAATACCAACGCAGCCGCTGCAGCAGGCGCCATCGCCGCCCTTATTGTAGCTCGCTTGAAGTTTGGTAAGGCCGATCTAACCATGATGCTTAACGGCGCTCTAGCAGGTCTTGTAACTATTACTGCTGAGCCATCTACTCCCACAGCACTTGAAGCTAGCCTGTTTGGCGCGTTAGGTGGTGTATTAGTAGTGTTTAGTATCTTAGCCCTAGATAAACTAAAGCTAGACGATCCTGTTGGAGCAATTTCAGTACACGGTAGTGCTGGCCTACTAGGCTTGATGTTAGTGCCTGTGACTAATTCAGCAGCTACATTTACAGGTCAATTGATCGGTGCCGCCACTATCTTTGTTTGGGTATTTGGAGCCAGCTTTATCGTTTGGTTTATCATCAAGCAAGTGTTTGGTTTACGCGTTAGCAAAGAAGATGAATATGCTGGTGTAGATGTTTCAGAATGTGGTGTAGAAGCCTACCCAGAATTCACCAAACGGTAAATTTGAGTAGCAACTAAGATCCATCAAAGCTAACAAAAGGTATCACTGCCTTTTGTTAGTTTTTTTTTGATTATTTTTTAAGGATAGATTAATAATCTTCGTTTAGCCCACCATCATCTGGTATTTCAGACTCACGACGGGCAATAAAATCTAACAACTCATCGTTAATGGCTTGGTCTATTTTTGGCTCTTCATATTCATCCAACTTTGCCTTGGCTAAATTGAGCGCCCTTTGTGTTATGCTTTTAGAGCCGTTAGCCATCCATTGTTCAATATTATTATTGTCTAACAACTTGGGCATGTAAAAGGCCCGCTGAAAATTGTCTTGTGTATGTGCGTGGCCAAGGTAGTGCCCACCAGGGCCCACATCTCGAACTGCTGCCAGAGCTTCGTCAAAATCATCCCAACGCGGCCCCTGTGCCATGCGATAGGCCATCGCACATTGCTCGGCATCCACCATAAATTTAGCCACCGAACAGTGCATACCAGCTTCATTCCAACCGGCTGAATGCCAAATATAATTGGCTCCAGACATCATCACTGCCATCAAGTTTACGCCACTTTCATAACCTGCTTGGGCGTCTAATACCTTAGCACCGCCCAAAGTGTTAGAGGTGCGCCAAGGCACATCATAATGGCGTGCCATTTGCCCAATTAAAAAGTTCATTAAGCAAATTTCTGGTGTGCCCGCCATGGGGGCTCCAGATTGCATGGATACCGTGGCCAAATAATGCCCATACACAGCCGGCGCTCCTTTTCTCACTACTTGGGTATAAGCCAAGGCCGATAAAGCTTCGGCATTAAGTTGCACCACTGAGGGCACAGTAGATGCTGGAGTATTAGCGCCACCCAAAACAAAAGGCGAACAAAGCACGGGTTGATTGCGTTTTACAAACGCCCTTAAGGCACCCAGCATAGTGGCATCCCATACTAAGGGCGAGTTACCATTAATATTACCTGTGGTCACAGGATGATCGTCTATATAGCCTTGACCAAATAAAATATCACACATACTCATGACATCTTCTGCATTTTTGCCAGAGGTGGTCATACCCATGAAGGTTTTGTCTGAATACTTCATAGAAGAATGGGTAATGCGTAAGTGCCGCCATGGCACGGCATGATCCATCGGTTCTACAATATGATGGGCTGATGAATGCAGGGCTGGACTCATGTGGGCCAGCTTATGAAACATAGCCAAGTCATCCAGGGTGGGACTACGCCTTTTATCTTCTAAGTCTCGTAAAAAAGGCGCCCCTGTCATGGGCACAAACATACAATTGCGCCCGCCTAGTTTGAGGTTTTTTTCAGGATCGCGAGCATGGTATTCAATATCACTAGGAATGCTCTTTATCAGTTCACGAATATGGTGTCTATCAAACTTTACCAGCTCACCTTCTACTCTAGCTCCTGCTTTGCGCCAGTCTTCTAGTGCGATAGGGTCTCGAAATATCACCCCCACTTCTTCTAAAATGGCCATGGATGCATCATCGATTTTGGCTATTTGGTCTGCATCCATAGGCTGCGTATAGGGTAAGCCATGGCGTAAATGAGGCAACATTTGTTCAATGTTATGGCTACGTAAACGTTGTCTGTTGCTACGTCCGCCACTGCGCTGACCACGCACAGGCTTTGTCGCCTCTTCAAATGCTCTTGTCATGCCCACTCCCACTGAATATTAATGTTATAAGTTAGGTATTTTTGAGTTAATATTCAAACTACATTTTTATACCAATGCATAACCTTATGTTATTTTTAATCGTACTAAAGCAAAGTATAAGATAACAAGGAGAGTGATTTTGTTACGCAAGCAACTACCTGGAATTAACGGCTTAGTCACCTTTGAAGCTGCAGCAAGGCATTTAAGCTTCACCTTAGCAGCTAACGAGCTTTGTGTTTCTCAAGCGGCGGTGAGCAGGCAAGTGAAACGTTTAGAAGAACAATTGGGGTGCAGTGTATTTCACCGGACTCAACGCCGTATAGAGCTAACTAAAGATGGCCATAAGCTATTTCAAGCGGTCACCATGGGTTTAGGCCACATTGCTAGCGTAAGTAATGATATACGTCGCACAAAATCCACAGGGCAAATTACCATCGCCTCCACATTGGCGTTTTCAAGTTTTTGGTTAATGCCTCGCATACGTGCATTTCACCAGCAATATCCTGATGTAAAAGTGCACGTTATTGCTTCAGATAATGCCCAAGAATTACGCTCCGACAAGGTGGACCTAGCCCTAACATGCGGTAACAATCAGCTACAGGGCAATGAAACTCATTATTTATTCTCGGAACAGGTTTACCCGGTGTGTAGCCCAGAATATCTGCTTCACAAACAAAGGCCACAAGCACCTAGTGATGTGCTTGATCATCGATTATTACATTTAGATGAACAACTGTGGGATAACATCGGCTGGGATGCCATTGATTGGCCTGCGTGGTTAAAACACTTTGACGTGCAAGACCTAGACAACAAAGAAGTCTTAAAAATACCGGCAGGCTTTACCTTCAATAACTACCCCATGTTAATTCAAGCGGTGCTAGAAGGTGAAGGCATTGCATTGGGTTTTGAGCACACCACGGGGGATTTGGTCGCTCAGGGCAAGCTTGTGCGCCTAACTGATCAAACATGGGACACAGGCCGAGGCTACTATTTAGCGATTAAGTCTAACCTAGCCCATCACCCTGATGTGCAAGCTTTAAGCCAGTGGTTGTTAAATAGCTTTTAGACTGTTTATTAGCTTTGTTAGCCTTCTTTGCCTGCTCTCATTTCATGTAAGGCAATGGTTGCACTTACACCTAAGTTAGTAATGATTTGAGGTGGCATCCAGCTTGGGCCAGCTTGGGCCAGCTGCTGCTGGAGTAACTCACTGTGATGTCCTAAGGCTAATTCGGCTAACAATTTACCAGAAGCAGTGCCACGCGCTATACCTAAACCATTTTGACATACTGCAGCGAATACATTGGGCTGACATTCACCAAAGAAACTGGCTTCATTATTAGACATACATAACAAGCCTCCCCATGTGTCTTCAAACTCTAGTTCTGGCAACATATGAAAACGGCGCTTAAAGCTGTTTTCATGCTGAGCCTTAATGCTTTTAAGCTTAGATTGTTCATATTTAAGGTTAGGGTTACACGTAAATACGCTTCGAATCAGCAACCTTTGATCTATAGTACGCCGAATGGTTGCTCCTGCTGGGTGTGAGGGAATCAACCCCCAACTCTTTTGGCCGCCTAAACGTTGTTGTTGATCTTCATTCATGGGGCCAGTCATGCTGCCATAGGTACACACATGCACCAAGCGGCCCTTTTGTTGGCCAAAATTTTGTGCAAATCCGTTATTACATAACAGCACCTGAGCTGCAGTGATTTGGCCATGAGGCGTGATTAATACGTGCGGTTTTATTGGGCTTTGGTTTGTAGTGCCTTTTGTACCTCTTGCTGTACCCCAAAGGTACTGCGTAACCGGAGTATTTTCATATAAGCTCACATTATCTGGCAGATGATCTGCACAACCTTGTACAAATGCGGCTGGCTGCATCATCACTGTGCCTGGGGTAAACACACCACTGTGATAATAGTCTAAGCCTGTCATGTCTTGCATCTGCTGTTGTGACAACAGGCTAAAAGGCTCATTTAGAGTCTCTAAGCCTTTACCATAGTCTAGCAAACTCTTACTACCCGTGGCTGAAGTAGCACCATGTATCTTGCCTGATTCACTCCAGTCACAGGCAATATCATGTTCTTCAACCACAGTTTTAGCATAGGCAATGCCTGAGCGGTTAAAGGCGATCATATTAAGGTCAGCTTTGGTGTCAGTGGTATAGGCATGGCTATTTAAGGTGTGGGGCAAATCAATCATAAAGCCAGAGTTACGCCCAGAAGACGCCATCGCAATGGCTAAAGCGTCTAATAAAACAATGTGTTTTTCAGGGGCAAGCTGCGCCAACCGTCTAGCTGCAGCAAGGCCAGTAAAACCTGCCCCAATCACCACAATATCTGCGGAAATTGCACCTTTTAGGCTAGCCTTAGGCTGCCTTTTAGGTAGATTTTTATACCAACCACAATCATTTTCATAATCTGGAAGGTGTTTAGCAACGGTCATTAATCTAGTTCCGAATCTGACTCAGTGGATAAATCCAACCAGATGGTTTTAGTTTCTGTGTACTGGTCATGGGCTTGCAGTGAGTTATCACGCCCACCAAAACCTGACTGTTTATAACCACCAAAGGGCGTTGTCATATCTCCTTCGCTATAGCAATTTACACTCACAGTACCTGCTTTAATGGCCTTGGCCACATTGAGTGCGCGGCGACCATTGCTAGTAAATACACTGGCGTGCAAGCCAAAACAAGTATCGTTGGCCAGTTCCACTGCCTGTGTTGCACTGTTCACTGTCATTATTGACAATACTGGGCCAAACACTTCTTCTTGGGCAATGGACATGTTGGGTGTGACTTCATCGAAAATGGTAGGCTCTATGAACCAACCTTGGGCTAGCGGCCCTGTCTGTTTGATCTGATTACCACCTAATATCAGCTTAGCACCTTGTTGCTTGGCGCCTTCTATGTAACCCATTACTTTGTCAAAGTGTTCTTGGCTGATCATAGCACCAAGGGCATTACTTGGATCCATTGGGTCTCCTGTGATCCAATCACGGGCCTTTTCGATGACTTTTTCAATCAATGGCGCCTTTATCGCACTATGTACTATTAGGCGTGAGTTGGACGAACAGTTTTCACCCATATTCCAAAACACGGCGTTAACCACGTGCTGCGCTACTTCATCTAAACGTTCCGCATCATCTAAGACGATACATGGGTTTTTACCACCGCACTCTAACACTACCCGTTTTAAGTTACTTTGAGCTGAGTACTGGAGAAATAATCGACCTACTTCTGTAGACCCCGTAAAAGACACGGCATCAATGTCACTATGCAAACCTAAACTTTTACCACACGTTTCACCCATGCCAGGCAACACGTTAATCACGCCAGCAGGCACGCCAGCTTGATGAGCTAATTGAGCCAAACGCAAACAGGTCATACTCGTTTGTTCAGCAGGTTTAAGGATCACGCTATTACCTGACGCTAAAGCTGGGCCAAGCTTCCACGCGGCCATAAGCATTGGGAAGTTCCATGGCAATACACAGGCCACCACACCCATTGGCTCACGTTGTATTAGGCCCATAGACGCATCACCAGAGGGTGACATTTGATCATAGATTTTATCAATAGCCTCGGCATGCCATTGTATGCAATCAATGGTTTCAGGCACATCTATAGTCACGCAATCTTTAATGGGTTTACCACTTTCAAGAGCCTCCATTACGGCAAGTTGCGCTGCGTTACGCTTGATTAGCTTGATAAACTTGATCATCACTTGTTTGCGCTGGCTTGGGTGTTTTTTGCTCCACACACCTGCTTCAAAGGCTTGGCGAGCTTTGTCTACAGCAACATCAACATCATTACTATCACAGGCGCTAATTTGCGCCAAGGCTTCCCCAGTGGCGGGGTTTGTGGTGGTGAAAGTGTCACCACTTATAGCAGGGGTATAGGTGCCATTGATAAAAGCGTTAGTTGGAAAGTCTATCTGCGCCGCAAGGGCAAGGTATTCTGCTTGAGTTAACATGAGGTTATGCCTTTTTTGAAGAGTTACAAATTTGTGCAATGGTGGTTTTAACCGTGTGAACGGTCACTTCAAATTCTCGTTTAAGCTCTTTATTCATATCTCGAAGTGGCTTACGTACGGGGCCTGTAATAATGCCCTCTAACTGACAACCATATTTGATGCACTGAACAAATTTACCCCCTTGCTCAAGGGTTTGCATAAGCGGTAATAACGCCGTCATGATTTTACGGCCTTTAACAAAGTCTTGCTCTATGACACATGCATGGTAGAGCGCGTAATGCTCTTTGGGTAAGAAGTTAGCTGCCCCTGCTACCCAGCTGGTTGCACCCCATGCAAAAAACTCTAACGCTTGGTCGTCCATACCACAACTAAGCTGTACATGAGGGAAGCGGCGAGCTAGTAAATGCACTCGATTAATGTCACCACTACTTTCTTTAATGGCGCAAAAATTAGGCCGCATACTCAAACGCTCTATACACGCTTCATCCATAGGCGCACCGGTGCGATCTGGAAAGTTATACAACATGATCGGTAATTCTGTGGCACGCTCTACTGATAGACAGTGGCGCACAAGTTCTTCTGAGGTAGGGATGGCGTAATAGGGTGCTCCCAGTAGCAAGCAATCCGCACCCGCTTTATCTGCCTCTTGAGCAAAATAAATAGCATCTTCAGTGCGCAGCGCCCCTACTCCTGTAATTAACGGCACTCTACCTGCTACTGCTTCTTTGGCTAGGTGAAATATGCGTACACGCTCGGCCATGTCCATGGCGTAGTATTCACCTGTGGTGCCTCCCACTATAATGCCCTGCACGCCGGCATTAATAGCACCGTCTATGATCGACATGGTGCCTGCCTCATTGATGGAGAAGTCGTCATTAAAGTGCGTAATGACAGGGACATATATACCGTTGAATTGCATAGTAATCTCGTGTTGTCTAATGGTCTAAATGATCTGGCGGGTATAACTAACAAGCTGATCAAAACACTAGCAGTGTAGAAGCTGCTAGCAGGATGGGTCAAACGACATAAAAGCTAACACATACATTACATGATGTTATGCAAAGCTTTCAATAGGATGATTGACACCTGCTGGATTAGATCACTTATTCATACAGCAAAGTACACAATTTACATTGGATTAAGGTGTATTTAATGTTGTTAGGGACATTATTATTGTATGCTGGGCTTAGCATCATCCATTTCACACTCAGCTACCTATGTGCCCTCTTTCATGCAACTTCACATACACCCAAGCACCCTTGAACTAGGCCAAAGTCGCTGGCAAAAATACCTCAGTGGTGAGGCAGACCCCTTTAGCCAATATGCCTTTCATGCTGCTTTAGAAAAAAGTGGCAGCGTGGGTGGTAACACCGGTTGGCAGCCGTTGCACCTTGAGATAAAAGATGACGGCCAACCCATTGCACTGATTCCAAGTTATGTGAAAACCAACTCTTGGGGCGAATATGTGTTTGATTTTGAATGGGCCAATGCTTATGAACGTTATGGCTTAGATTATTACCCAAAGCTCATTAGTGCTGTGCCTTTTACCCCTTGTGCAGGCCCACGAGTGTTGTTAACTAAAGACGCAAATTTAACCCAAGTGTTGTCTTTTTTAAGCGCGCAGCTGCCCCACATGTGCGCGCAACTAAAACTGAGTAGCTGGCACTGGTTGTTTGCTCAAGAACCTGATTGGAAATTTGCCAAAGCGCAATCATGGCATCAGCGCACAGGCTGCCAATACCACTGGTACAATCATCACTACAGCCAATTTGAAGACTTTACCGCCAGACTCACCTCACGCAAGCGAAAGTCCATTAAAAAAGAACGCCGAGTTATCGCCGAACAAGGTATTACATTCACATGGCAACAAGGCCAAGACATTAGTTTGCAAGCGCTAGAAGAGTTTTATGCCTGTTACCAAAGCACCTATTTAAAGCGCAGACAACAAGGTTATTTAACCTATGAATTTTTCTGCGCCCTGCTCACTCAAATGCCCGAAAAGCTAATGTTAGTGACAGCATCAAACCCATCAACACCTTTAGCTTATGCGTTATTTTTTGTAGATGATAAAACCCTTTATGGACGCTATTGGGGCTGTTTGGAAGAAGTGGAATTTCTGCATTTTGAAACTTGTTATTATCAGGGTATTGATTATTGCATCGCTAATAACATTGCCCATTTTGATGCTGGCGCCCAAGGCGAACACAAATTGGCTAGAGGGTTTATACCCAAAACCACGCACTCTTACCATTATTTGGCTCAAAAAGGCTTTGATGACGCTATTAAACAGTTTTGTGAGACCGAAGACGCGCAAATCGCAGGTTATATGCGGTGGGCAAAAACTGCACTGCCCTACAAGGCTAATGACACATTACTAGATAAAGCACAGCCGCTGCTTTGACTTTTTAGTCATAAATCACACCTTACTTGACCCGCTTAACCACAAGCTCTAATCTGGCTACTTAGAAATCAAACAATCGTTTTAATTATGCCGTCTTCTGCTACCTCTGCTCCTAACTGCGCGTCGTCATCACCCTATCCTCATTTATTGGCCCCGTTGGATCTAGGTTTTACCCAGTTAAAAAACCGCGTCATCATGGGCTCAATGCACACAGGTTTAGAAGAGGCTAAAGAGGGTTTTGAACGTTTGGCGCAGTATTTTGCTGAACGCGCCCGTGGTGGTGTGGGTCTGATGGTCACTGGTGGTATTTCACCAAATCAGCAAGGCTTAACCTTTGTAGGGTCTGCATCCCTTGATGATGAGAAAAAGGTGGCTCAACACCAATTGATCACTGATGCGGTCCATAAAGCCGGAAGCAAAATATGTATGCAAATATTGCATACAGGTCGCTACGCCTATAGCCCTAATGCCATTGCCCCATCGGCTATCAAGGCCCCTATAAACCCTTTCACCCCTAAAGAAGTGGCAAAAGAAGACATCCAGCAACAGATTGAAGATTTTGCTCAAAGCGCAAAGCTAGCTCAAAATGCGGGTTATGATGGTGTGGAAATCATGGGCAGTGAGGGTTATTTTTTAAATCAATTCATTGTCACTCGCACTAATCATCGTGATGATGAATGGGGCGGCAGTTATGATAATCGCATGCGTCTTGCTGTTGAAGTGGTTAAGCGTGTGCGCCAGAGAGTGGGGGAAAAATTCATCATCATTTATCGCCTGTCTATGTTGGACTTAGTACCTGAGGGCAGTGATTTTGAAGAAGTGGTAAAGC
>JAIBDW010000106.1 GCA_024686035.1 Oceanospirillaceae bacterium
AAGCTTTCTACCATACTGCGGCGGTTTTTGGGGCTTAGGCTGGCAAGATAGGTTTTACCACTGGCGGTGCAATAAAACGGTACATGACTACCGATGGGTAGATGGATTTGAAATGCCCAGTTAGTTTGTACTCTGTCTTGATAAATCATTCCTGGACGTTCTGGAATAACAAAGTTGACGGTCTCTTTTACCTTACCGCTGAGCTTTTCTAAAATTTGATGTTTGGCACTTCCATGCCAGTCACTGGTCAGTAAGCCGTTGGCCAAAGTGCGCAAGCTAGGGCTTGGTAACAGCCGTTTGCCATTGGCATCATATTGCAAGAAACCCTCTTCTACCATGGACTTACATAATCTATGTACGGTTTGTTTGGACCAGTTTAAGTGCTGATTTATCTCTGATGGCGTCAGAGGCGATTGTTGTGTGGCCAGCACATCGAGTATGTAAAACAACCTCATATTAGTCGCTATTCTTTGTGAATCAGACACGATCTCTACTTTCCTTTGAGTTATGTATGTAGGCGCTATGTTAACGCAATCTTCAATAAAAACTTGAGTTCAATGATTTAATGTGTTTTTCTGTAGATATGATACATAAAATGAGCTAAAAAGTCTCATTTATTGATATTTGTATTAATAAGAGGTTGGTGATGCAAAGACAATATGACTACATTGTGGTGGGAGCAGGCTCAGCCGGTTGTGCTGTTGCAAACCGATTGTCACAAGATGGCTGCCATACCGTCGCATTGCTAGAAGCAGGAAGCCGAGATCTAAACCCTTGGATCCATGTTCCAGTGGGCTACTTCAAAACCATGGGTAACCCATCCACAGATTGGTGTTATAAAACCAAACCTTGTGCTGGCCTTAATGGCCGCTCAATCCCTTGGCCAAGAGGCAAGGTATTAGGGGGAAGCAGCTCAATAAATGGTTTGCTGTATGTGCGTGGACAAGCGCAAGACTTTGACGATTGGGCAAACCTAGGTAATAAAGGCTGGGAGTGGGACAATGTCTTGCCCTATTTCAAACGCTCTGAAGATTGGCAAGGCCAAAGCAGTCCACTACGAGGCCAAGGTGGGCCGCTCACAGTGTCAAAGACTCGCGTAAGTAGACCTGTGGTAGATGCATGGCTAGAAGCCGCACAAAATTGTGGCTATCCTGAAAATAAAGACTACAACGGTGCAGACCAAGAAGGCGTGGGTTTGTTTCAACTCACCGCCAGAAGAGGCAGGCGCTGCAGCTCTGCTGTTGCCTATCTTAATCCAGCGCGCAGCCGCAATAACCTTACCATTGTTACCCATTCTTGCGTTGAAAAACTGTTGTTTGAAGGCAAGCGTGTTGTAGGGGTGCAGTTGGCAGATGGCTTACTCAAGGCGAATAAAGAAGTTATCGTGTGTGCCGGTGCCATAGGTTCACCACAATTGCTCATGGTGTCTGGCATAGGCAGTGCAGATCAGCTTAGCCCTCATAAGATTAACATAGTGAAAGAGTTGCCAGGTGTGGGGCAAAATTTGCAAGATCATTTGCAAGCAAGGCCAGTGTTTAAATGCGCAGCCAGCACTATTAACACAGAAATAAGTAATTGGTTCAAGCAGGGGCTTATTGGCCTGCAATATGTGTTGAAACGTACAGGCCCCATGACTATGGCAGCAAGCCTTGGCACGGGCTTTGTCAAATCACATTTAAGCCCTGACCGGCCTGACATTCAATTTCATATCCAACCCTTTAGTGCCGATTCACCCGCAGAAGGTACGCATAAATTTGATGCCTTTACAGCGTCTGTATTACAAATGCGCCCACAAAGTGCAGGGCACTTAAGCATAGTGTCTGATCGTTTTGCAGATCATCCAGAGATTCATCCAAACTATTTAGCCACTAAATTAGACCAACAAACGATTGTGGCGGGTATAAAAATGGCTCGCCACATTGCCAAGCAAGCTCCACTGAATTCACTCATTACCCAAGAATTTAGCCCAGGTGCAAAGGTGGGTGAAGCATCTGATGCTGATATTCTGGACTGGGCACGAGAAACCGCCACGACTATTTATCATCCCACAGGTACCTGCAAAATGGGGCAAGATGACATGGCGGTGGTTGACTCTTCGCTTAAGGTGCATGGCATAGAGGGCTTGCGTGTCGCTGATGCCTCTATTATGCCGATTATTACTTCAGGAAACACCAATGCACCAGCCATTATGATTGGTGAAAAAGTAGCCGCAATGATTTTGCAGGAGTGCGTTGATATTTGATTAACGAGGTCTAATACAGGTGATTTTTGCAGATTTTTTATCTATTTTTTGCTTGTATTGATTGTTTATTATTAGTATTTGTGGCGATTATGTTGTTGTATGACGGCGTCATGAATTTATTGTCTAGTGGGTAGTTGAAAGGCTAGCTGTAAAAACTCTGTTGTCCCTTTTTGGGATGTTGCATGAAGCCTTCCATGCAGCAAACGTAAACAGTGATTGAGAAGGTAAACAATAAAAATGGAGGACATTATGTCCGTTTTGAATAAAATGAAGGTTGCTGTTGCTGCCGGAGTATTGATTATCAGCTCTACCGCAGTGGTTGCAAAAGACGTGACTATTCGTGTGCAATCAGTTCTTGGCACTAAATCTGATGAAGTTCACATGCTCAAGGAATTTGCAAAAGATGTGAGTGACTTAACTGACGGCACTGTGACCATTGAAATATTGCCTGGTGGTTCGGTGGTGGGTAACACTGACATCATTGATGCGATTGATGCTGGTTTGCTAGATGGTGGCTTTGCTTGGACCCATTATTGGGGCGGCAAGCATCCAGCGGCTAACCTATTTGGTGCACCTATCGCAGGAGCGGGTGTAGGCCTTGATAACATCGCCTTTCTTTCTTGGTTCCAATACGGTGGTGGTAAAGAGCTTTATGACCGTTTATGGGATGAAATGGGCGTGAATGTGAAAGGCTTTATGTTGCAACCTGTAGGCCCAGAAGCTTTGGGTTGGTTCCCTGAACCAATTAACTCTATGGATGACTTCCGTAAGCTGCGTTTCCGTGCTCCTCCAGGCATGGTAGGCCAAGCTTATAAAGACATTGGCGTAGCCTCTGTTGCAATGGGTGGTGGTGACATTCTACCGGCACTTGAAAAAGGCACAATTGACGCTGCCGAATGGTGCTGTCCAAAGCCTGATAGTGTGTTTGGCTTCCAAAAAGTATTAAAGCATTACTACCTACAAGGTCTCCACCAAGTAGTGGTAAATGCTGACATGTACTTAAACGGGGATGTTTATGACTCGCTAACAACATTGCAAAAGAAAGCGATAGAAGTAGCTGCTAATGCTTCATTGTCAAAAGCGATCTCTTATCGTATCTATGAGAACGGTAAAGCTTTGAAAGACTTGACCGAGAACCATGGTGTGCAATTGCATGATACGCCTGCAGATTATTTCCCTGAGTATATGAACGCAGCTAGAGCCCTGCTTCAAAAAGCTTCAGATGATAATGAATTCTTTGCAGAAGTTTGGCAGTCACAAAAAGACTTTGCGCAAATCGCAGTGCCTTTCTGGTCAGGTGCGCAAGCATCTAATGCTAGTTTGGGTAAGGCTTTTGCTGATAGTCTCAAGTAATAGTTACATGAAATTGGCCTAGTACTATGTGCTAGGCTAATTATTGTAATGCTATTATCATACGAATTAATATTAGGATAAAACGAAATTTATCATAGTCTTCTGGCGATTTTGTTAAGACGCCTATTATAAATTTTTACTGTGTAATGATCAGCTTGAGTTAGCTGCTTTAAGAAAAAAAGTACTATTTTTAAAATACAATGATAAGAGGAAGCGCGCATGGCGACACAAACAACAGACATTGGTGAGCTTGAAATCGCTGATGAATTAATCGCAGAGCGTCGCGCTGAAAAACCTGGCGAAACGCCAGAGGATATGACGCCTTGGCAGCGCCCTATAACGGCTTTTATTGATGTGTTGAACTTATGGGTGGGGCGTGTCATTTGCTTGGCTATTATTCCTTTGGTGGCTGTGATGGTGACCGAAGTGTTTTCTCGTGGCATGTTTGCTCTTTTGGTTTCTTATGATTTGGCGGACTTGGCGCGGGCTGTGAATTTGGGGCCTACCACCTGGGTGTATGACATCAGTCGAATGCTTGGAGGTGTAATATTTATGGCAGCGTCAGGCTATGCCTTGATGCGTGGTGTGCATATTCGTGCCGATTTTATTTTCCGCAATTGGCATAAAAAAACCCAAGCCACTGTGGATGCCGTGTTGTACATGATGTTCTACTTTCCGGCCATGTTGTTTTTCTTTTGGAGCGCATTAGGCTTTGCGGGTGACTCTTTAGGCTTTAATGGCTGGGGTGAAGAATGGGGTATTTGGGAAGATGCTAGTGCTGATTCCACATGGGCGCCTTACCTTTGGCCTGCACGTATATTTATGCCTATTGGTGCAGGATTACTGTTTTTACAAGGTTTTCCTGAGCTATTTCGCGCGTTCCATCAAATGGGCAAGCAACGCGAAGCGAAGTTTTTAAGCTTTTTCCCTTTCTATCTGATCGGTTTGGCGTGTGTTTTCGTCTCAGTGTTTTATCCAGATATATTGCCATTAGGTGATTGGATAGGCAGTGCGCTAGGTGATGTAAACATTTCAAAACCTATGATTGGTATGCTCATGTTGGCGGCCATGTTGTTTTCTATCTTCATCGGCTTTCCTATTTCCTTTACCTTGATTTTTCTTGGGTTTGCCTTTGCATCCATTGCAGGTAGTAGCAAATTGGCTTTTTTCTTGCTCACTCTTCAAGTTAACTCCACCATGCTCAACGACCAACTTGTAGCGGTGCCTTTGTTTATCTTTATGGGCATTATGATGGAGCAAGCAGGGCTAATGGAGCGCCTTTTTAACGCGGTACAAATGATGATGTCTCGTACCCGTGGTGCGCTATTTGTAGCCGTGTTATTTGTGTCGATGATCTTTGCAGCAGCCACTGGCATAGTGGGCGCTTCGGTGACTATTTTGGGCATTATGGCGGCTAAAACCATGAACCGCTCTAACTATGATGTGCGCTTATCTGCAGGTGCAATTACCGCAGGTGGCACCTTAGGCATTTTAATACCGCCATCCATCATGTTAATAGTAATGGGCCCAGTATTAGAAGTGCCAGTGACTGACTTATTCCGTGCGGCAGTACTGCCTGGCGTGTTATTGGCCAGCTTGTATATGATTTACACCATTGGCCGCTGCATGATCAACCCTGACCTTGGGCCTATTTTGCCTAAAGAAGAGCAGCCAGAAACGTCACCTTACTATGGGCTAGAGGTCATGCTTGTGATGTCTGGTTTGGGCTTGTTTGTATTCTTATGTGTGTTGGGCACCAAGGGCGCTATATCCTACTTCCCCCTTGCAGGACTTGTGATTCCATTGCTATGGATGGGCTTCATGTTTTGGGCGTTTAAATGGGCCCGAGCAGTGAGGCCTAAAGGCTTCTATTTTTCTGATTTGTGGTATGAATTCTTTATGGGGCTAGTGCCGCCCACAGTGTTGATTGCCTTTTCTTTGGGCTCTATTGTGGCAGGCCTTGCCACTCCAGCAGAAGCAGCTGCGTGTGGCGCTTTTGGATCGTTAATTCTATCCATTGGTTATAAGAAGTTTAGTGTTATAGGCACCTATGATGCCTTGATTAAAACCCTAGAAATTACTGTGTTGATCATGTTTTTGGTGGCCGCATCCAACTTCTTTGGTGCGGTATTCTCTAACTTAGGAACACCGCAAATGCTAACCGAATTGCTCTTGTCCTTTGACATGTCGTCATGGGCCATGCTGTTTTTCATCTTGGCATTGATTTTCTTATTAGGCTGGCCCTTAGAGTGGGTGCCTATTGTGTTGATTATCGTACCTATTTTATTGCCAGTGGTAGAAACGCTAGATTTTGGTCTAAGCTCTGCAGACTTATTAATTTGGTTTGCCATACTGGTGGCAGTCAACCTGCAA
>JAIBDW010000088.1 GCA_024686035.1 Oceanospirillaceae bacterium
CAATTTGCTCGCTGTCTACAGCATTTAAGCCCGTTAAATATAAAATCATACAATAGGCCGTTTGGGGCCATAATCCAGCAATAATAATGCCATAAGTAACCCAGTCTTCATCCGCTAACATAGCGATAGGCTCGGCACCAAAAAATTCTAATATTTTGTTAAATAAACCATAACTTGGATCGTAGAACCAAGAAAAAACCAGGCCCACTACAACTTGAGAAATAACAAAGGGAAAAAAGAATAGAGATTTGTAAATACGAATCCCTCTTACATTTTGATTAAGAAATAAGGCCACGAACAAACCTGCAGGTATGGCCAGCATATACAACACTAACCAAATGACGTTGTTCTTTAAAGAGGTATAAAACGCTTCGTCATCCATCAGCTCAACATAGTTTGCAATGCCAACGTATTCCTTCTCACCCAAACCGTCCCACGCATAAAAGCTGATAGAAACAGATTGGAAAATAGGCACTACGACATACACCAAAAACATGAGTAAGCCTGGCAACAGAAACAGCACAGGCGCCAGACGTTGCTGGTTAGCGCGCCAATAGTCTCTCATATACTTATCCTTAATAGGGGGTTTTACTAGCGTAGAAAAAAGCCAGCCCTATTGATAAGGGCTGGCAGTAAGTCACGGTTTACTTATAAACGCGCTTACGTGTTTTTTCCAAACGCTCAAGGATAGCATCTAGACGTTCAGGCTTAACCATAAACTCCTGGAAACCTTCCATACCCGCTGATGCCATTTCAGCAGGCGCATCACGGTCGAAGAACTGAGCAATACCGCCGTCGGTATTAGACAACATTTCGTAACCAGCTTGTAGGAACTTGTCATCAGACACACTAGAACCACTGTTGATTGGCAACTGACCTAAAGTAGCATTTATTTCAGTTTGCACATCAGCACGTGCCAAGTACGCCAAGAAACGCTTCGCGTCTACCTTGTTTTTTGCGTTAGCAGGAATGTGCATCGTATCAGTAGGTGCTTCTTCAGCAACCGGGATGCTTGCATCGATCACAGGGAACTGGAAGAAACCGAGTTGATCATCCGTTAAACCTGCATCACGCAATGGCGCTACTGCGAAGTTACCCATCACATACATGGCAGCTTTGCCTTGAATCATAGGTGCTAAAGCTTCCTGCCAAGAATAGGCAGCATGGTCTGCTAAGAAGAAATCTGCATCGATCAATTCTTTCCAGTTGGCCATGGTGGCTCTTACACGATCATCAGTCCAAGACACTTCGCCCTTAGTTAACGCCATGTGGAAGTCGTACCCGTTGGTACGCAAGTTTAGGTAGTCAAACACACCACCAGCAGTCCATAAGTACTTAGTACCAATGGTAATTGGCGTGATACCCGCAGCGTTAAGCGTTTCACCGGCAGCCATTAAGCCAGCCCAGTCTGTAGGCACTTCAATGTTATTTGCTGCAAAAATGTCTGGGCGATAGTAAACACCCCAGTTGTAATAAGTGTAAGGCACGCCCCACTTTTTACCGTCAATGGTCATCGATGCTGCTGCAGAAGCCAAAGAATCATTTAGTCCGTTGGCTGCCCACACATCATCTACTGGCTCAAATAAGCCTGCATTTACGTATGGCAACATGCGGTTACCGGCATACCAGTTGGCCAAGTCTGGCGCATCTGCGGTAAGGAAGTTACGAATGGACGTTTTATAACCTTCATGGTCAAATAAGTTCCAAGTTACACTTACATCCGGGTTTTCAGCTTCAAAGCCTGCGATGAGAGCTTCAAAAGCGGCTTTTGGGGCTGGATCAGACGTATCAGTGTTAATCACTAATTCGCCAGAAAAGGCATTTGCAGACATCATAAAAGCGGCAGCAAATAGGGCCGCTAACGTTTTTTTATTATGCAACATTGTGGTTCTCCGTTGTTATTAAGTTCCAGATAATGAGATCTGTTTTCACTTATTGCAATCAAATAATAAGTATGAGAACCTATATTTGTCAAGCACTTTCTAACCAGACACTTTACAAGCTAGTAAGATGTAGAATCGTTCACAAGATCACTAGTTACATATCAAATAAAAGGGTTATCACTATGTCCAGCGTTTCATTAATTAATGCCACTAAAAATTATGATGACATTCGGGTTATCCATGGCGTGGATTTACATATTGAAGCGGGCGATTTTTGTGTGTTTGTAGGCCCTTCTGGTTGTGGTAAGTCTACTCTTTTGCGCATGATCGCAGGCTTAGAAGAAACCACCGCTGGCAGCATCAACATTGGTGAGCGCGATGTAACTAAAGCAGAAGCCTCTGATCGTGGTGTAGCCATGGTATTTCAAACTTATGCTTTGTACCCTCACATGAGTGTGCGCGAAAATATGAGCTTTGGACTAAAAATGAATAAAGTCCCTAAGCAAGAAATTATCAAAAAAGTGGATCACGCATCCAACATATTACAGCTTACGCCTTATCTTGATCGCAAACCTAGAGCTTTGTCTGGCGGCCAGCGTCAACGTGTAGCCATTGGCAGAGCCATCGTGCGCGGCCCAGAAGTGTTCTTATTTGACGAGCCACTATCCAACTTAGATGCCGAGTTAAGAGTAGAAATGCGGGTTGAGTTAGCTCACTTGCACAAAGAGTTGGGCGCTACCATGATCTACGTGACCCACGATCAGGTAGAAGCCATGACCATGGCAGACAAAATAGTGGTGCTAAGAGCAGGCAGAATTGAACAAGCAGGCTCGCCGTTAGAGCTATACAACAATCCAGTGAATAAATTTGTCGCAGGCTTTATTGGCTCTCCTGGCATGAACTTCTTGAAGGCTGTGGTAGAAAATGGTGCTTTGAAAGTGCCTGGTTTGAATAACATCACCGTACCTTCTAAAGCCACCTTACCTGCAGATGGCACTGATTTACTAGTGGGCATTCGCCCACAGCATTTAGTACAAAGCCAAGCATCAAATCCGTTTAAAGTGGATATTATTGAGCATTTAGGTGGTGTCTCCTATGTGCACTTGCACACAGCTACAGGCGAAAAGCTCATTGTAGAGCAGCGTGGAAGTGCACTAGAGCGTGGCGTAGAATCCATCGATCTAGCCTTAGATTTGGACGATGTCATGGTATTTGACGCCCAAACCGAATTACGTATCCGATAACACAACCGCTTTATAATACCGCTTCATAAACCTCAAGGGACTTTGCATTGACCACTCAAAAGTGCACTGTAGACACATCAGCCAACCAAAGGGCTGTAGATATATTTATTATTGGTGGCGGCGTAAATGGCTGCGGCATAGCTCGCGACGCTGCCGGACGTGGCTTAAGTGTTTGCCTTGCCGAGCAAGGCGATTTGGCCCAAGGCACCTCTTCTGTTTCAAGCAAATTATTTCATGGTGGCCTTAGGTATTTGGAATACTATGAATTTAGCTTAGTGCGCAAAGCGCTCAAAGAGCGTGAAGTGTTATTGAGCGCCATGCCCCACATCAGCTACCCTATGCGTTTTATAATGCCCCATCATAAAGGCTTAAGGGCCAAATGGCTGATTCGTATGGGTTTGTTCTTGTACGACCACTTAGGCAAGCGCAAATGGTTGGCAGGTTCTAGCCAGATTAACTTGCGCAAACATATTGCTGGAACAACACTTAATAGCAGTTACACTCATGGCTTTGAGTATTCAGATTGCTGGGTGCACGACTCACGCTTAGTCGTGCTCAACGCCAAAGATGCAGCGCTGCGTGGGGCCAAAATAATGACGCGCACTAAAGTGATTAATGCCCAACGCGATAACAACCAGTGGATCATCACTACTGTTGATGTCAACAGCAAGAAAGAGCAACAATTTCATGCTAAAAAGCTGATTAATGCCTCTGGCCCATGGATTCAAAATGTCATTTCTGATCAGATAAAAGTACCCACAAAGCATAAAGTGCGCCTAGTGCGTGGTAGCCACATTGTCGTACCTAAAATTTATGACCACGAACACCCATATATAATGCAAGGCCATGATGGCCGCATTGTCTTTTTACTGCCTTTTGAAAATGATTACACATTGATAGGCACTACCGATGTAGACCACTTTTCAGCCCCGCAATCGGCCACGTGTAGCGACGAAGAAGCGCAGTATATTTGTGAGTTTGTAAACGAGTACTTAGCTAAAGACGTGAGCACCAAAGACATTGTCTGGAGCTTTTCTGGTGTGCGCCCTTTATTTGATGATGGTGCCGGCAAGGCCAGCGCTGCCACACGGGATTATGTGCTTGAGCTGCTAGGCGCAGAGACTGCACCTTTGTTGAACATATACGGAGGCAAGATCACCACCTACCGTAAACTGGCTGAAGCCACGATGGCTGCATTAGACAACGATGCAAAAAACCATAATTGGACAGCCGGCGTGCCCCTTCCAGGAGGCAACTTGGCCGTGGACGGTGTACCTGCACTAATAAACAAACTGTGTCACACCTATCACTACCTTGACCAAAAATGGGCTCAGCGCCTAGCGACTACTTATGGCACAGAGGCGTTCCAGTTGCTTGGGAACAACCAAGACATCAAAGGCTTAGGGCAACATTTTGGTGAAAATTTAACCGAAACAGAAGTCAACTGGCTGATAGACCACGAGTTTGCCATGAGCGCGGATGACATTTTATGGCGCCGCACAAAGCTTGGTTTGCGCCTAGATGAAAAGCAACAACAGGTTTTGCAACAATGGTTTGAGCACAAAAATGAACCCAGTGAGCAAAACTTGGGCACCGCAGCCATATAAACACGTCACAGGAAAAATAAACCCGATAAAAATTGCTAGCTTATTTGCAAGCTGCTAATCTATAAGTCTCATTATTTGGAAATGAAACTGAGTTCCAAATTTAAACTCGCTACCCATGAAAACAGACTTAGCCATGAATCACGCCCAAAAAGATGGAACAGTCGGTAAAGCCTTACTGATGTTGGATATTATTGCAGATGCTGGAAAATCTTTGCGCTTCAACAGCATCCTTGAGCTAAGTCCATTTCCAAAAGCCACCACCTATCGACTACTACAAACCATGACCAGTCAGGCCATGCTTAGCTATGATGCGGAAAGTCAGAAGTATTCTTTAGGTATGCGTTTAGTGCGTCTTGCACATAATGCGTGGAAACAAGCCTCTTTAGGGCCCATCGCTGCACCTCATTTAAACCAATTAGCAAGTGCTGTGGGTGAAACCGTTCACTTGGCCCAAATAGAAAATGGGCAAGTGCTGTTTATTGACAAGCTCCACACATCTCAGCGCTTTGAAACGTTAGCTCAAGCAGGACGTATTGCGCCTGCTCATTGCACAGGCGTGGGCAAAGTGATGCTGGCTTTTATGCAACCAGAGCGCCAAGAATACGCCCTGCAAAGGCAAACCTTTATCAAGTTTACCAACACCACCATTACCAACAAGCACGCCCTTATGGAAGAGCTAGCCCTGATTAAAAGTGAAGGGGTGGCCTATGATAAAGAAGAACACGAAAACGGCATTATTAGCATCGCAGCGCCTATCTTAACCTCATCCAAGCTAGTGATTGGCGCCATCTCTATCGCTACCTCTACCTCTAGGCACACGGTGGATGATTTACAGCAGTATAAAGACCTTCTCAACGCCACCACAAAGGCCCTAAGCGCTGAAGCCGAGCTTTATCTGCATCCTACTAGCGGTAGTTAAAGCGCACTAACGGCTCATTAACTGCACCTTAAGTAAATGCAGCTGATCCCGATAACGACCTGCCTGTTCAAACTTTAAGTCTTTTGACGCTTCATACATGGCATCTTCTGTTTTGCCTATCAGCTTAGACAATTGCTTGCTGTTGAGCAATTCACTATCAAGGGTGAAATCTATATTGTCTTCTGATGTTTTCTTACCCGCTTTACTGCCTTTGTTTTTGCCAGAGCCAGGTGTGTAAGCGCCTTCCATAATGTCTTGTACAGACTTGGTAACACCCAATGGGGTAATGTTGTTAACCCTGTTGTGCTCTATTTGTTTTTCACGTCGCCTGTCTGTTTCATCCATGGCCCGCTGCATGGAGCCAGTGATTTTTTCAGCATACAAAATAGCCCTACCATTCAGATTACGTGCAGCTCGGCCTATGGTTTGAATAAGCGAACGTTCTGAACGTAAAAACCCTTCCTTGTCCGCATCTAAGATAGCCACAAGAGACACTTCTGGCATGTCTAAGCCTTCTCGCAACAGGTTGATACCCACTAACACGTCAAACTCACCAAGGCGCAAGTCGCGCACTATTTCTACCCGTTCTACCGTGTCTATGTCTGAGTGTAAGTAACGCACTCTAACGCCATGTTCATGCAAATAATCCGTTAGATCTTCAGCCATACGCTTGGTTAATACGATGGCTAACACACGCTCATCTTTAGCGGCGCGTATATTAATTTCAGACATTAAGTCATCGACCTGAGACGTGGCCGGACGTATTTCAATAGGTGGGTCTATCAAGCCTGTTGGCCTTACCACCTGCTCTACGATACAGTCGGCATGGTCATTTTCATACACGCTAGGTGTGGCAGACACAAAAATCTTTTGCGGCGCGATGTCTTCCCACTCTTCAAATTTCATGGGCCGGTTATCCAGTGCTGTGGGCAGTCTAAAGCCATATTGCACTAGGGTTTCTTTACGCGACCGGTCACCTTTGTACATGGCTCCCAGCTGCGGCACGCTCACATGAGATTCATCCATCACCAGCAAAGCATCCGCTGGCAAATAATCAAATAATGTTGGTGGTGGTTCGCCTGGCTTGCGGCCTGAAAGGTAATGAGAATAGTTTTCTATGCCAGAGCAAAAGCCTAACTCTCGAATCATTTCTATGTCATAACGGGTGCGCTGTTCTAATCGCTGCGCTTCTACTAGCTTGTCATTGTCTCGAAAATATTCCAATCGATCTTTTAGCTCAACCTCAATTTCATCAATGGCACTAAGCAAGGTTTCTCTGGGCGTAACATAGTGGGTTTTAGGGTAGATAGTCAGCCGTGGCACTTTGCGCAATACTTGGCCTGTGAGGGGATCAAAGTAGCTTAAACGCTCTATTTCATCATCAAATAGCTCTATACGCACCGCTTCTTCATCAGATTCTGCTGGAAATACATCAATCACATCGCCACGCACACGATAAGTGGCACGGTGAAAATCCACATCGTTACGCTGGTATTGTAGCTCTGCTAGCCGGCGCACTAGATCACGCTGATCCCACTTGTCGCCCCGGTTTAGGTGCAACACCATCTTATGATAAAGCTCTGGATCTCCCAAGCCATAAATAGCAGAAACCGTGGCTACGATAATGGTATCGGAGCGTTCTAGCAGGGCTTTAGTCGCTGACAGGCGCATTTGCTCAATGTGTTCATTGACCGATGAATCTTTATCGATAAAGGTATCTGAAGCCGGCACATAGGCTTCTGGCTGATAATAG
>JAIBDW010000094.1 GCA_024686035.1 Oceanospirillaceae bacterium
AATGAATATGGATATCAATTTCATGCTTACCAAGGGCCAGGCCAATGGCAACCCATAAACAGCCGGGGTTTTCAACAGCAAACCACTTTAAGCCAAATTAAGTTGGTCATGCCCAGTAGGAATTTGGACGGCCGCCCTAGTGTTGTATTCTTGCCTAGTAAAGAGCCACAAATATACACCATAGCAGTCACTTTAGAAGGATATACTTGGCTGCTGCAGAGCCTGCCGCCAAAGCCTTTAACACTTATAGCCGCTGCCTATGAGTAATAAAAGCGAAGGCTTCACACTGGTGGAGATATTAGTCGCATTAACTATTTTAGCCATAACCATGGGCGCATACTTGAGCCAGCTAGATACTCAAATCAGCCAAACTCATACCATTCGCAACCGCACCTTAGCCCATTGGGCAGGACAAAATCATTTGGCCAATATGCGCCTGAAAAACCAGTGGCCAAAGGCGGGCAACCAAAGTTTTAGTAGTGTTCAAGGTCAGCAAGAGTGGCTCATACAACAAAATGTCAGCACCACGGCTAACGCTCAGATTAAACGGGTGCAGCTGAGCATGTTTGCAGCTGATGGGGAGTTTTCTGGTAGCTTAGTGGGGTATGTTAACAATGAATAACATACCTGTCCTAAAACACAAAGGGTTTACATTATTAGAGGTATTAATTGCTTTAAGCCTGTTCGCTGTCTTGTCTGCAATGGCCTTTGGCGGGCTTAATCAATTATTGGGACAACATCAACAGCTACAAACCAAACAGCAACGTTTTGTAGACCTGCAAAGCACCATACTTGTGTTAGAACGGGATTTTTCCCAAATTGTCCCACGCTCCATTCGAGACTCCTTTGGTGATCCTCAAGCAGCCTTAAAGGGTAATTCAACCCCCGAGTTTATCTATGAACTCACCTCTAAAACCTGGTTTAACCCTCACCATGAGGCCGGTGTACTTTTGCAACGAGTGAGTTACCAACTACAAGACCAAAAACTATGGCGCAGCTACTACACTCAGCTTGATGCAGGCATCGCTAGCAATCCTGTGCGTTATCCATTACTTGATAGAGTGACTGATTTTAAAGTGCGCTTTTTACCTGATCAACCACCATGGCTTAACTTTTGGCCACCCGTTAATCAACAAGGTAAAGGCATCCAAACACGATTGCCAAGGGCTATTGAGCTGCAAATCAAAACGCTCGACTTAGGCACTATTACACGCATTTTAGAAATCCCTCAATTTGGAGGGTCGTTATGACTTACCATGCGACTCGTACAAAAGGTGTGGCTGTTATTATGGTGTTACTGGTGTTAGCTATCGTTGCCGTAACCACTTCAGCTTTAGTCAAACGTCACCAATTTAATCAAGCTATGGCAAGCCAAGTGATCCACTTAGGCCAAGCCAAGGCTCATATCCAAGGCGCTGAGCACTTTGCACACCAGCTTCTGCGCCAAGATCGACAAGCCAATAACATTGATCACCAAGGTGAAAGCTGGGCTCAAATAGCCCCACCCATTGCCGTAGAGCAAGGTTTTTTGAATGGTAGCATTGTTGACTTGCAAGGCAAGCTTAACCTCAACAGCTTGGTGGTCGATGATCAGCTGCATCAACCATCTGTCGCCGTATTTAAACGGCTTTTAGACCAGCATCAATTGAAATCCCAGCTTAGTGATTATCTTGTTGATTGGCTTGATAGTAACGTAGAAACCAAGCAAGGCACGTTAGAAGATAGCTATTATTTGGCACTCAAAACGCCCTACCGTAGCGCCAATCAAAGCTTACTAGACCTTTCAGAGCTGGCCTTGGTACGCGGGTTTGACACAGATACAGTGGCTGTATTGGAGCCTTACGTTACGGCATTGCCTCTGGGCTCAAAAAACGCTGCAAAGGTCAACGTTAATAGTGCCAGTGCAGGTCTGTTAATGGCCATGTCTGGGGCTATCGGTCAAAATAAAGCTCAACAACTAATCACCAGTGGCAAGCTTGATTATTGGCCAAATGTGACCAAATTTGTAGATGCCGCTGTAGGGCAAAAATCAATTGTCAATAACGCTCAGTGGCAAGAACTTTCAAACATGGTAACTGTGTCTAGTGATTATTTTGGTCTCAATGTTGCTGCCCAATTTGGTGTTGCTACCACGCAGCTTAAAAGCACATTGCATCGTAATGATAGTGGCACGATTACCGTAATCTCAAGAATGTATACACCTTTATGAACATTAACCACAACACCCTCAAACCTTTTAAGAGCTTATCTATGGCGTCACCAAAACAGTTTGGTTTTATTCATATCAAAAGCCGAGGCTTAGTTTCCGCAGCATCTACGTGCAGCTGGGTGATCGTTAAAGCGGGCAAGATTATTCTTGAGGGTCAAGGCAATCTAGTGGACGCCATTAATGCATGTGCCAAGGTCCCCACTGCTATAGCAGTGTCAGTGCACGATTTAGTTGTGACTAATGTCACCTTACCTACCACCAGCCAAACAAAAAGGCGCAGCGCGCTCCCTTACGCCATACAAAATCAACTGGCACAGCCAGCGGCCCAGTTTCACTGGAGCTTTCGTGCCAAAGGTAAACAACTTGACGTCATTGGCATCACTCACAGCCAACTAGACTCGATAAATGCGGCTCTAGAAAAGCTAGATTTCTCTCCCAAATGGTTGATCGCTGACGCTTTGCATCTGGGCGGGTATGAATCTCACTGGAAAGTAATGGCGCTGAGTGATTCGTTATTAGTACAAAATGGCTCTCATAAGGCCTTTAGCATTGACCGTGAAGCACCCGCACCTTGGTTACAAAAAGCCTATGATGAGGCCCAAAAAAGCGCTATGGGTGAACCTTTAAATGTAACGCTTATAGGAGAAAAAAACGAAGGGGTAACGCAATGGCTCTCCAACACTAGCCTTGATATAAAAAACCACCAACAAGCAGATCCATTGAACAGTGCTCGCATTTTATCCCAAGAATTTGATACTAAAACATGTATTAACCTTTGGCCCCAAAAGCCTCGTAGGCTTTGGGGCTTTAATATCGATTGGAAATTTTGGCGCCTGCCCTATACATTGGCGGTGCTGATCGCTCTACTTGGACTTGGTCATTTATGGCTAAGTAACAACACTTTACAAAAAGTAATTCAAGCAACCAATCTGCAAGGCCGCACCATTTTTCAACACACTTTACCTAACACTCGCTTAGTGGATGCTGTAACTCAGCTAGAGAACCAAGTGTTGGTGGCACAAAACGCTAATAAACCAGCCGTGTTTTTACCGATGCTACATGCATTTGAAAGGCTGAACAGCAGGCTTCAAAAAACCTCTGTTGAGGGTAAAATCGTTGCGGTTAAGTTCCTTGATGAGAGGCTTTATGTCACGTTAGAGGCTAGCTTTGAGCACTTAAAACAATGGCCTAACAGCGGCGTATTAGAAGCCAATTTCGTATTTAAAACTGAGCCTTTAAAGAATGGCGATGATAGCGCTATTAACGTCATTATCAGTTCACAGGAGATGCGTTAATGCCCATCATAAATACCAAATCAAACCTGCATTTAGCACTCCCTTGGCTACTATTGATCTGCCTAAGCCTTGCTGCTGCGATGCTGTGGCAAGATAAAGTAGCCCTAGAAGAAACACTCACCTCAAGCCAACAAGAGTTGTCACAAATAAGTGATTTAAGTCGTCAATACCAAAGCTTGGGTGGTGCTGCCAATGCTAATAGACAAGCGTTTATAGCAGTTAATGAAGCCAAAAATTGGCTCGTTAGTAGCGGCAAGCAACAAGGCCTCAATATTAGTGTGGATGTTGTTAAGGCAACACAAAGTGGCAAGGACATCAATCAACTCAACGTACGTTTTAAACAAGCACACTTTAATCGCTTAATAGAATGGGTGCAGCAGCAAAACCATACGAACCTGTCTTTAATTGCTAGCCAGCTTACTGCGTCAGGCGTAGGCAAGAGTGATGGCTTTTTAATGTTTGAGGTACACTAATGTTGCTACCTAGAGCTGGATACTTGTGTTTTAGCTTAATATTTATCATGAGCCTTATCGTGGGGTTAATTACGAATTTGCCTGTGACGGTAATTTCCTATGAAGTTCAAAAAATCAGGCCTGATATCATTATTGGCAAAGCAACTGGCCCTTGGTGGGATGCGCAACTAGATAATGTGAGCTGGCAGCAAATACGCCAAGCAAGTGTGTCTTGGGATTTGGATTTTACAGCCTTAATCAAAGGGCAAGTGGTGGCCCAATTTGACTTTTCACAAGCGTCCATCAAGGGATCTACTGCGCTTAGTTTACCTTTAAGGCAGCTTCTAAACCCCAAAAATATCCAGCTTACCGGGACACAAGCCCAAGTAGATATTGAAAAAATCACGCCTTATGCGCCTTACCCGCTGCCTAAAACTGTGGGTAAAATAACGATCTTTGCTGATCAACTCTCACTTAATTTGGCCCCGTTAAAGACCATTTCATCCACTATACCTATGATCGCCTTAGAAACTCCCATTAGTTTTTCCACCTCTGATATCGTGGTTTTAGATCAACTTTCAATGGGGACATATAGCGGGGCAGTCACCAATACAAATAACCCCATGGGCTATAAAATCACTCTAGAGTCTGAATCTGGAGACTTAAACATCAAGGGCTACTCGTTATTAACAAATAATGCCATAAAGTCGCAATATCTTGTCAAACCTAGCGCAACAGTAAACCCACAATTAACTAAACTATTAGACATCATGGGGCAAAGACTCCAAAATGGTGACTACAGTTTTAATACCGCCTATAGCTTATGAGCCCCTTATTTATGAACATATCCTCTAGTGCTGCATGTTTTCGGTTTTGTTTATCACGCACTTTTGGTTTTGCTATGTTAGCTAGCCTGCTCGTTTCTCCTACGACACAAGCTGTAGATAACTGGGAATATAAGCTGGATTTAGATTATGGTCTGCGTGTTGACCAACTTAATTGGAATATCGCAGGCAACCTTTCTGGTAGTGGGCCTAATGTGATCTCTGAGCTTAGGTGGAATAACGTAAGCTTTCATCAAGCAAGCCTTGGTTATCGATTTATTGGTGATGATCGCTGGTACATCAAAGGTTATACCTCAAGCGCGTGGGGGTTTTCTGGATCATTTGAAGACTCTGATTATAATGGCGATAACCGCAGCTTAGAGTTTTCACGTTCTTCAGGTGACTCCAACCGCAGTGCGGCTGAAGACTTTAGTATCGCTATTGGTCAACAAATACGTATTGATAATCGTATAGGCATTACTCCTTTGGTTGGGTTTTCTAGCCATAGACAAACCTTCACTATGACCAATGGCAACCAAACACTATGCGATGCGAGTGGCTCACCCAACTCCTGTAATGTGGGCCTTGGCCCTTTCGCTGGTCTCAATAGCACCTTTACCACTCATTGGCGTGGCCCTTGGCTGGGCCTAGATATACGTGTTGCAGCTGCCAAGCGCTGGACTACCTATGCTGAACTAGAATACCACTACAATTATTACGATGCCCAAGCTGACTGGAATTTACGTAATGACTTGGATCACCCAATAAGCCATTCACAAAATGCCATAGGACAAGGCACTCATTTGGGTTTGGGGGTATCATATGCCATGCTTACACCTGACACTTTTTTTAATGTTGGTTTTAAGCAAAGTAGAAACTCTACCCAAGCCGGTACCCATTATTTTCATCATGCTAATAATACAGTTTCTAGCCAGCGCCTTAATAACGTCGATTGGAGTTCTCGCATGATCACTATTGGTATTACGTCGCAGTATTAACAGGAGCTTATATGTTTGCACGAGACCAACTTTCCTATGCCGGTGTGCCACTGTCAGCCCGACCTGATATAACCGATGCACAGATGCAAGAAGCAGCATGGGCTTATTATCAAACCATGAAAAAGCGCCATACCGTGCGTGAATTTATACCCCGTGAAGTGCCTGACGAGGTGATTCAACAGTGTATTCGCACCGCAGGCTCAGCGCCCAGTGGCGCCAACCACCAGCCATGGCATTTTGTGGCTATACGTAATCCGCAGATAAAACATGAAATTCGCTTAGCTGCAGAAGCTGAAGAGCAAAAATTTTACTCAGGAGGCGGCGGCGATGAGTGGATTAAAGCCCTAGAGCCTATCGGTACTAATGCAGACAAGCCCCATTTAGACGTAGCACCATGGTTGATTGTGATCTTTGCACAGCGTTATGGCGTGTTTGACGATGGTGATCGTTTTAAAAACTACTATGTCACCGAAAGTGTGGGTATTGCTACCGGTTTTTTAATTTCAGCACTACACCATGCAGGCCTTTATAGCCTCACCCATACCCCCAATCCTATGGGCTTTTTGAACAAACTCCTCAACCGGCCAAAACATGAGAAGGCCGTGATGATTTTAGCCGTAGGTCATGCCTCAACTGACGCAACCGTGCCTAGCGTGGCCAAAATTAAAAAACCGCTAGATGAAATACTCACGCTAATTTAACTTTGCCAACTCAACAGCGATACCCGCTCCAAGGCGGGCATTGTTTAATACCAGCTGAATATTAGCAGCCAAACTCTCACCTTGAGTCACTTGTGCTATTTTGGATAATAGAAATGGCGTACTTTGTTTGCCATAAATACCTTGGTGTTGCATTTCTACTACGGCCTCACTAATCACCTTTTCTATGGTAACAGGGTCCATGGCATAGACTTTTGGAATAGGATTAGCCACCACCACGCCCCCTGCTAACCCCAGAGCCCATTTGGCAGCTAACACCTTGGCTATGCTGGCTTTGGAATCTAG
>JAIBDW010000124.1 GCA_024686035.1 Oceanospirillaceae bacterium
ACTATAAATTGAAACTTCTTTACCTTGCCAAAAAATACTGCCAAAGGTTGGTTGTAAAGCACCATACATCATTTTTACAAGGGTCGACTTACCCGCGCCATTTTCACCTAAGAGCGCATGAACTTTACCCTTTTCTATGGATAAATCTATACTATCGTTGGCGTAAAATTCACCGAATTTTTTACTAATGCTCTTCACCTGCAGTAAGGCAGGCTGTGCAGTCTTATTATTGTCTAGCATGAAATTCCAGCGTTAAAATTAGTCCACATTTTGATTGTAACAATATTGTACAGCGGGTCAATCAAAAACTGACTAGATGGTTAGTTTTTGATTGGGTTAATTATGTTTGATTCTCCTACACACTATAAACTTCAAAATCTTTAAAATACGCATCCTCAGCTAACTGTGCAGGTGCAACAACAGCATCTGAAGGGTGTCCCTGCAAATAACGTGCAGCGACCGTTTGTAACGAAGTAAGGCTCACAGCCAATATAGCGGCCCTAAATGCTTGACGAACATCAGCTGTGCGCCCATGTAATTCATTTTGATACGCTTGTAACGCCTCACCCGCTGGAGACCCTGGTTTGTCCAAGCTACCAATGACACCTAGCACTGCTTCTTCTAAGTGTTGGCCCAATAGTTGATCTGAAAGCACCCAGTCAACTGATGCGCCAAAGTCTTTAAAGGTGCCTTCAGCTCGAGGATCACGATAAGAATAAAATCTAAAACAAGCGTTGTTATTATCCTGCCCCGCTCCACCGCCATAAGCCCCGCCTTGTTCACGCACCGCACGATGTAAAAACCCATTGCGTAATACTTCACCAAGCACCACTAATGATGCAGCATCTGGATGGGCACTTGAGACTGTTGGAAAGGATCTGGCGCAATAGTTTACTTGTGTATTAGTGGTCCACAATTGCGGCGCTGGTTGCTTTTGTGATTGACTATCAAACTTGTGATAAGCCCAATCAACATGACCCTTTAAAGCACCTACTTGAGATGCAAACGCACTCGTAAAAGTGTTTTGTATATGAACTTGTTGCTGTTGTTCACCGACACTTGCTAGTTGTATAGGCTGCTTACACAGTTGTGCATGCAGTTTAGATAGCGTATCGCATAAATCAGCCAAGAAGTCTTCGTTTTTAAGACCGTCATCAAGCTTTTGCAGCCAAATTAACCCATCCAACCCACTCACATTGTACTGCAGGTTTGCTCCGGCGCTCATATTGCGACTTGCAGCACCTAGTGCAAAACTATGGCCTGATTGCCCTACGCTTTGCTGACGACGCGAGCGCAATTGTCCTACTAATTCTTTAATACGCTGGGGTTCGTCAAAACGCACAGATAACAGTGTTTGTTGAAGTAGTTCAACAATGGCTTCTTGCTGGCTTACCAATCCCTTAGTACTGAGCATAAAATAAGCATTGAGATGATCGGCATCACTTGCTTCGCCCCGGTAGGACAAATAGGCCGAAAGACTACCACAAACAGCAGCCTGCTTTGCCTGCACTGACAAATAATCGAGCTCACCGATACCTAGCTCCGTCATTAACTGAGCCAATAGATTAAGGTAAGGCAGGGTTTGCGCATCGACTTGAGGCCAATCAATCACCAGCTGGTGATACACCAAACCATTGGTGCCGGCTCCATAAAATGCCCAACCTAAGTTTTTATCCATTAAAATGGGGGTCGCAATAAATTGACTAGCAGGGATATCATTGCGGGTGACTTCTGGCAAAATGTCAGCGTCATCTTCTTGAGATTGGCGTTTGAGCAATGCGGCAGTTGAATCGACTACATCCTTGCGTTGTTGTTCATCCATTGCTATTAACATATCACTAAGACGTTGCTTTTCTGCAGCATCTTTGCGGCTTGACATATGTTCATCAGGCACCAGTGTCAAACGCACCTGATGACTATTATCAATGAGTAAAGTTTGTATTAACTTGGGTATAAAATCGCGATCTTTAATATCAGCAGCAAGCTCTAGTAGGACAGGGTCAAGGTTGAGTGAAGCCAAAGCATCACCACCATGAATAGCCGCAGGTAAAGCACTTAATATAAGCTGCATACCAAATGGATAGCCATCACCGCCAATTTCGCGCTGCCCAAGCTCAAGCTGGTGTAAAGCGGCTTCAATTTCACTTTGGGCTACACCTTCTTGCGCTACTTTTTGCAGACAGCTTAATACCACAGACTCAAACCCATCAGCGTCGTTCACTTCGGCGCCTTCTATACCGCAAACAAATGTCATTTGCTTGTTTGAGTCTTCTAGGCCACAAAGCTGAGAAGGCCCGGTGCCTATACCGCAGGTTTCTAGCTCTTTGCGCAGCGGTGAAGCACTGTTATCAAGTAACACCCGCGATAAAAGGTTAGCTCGCATTTGTTGCTTTAAATCCGTACTGTGCCCCAGCAACCAACCCATCACTAAATGACTTTTAGCCTGCTCATCATTGGCTGTTGCAGGGTAGCTCTCTTGCACCTTCAAAGGGCTGTAATAACGCTTTTCGTCGGGCACAGATAAGTTGATTTTTTGTGCGGAAAAACGGTCTAGGGCATGTTTTTGAAAAGCCGCTTGGTGTGTCGCCGCACTAATGTCACCGCTGGTCATGAAAATAGCATTAGAAGGATGATAATGGCGTTTATAAAAAGCTAAAAGTTGATCATGGGTTAGGTCTGGAATATCAGACGGTTCTCCACCACTGTTAAAATGGTAGGTGGTGCTGGGGAACAAGTATTTCGTTAAAGTTTGCCATAGCTGACTTACAGGTGAACTCATTGCCCCTTTCATTTCATTAAAAACCACCCCTTTATAGACTAGGCTAGGTGTGCCATCTTCATCAACAAGCTCTACACGGTGGCCCTCTTGAGCAAAATCCAAGGCATCTAAGCGCGCAAAAAACACCGCATCCAAATAGACTTCAAGTAAGTTATTGAAGTCTTTTTTGTTTTGGCTGGCAAATGGATAGGCGGTCCAGTCACTGCTGGTGAAGGCATTCATAAAGGTATTTAAAGAGCGCTTTATCATCATGAAAAAAGGATCTCTTACTGGAAATTTCTCACTGCCACATAAGGCAGTATGTTCCAGTACGTGAGCCACACCTGATGAATCTTGAGGCATGGTCTTTAGCGCAACCAAAAACACATTTTCGGCGTGTTCACTTGCTAAATGAATATGAGAGGCACCTGTGACAATGTGTTCATACTCTTGAATGTTGATATTTAAAGATTCTATTGTTTGCTGGCGCAAAAAACGAAATGCATTATGAGACTCTGGTGCTGGCGGCATAGCTTTACCAATAAATAGATTTAAGAAGCACGATCAATGGTGTTTGATCGTGAGAACATTAGGGCCAAGAAGCGGCCTAACTGGCCACAATGGAATTAGTATGACATGAGTATAATTTGAAACACCTTGCTAGAAAAGTGTTCTTTAATACAAACATCAAATGCTAGATGACAAACCCATGGCATACTTAATGACTTGCCTTTTCACCAGGGGGACTTTTGCGCAGGCAAGCACTAAATTACGCATCCATTTGCTTTTTGAACTCGTATGACTAAAGCCATGATGAAACAAATCCATGCTATGCAACATAATGCCGTTCGCTAGCTTGCGTTGCTTTTGATAGTTAAGTAACA
>JAIBDW010000115.1 GCA_024686035.1 Oceanospirillaceae bacterium
ATGAGAATGCTCGAGTAAAGCATTATGACACCTCAGCTGCACACATCAATTATAGCGTTGAATGCTCTTTAACGCATATGAACATAGAGCACATAGACTGTTTACTCATTCATCGCCCAGACCCTTTAATGGATCATGAAGAAACAGGCCGCGCATTAGATAACTTGGTGCGCTCTGGCAAAGTGGGCTCTATCGGTGTTTCCAACTTCAAACCCCATGATTGGAGCTTGCTGCAAAGCGCCATGAGCAATAAGTTAGTCACCAACCAAATTGAGCTTAGCGTGGCGAAAACTAGTGCTTTGACCAACGGCGACATTGCTTTTTTGCAAGAAAACAAAATCAGCCCTATGGCTTGGTCACCCCTTGGTGGTGGTTCATTGTTTAGTGCTAAGGATGATAAAAGCAAGGCCATTCTTAGCTGTCTCACCCACATTGCCAATGAGCAAAACACCACCGCCGACGCAGTCGCTATTGCATGGCTACTCAAGCATCCGTGCAATATTTTACCGGTGATGGGCACCAACAACCTTGAGCGCATTAAATCATTGTCTAGTGCGCTTAAGGTGAGCCTTGATCGCCAGGCATGGTTTGAGATTTACACGGCCTCCCTTGGCCATGAAGTCGCTTAATATGATGCAAGAGACAATGATCCAAACAACCCGTAATAACCACAGTCCAGTGGGCATTACCGTCCATTCATTTGCATCAGTTGCCTTAGACCCTGCTTTAAACACACCACAGCGTGAATGTAAGTTCGCCTACTTACGGCTAAAGGCCGTAAGCATTGCCTGCAAAGCAGCAGCTGTAGTGTCTTCTGCTTGTGCTATGCCGTGCAACACCACACCATTTACCCTCACTTCCATACACGCTAATGCTTGCGCGTCAGTACCGCTGCTAAGTGCATGTTGGTCAAACTGAGTCACTTCTAAGTCACAGCCATAATGCACGCTTAAGGCATCGCTTAACGCTTCTATCGCGCCTGCACCATGGCCAGACAATAGAGTTTGCCCTACGGTAAAGGTGGCTTTGATTGCTTGACCATGGTCCTTAGTGCTTTGAGCCTGAATGCTATAGTCTTGTAATTGCCACGACGCTTCTACATCTACAAAGTGGTTTTGGTACAAGGTTTTAATATGAGCAGATGACACTTCAGCGCCTGAAGCTTCTGTGGCTTTTTGTATCACCCCACTCACTGCCGGGTGCATCCACTTAGGTAGTTCAATGCCGTAATCTCGCTCTAGCACCAGCGCCACACCACCTTTGCCACTTTGGCTGTTGATACGCACTACCGCTTCATATTCACGGCCAATGTCGCGTGGGTCTATGGGTAAATAGGCCACGTCCCAATGGGATTTGTTATGGCTTTTATGATAAGCCACAGATTTACGGATCGCATCTTGATGACTGCCTGAAAAAGCCGTATAGACCAATTCACCCGCCCATGGATGGCGCGGAGATACAATGATTTCGGTACAGCTTTCAACCACTTCAATAATCTCTAATACATTGCCCAAATCCAACATAGGGTCGATGCCTTGAGAGTATAGATTCATGGCCATGGTGATCACGTCCATATTACCGGTGCGTTCACCGTTGCCCATCAAGGTGCCTTCCACCCGATCTGCTCCAGCTAAAATACCTAACTCTGCCGCAGCCACAGCACAGCCTCGGTCATTGTGTGTATGCAAGCTTACGGTGACGTCTTTACGGTGTTGCAAATGTCGGCAAAAATACTCAATCTGATCAGCAAATAAATTAGGCGTAGACAGCTCTACAGTGGAAGGTAAATTAATGATTAATTCACGGCCATTACTTGGCAACCATTGCTCAATAACGGCGTCACACACCTCTACGGCATAATCCATTTCTGTGCCCGTAAAACTCTCTGGTGAATACTCAAAACCCCATTGAGTGTCTGGGTAGTTATTGGCGTATTGCTGCACCCATTGGGCACCTTGCACGGCAATGGCTTTAATACCTGCTTCTGGCAAGCCAAATACTTGTTCGCGCTGCACAGTGGACGTGGAGTTATAAACGTGCACTATGGCTTTTTTTACCCCCACCAAAGATTCGTAGGTCTTTTTAATGAGCTCTTCACGAGCAGGGGTAAGCACTTGTAGGGTCACATCATCTGGCACACGGCCTTCTTCGATCAACATCCGCACAAAGTTAAAGTCTGGTGCTGAGGCTGATGGAAAGCCCACTTCTATTTGCTTAAACCCAAGCTTTACCAACAGTTCAAACATCACTAGCTTTTGTTGCCCGTTCATAGGGTTCACCAAAGCCTGGTTACCATCACGTAAATCCACACTGCACCACATAGGTGCTTTCACTATGGATTGGCTTGGCCATGTACGATCAGGCAAAGGTGTGGCTTGAAATGGCTGATATTTAAGGTGGTTAAAGGTGTGGTCAAACATAACGGTGCTCAAATTAACTTATTTGAGCTAGTGTATCGCTAAGCTCGCGCAATAGCTTATTTATTTTGGCTTAAATTTGACATTATTAGCAATAATTAATAACATAAATAACAATATACGCAATTTATTTGCCAATAAACCGATTTAAGCAATGACTATGACCACATTAGACCGATACGACCTTGCGATATTGCGCAATCTTCAAGATAACGGCAGCCTTTCCAACCAAGAGTTGGCCGAACGTGTGGGCCTTACGGCTGCACCTTGCTCTAGGCGGGTGAAGCAATTAGAAGACACTGGGGTGATTCGTGATCGCGTCGTGCGCATTAATGACCGCGCTGTAAATCTTAATCTTACCGCCATATTGCACATTATTATGGACAAACACATTCCTGAACGCTTTGATGAATTTGAGCTGGCTGTATCCCAGCTACCAGAAGTAATGGAGTGTTATTTGATCACCGGCCACGAAGCGGATTACCAGCTTAAAGTGGTGGTACCTGACATGGATCGCTACCACGATATTTTGTTGGGTAAGATCACCAAGATTAAAGGTGTGAGCGGGGTAAAGTCTGCCTTTGTGATGCGCAAGGTACTAGATAACACGGCACTGCCTTTGGGCTATGTGAAGGCTTAGCTATTATCAACGAGCAAATAACCAACTAACATGGCTAATGAGACGCTTTACGCCAGCTCAGTGCTGCTAAAGCCTCTTCCAACTGTTGCAGTGGCCACCGCTGCTCCAAAGCCTCAAGCAATATATCACGCCCACTTAAAGGCTTTAAACTTACCCCCGGAGCGTCTCGGTCCATATTACTAGAGAATGGGTAGCTGTCACTTAAAGCCGTGGCTACAGCTGATAATTCATCGCTACTAAGTTTAGATTTACTTAACTGCTGATAACACGCTAGCTGCATGCGTTGCTGATCGATGGATTCCATGGCTTTGCCAAAGGCTGAGGATATTTGCAATAGGTTTGCCATACGCTGTACATCTATTGATGTATTAGCGCCTGCACCATGCATGAGTGCCGGATTAAAAAACATGCCATCACCCTTTTTAAGCGGTATTTGTACTGCATGTTCTGCAAAGTAGGCTTTAAACTCAGGGTTACGATACAAACCATAGCCTAGTGGGTAGCGCTGAGAGTGCGGTAATAATAGTGTTGGGCCAGATTCCACTGGCATATCAATATGTGCCACTGCACCTTGCAGGGTGAGCATGGCCGACATCACTTGCACATGCAGTGGGTAACGCTTCACTTCTTCATCATTAGTGAAGCCTAAGTGATAGTCACGATGAGGCTGCTGCGCTGCGCCACCTGGGTGGACTAAGTTCACTTGTGAAGTGATTTGGTAATCAGGCCCTAGCCACGCCGTACACACATCAGCCAGTAGTGGGTTTTTATAGTATTCGATAAATGTCTTGGCATCATTCACTGCCATTTTTTCTAAACAATTCCATACCCGGCTATTGGCGCCTGAAGCGGCAAAGTGATCTGCTAAATGATGCTCTTTTTGATTTTGCTCATGCATTAGGTCATAAAAAACCTGTGTGGCAGCATCTACTGTAGGCATGTGATCAAACAGCTTGCGCACGATGAAAACGCCAGCCCCATGCTGCCAGCAGTGCACCCACTGGGCACTCACTTGGGCTTTGTCTTTGGCACTTAAACCGCGTAATTGATCACCATCATAAACAGGGATTTGCTGTTGAAAACCTACTGCATGGGGGTAATCTTTAGGCTGGGTTTTTGGCTCTAGGCTTGCCACAAAAGCGTTCATGCTGGTCATATTTTTCACCTTTGGGGAGTGTGTCTGTTATTGCTGTTGTTATTGCTAAAATCGAGCAACTTAGTCTATTTCACTCACAGTCACGGTGCGTTTTTGCGCCACCGACAAAAGCGCAGCTTCTGCCAAGCGCAACGATTGTAAGCCATCGTCCATATTTGGTAATACCACAGCATCACCTTTGATGGCCGATATAAACCCACCCATTTCCGATTGATAGGCGTGTTCGTATCGCTCTAAGAAAAAGTGCAGGGGTTTGGCACTATTCGCTCCATCTTGGGTGTAGCTTGTTAAGGTATGCTCGTTTACGTTGGTGGCGGTTAACATGCCTAAGCTGCCATGCACTTCGATACGCCGATCATAACCAAAGCTTGCCCTGCGACTATTGGATATTTGGGCCAACTTACCCGATTTTGTGCGCAACATGACTAAGGCGGTATCAACGTCTCCCGCTGCACCGATAGCACCATCCACCACACACGAAGCTTGTGCGGACACTTCTACTACCTCTTCAGCTAACAAAAACCGTGCCATATCAAAATCATGAATGGTCATGTCGCGAAACAAACCTCCGGATACCTTAATATAGTCCACAGGTGGCGGCGAAGGGTCTTTTGATATCACACTCACCATTTCTACATCACCCACTTCACCTGCTGCTATACGACTTTGTAACAAGGCAAAATTGGGATCAAAGCGGCGGTTAAAGGCAAGCATAGATATTATGTTACTGGCTTTCACTTTATCCACTACTTGTTGCACACGTGGCAAAGA
>JAIBDW010000120.1 GCA_024686035.1 Oceanospirillaceae bacterium
AACATTAGGGCCAATAAGCGGCCCAACTGGCCACAATGGAATTAGTATGACATGAGTATAATTTGAAACACCTTGCTAGAAAAGTGTTCTTTAATACAAACATCAAGTACTAGATGACAAACCCATGGCATACTTAATGACTTGTCTTTTCACTAGGGGGACTTTTGCGCAGGCAAGAACTAAATTACGCACCCATTTGCTTTTTGAACTCGTATGACTAAAGCCATGATGAAACAAATCCATGCTATGCAACATAATGCCGTTCGCTAGCTTGCGTTGCTTTTGATAGTTAAGTAACACCTCAAGACTCGACCAGTCTTGACCTTGTGAATCCGCTTTAATGAGTACGCTTGCCAAACAGGCAACGTCTTGAAAACCCAAATTAACACCTTGCCCCGCCAATGGATTAATCACATGGGCAGCATCACCCACCAACACAACACCATGCTCACAATAGCTTTGAGCATGTTGCTTTTGTAAACCAAAAGTGGCTTTATGCGTGACTTTTATTTTACCCAGCTGTTTTGGAAACTGGTTCATTATCTCATCTGATAAAGCTTCATTGGATAGCTTTGATAATGCCCTTGCCATATCGGCTTGATGATACCAAACCACAGACCCGTGTTGCCCAAGCATAGGCAAAAAGGCTTGCGGACCTGTATTTACAAAACGTTGCCAAGTAATGTCTTGTTGCCCAAGCCCGGTGGTAACTGAAGCAACGAGGCAGGCTTGTTGGTATTGACCTCTATTCACACCAATACCAAACCCCTGCCTAACCTTAGATTGTGCACCATCAGCACCCACTACCAACCGAGCTGATAAGCGTTGTCCAGTGTCAAGTTCTATGACTGTGCCCTTGACATCACGGGTGAATTTTTTTGGAAATGCTGGGCAAATAACGTCAACATTTTTATAATCACCCAACGCCTGCCAAAGGCTTAGCTGAACTAAACGGTTTTCAACAATATGGCCCAGTTCAGGGGCCCCCACTTGATGGGCCTTAAAGGTGATGTCACCAAACCCAGCGACTTCCCAGACCCGCATGCGCTTATAAGGGCACAAGCGCATTTTTTGTAGTCTTTCCCATGCTCCTGAGCGTTGCATCACTTCTGCACTCTTTGGACTTAGTGCACAAATCCTTAAATCAAATTCTTGGCTTAAGTCGTATTCTGCAGGCGTAGCAGCCTCTACCAGTGCAATGGAAAAGCCTTGAGGTGCTAGCAGTGTGGCTAATGCAGCTCCAATCATACCTCCACCACAGATCACAATGTCGTAATCACTCTTCACGTTTTTCTGCCTTTAAGTTTATCTTTACATTAGTCAATTTAATTTACCATCACACAATAAAAGCACTTTCATTTCGCATCAACTTATGGTTTATTAAAAGCACGGCTCAGATTAAATTCTATGTTTCAAAGAGCCCAAGTAAAATAGCTGATTACCGACTATTTCGCTTTTAACTTAACCCATTTAACTCACTTACTCAGAGGGCCAGCTACTTATTTTTAATCCCAACTTACGATAACAAGGAATCGATTATGCAAATGAACATTACTGCTCGTCACGACACCAAAGCCACTAACGCCATTAAAGAACGTATTATGGCCAAGCTGCAGAAAAATGAAAGCCACTTCGATCACATTACTAATATTCAAGTCACAATGGACAAAGAAGGCAACCAGGACCTTGCTGAAGCCACCCTCCACCTAGACACCGGACACGAAATTTTTGCCAAGGCTCGTGGTGACAATATGTTTAGTGCCATAGACTCACTAAGCGCTAAAATTGAAACACAGCTGCAAAAAGCCAAATCTAAAACCAAAATTCGTAAAGGCGTCGATAAAGATGTACACATGTCGGCGGATGTTGATATGGACATGAGCGAGTTTGACGATTTTGATGAAGAGGTTGCATAAAGACTAATATCTTTAGTCCAGTTGCTCTGCAAAGGTGGTGTAGACTTCATAATCATTAACACCTAAAGCTACAGCAGAGCACAAAGCCATTGGATCTTCAGCCAGATCCAGTGGTACTACCACCAAACCATCACTAAAAGACACCACTTTCAAACCTACCTTTTGACAATGTACAAATACTTTCTCTAGGGCATGTACAACTTGCTCTTGATCTTTTAGTAAGCGCTCTCTTGGTATTTCATCATGAGCCGGTGGTTTGTACTTAAATTGTTTCAGCACTTGCTTTTGATCATCCATCATCAGCAACAAAACGTCACTCCAACGCCACTGCTCAAGTAAGCGTTTACAAAATAAAAACTGCCCCACATCACTGCAATGTATACGGTCTCCAGAACGTAATTGGCGCAATTCATCGTGCACTCGTTGTTGGGTATCGCTATTGGTGATTTCTATATGCATTTTAAATTCTTGCCTTATTCACTTAGTGATTATGCACTTAGTTTAACAAACCTTGGTGGTAAGTGATATTTTCACGATGTATGTAACAATACTGCACAGTTTTTATTGAAAGTCTGTATAAGAACAGCCAATATGAGTCGTTATATGAACAGTGGGTTACATTAACAAGCGTTAAAGTGCCAAAATAAGTTAATAAATTAACATGGGGATATGCAGTGGATCGTGAATCAATGGAGTTCGATGTTGTTATTGTAGGGGCTGGTCCATCTGGCCTTGCCACCGCATGTAAACTATTACAACTTGCACAAGAAAACGAGCAAGAGTTAAGTGTATGTGTAGTAGAGAAAGGCTCAGAAGTGGGCGCACATATATTGTCTGGTGCCGTTTTAGAACCTAAAGCGCTTAACGAACTCTTTCCAGATTGGCAAGCCATGGGGGCGCCCTTAACTGCTGCGGTCGTTAAAGACGAAATGCATATCCTTACTAGCTCTACAGGCAGTATAACCATGCCTAATTTCGCGATTCCCAAACCCATGCATAACGAAGGTAACTACATTGTCAGTCTAGGTAATGTGTGTCGTTGGATGGCTGAGCAGGCTGAACAACTCGGTGCGGAAATATTTCCGGGTTTTGCTGCATCTCAAGTTCTGTACCACGAAGATGGCAGTGTTAAAGGTATCGCCACAGGTGACATGGGGGTTAGTGCAACGGGCGAACAAAAAGACGGTTATATGCAAGGCATGGAATTACATGCCAAATATACGGTTTTTTCTGAAGGCTGCCGTGGCCATTTAGGCAAGCAGTTGATTGAAAAATTCAGTCTAGATGTAAACACCACAAGCCAACATTATGGCATAGGCATTAAAGAACTATGGGACATTGATCCAGCAAAACACCAACCGGGTTTAGTCGTGCACGGATCAGGCTGGCCCCTGACTAAAGGTGCTAATGGAGGGTTCTTCCTTTATCACGGTGACAACAATCAAGTCACGGTGGGCCTGATCATCGATTTAAGCTACGACAACCCTCACCTAAGCCCCTTTGATGAATTTCAGCGACTCAAACATCACCCTGTGCTAAAGCAGCATTTAGAAGGAGGTACGCGCGTTTCATACGGCGCACGAGCGGTAGAAAAAGGAGGTTTATTCGCCCTACCCAAAATGAGCCTTCCCGGTGCATTGTTAATTGGCTGTGACGCTGGCACCATGAACTTTGCCAAAATCAAAGGTAGCCACACCGCAATGAAATCGGGCATGTTAGCCGCACAGACACTGTTTGACGCGATAGCAAATGGTGATGAGGGCAAACAAGATTTAGTCGCTTATGGCGACAATTTTAAGGCCTCTTGGCTCCATGAAGAGCTTTATAGGGCACGTAATTTTGGCGCTGCAATGCACAAGTTTGGCATGTGGTTAGGTGGCACGTTCAACTGGATAGACCAAAACATATTTGCTGGCAAGTTACCTGTAAGTTTAAAAGATGATGTACCAGATTATGCGCAGCTAAAACCCGCTGCTAAAATGCCAAAAATTGATTACCCTAAACCAGACGGTGTGATTAGTTTTGATAAACTTTCCTCGGTGTTTATTTCAGGCACCAATCATGAGGAAAATCAGCCTTGTCACCTTACCTTAAAAGATTCAAGCCTTCCGCTTGGTGTCAATTTAAGCATGTGGGATGAGCCTGCACAAAGGTATTGCCCTGCCGGAGTCTACGAGATTTTAGAGAATGATAAGGGTGAAAAAACCTTTCAAATAAACAGCCAAAACTGCGTTCACTGTAAGACCTGTGACATCAAAGATCCTGCCCAGAATATTACCTGGGTAGTACCTGAAGGTGCTGGCGGTCCTAACTATCCAAACATGTAATTTTATATTTTGTTTGGATGTTAAAAAGGGGAGCTTTTAGCTCCCCTTTTTTGTTTGAATTTCCATTACATATTGTATTGCTTTTAGATTTTTCCCAGAGAATATTCCTGTCCCATACTGGTGATCATAAGCTCACTAGTAGACTCTTGCGCAAGTTCAACCAGCTGATAAAAAA
>JAIBDW010000080.1 GCA_024686035.1 Oceanospirillaceae bacterium
CTTGTCACTAAAGGCTTGCGTAAACCCTGCTTTGTCAAATTTTGGGCCGTCAACTTTAAGTGCGCCTAGGGCGACGTTATGAGCAAGCTGTGCCGCTAGCGCAGGCCCTACTAGGTGTTTTAAAGGTGGTGCCATAACAAAGATTTACAAGGTAAGCCATATTGTCAGTATAAACCAAACCGCATAGCAAGGCGTTGATGCTTTGTTAAATTAAATTCAACAAAGTGGGTAAATTCAGAATTTTTCCTAAAGACACTTCATATCTGTAATGATATAGTTTTATAAGGATAGTATTTACACGGATGTTTTTTACTCATGCAAGCAAAAATCAATAATCACTTCGCCGTTATCTGTCAAGCTTCCTATTAAAATTTTTCGCTCAAGTTGTCACCTATTGCATTAACGCGTTTATTCGCACAGGATTAAACTATGAAGTCGCATACCAAACCAAGGTCTCTAATTCAAAGCATTACCTTAGCAATGTGTGTCAGTTTGTTTTTAGTAGGCTGTCAAGTTGGAGGTAATAACCTACCAAAAGACGCTCAAAAAGGCCAATACAGCGATAGCTATAGCTACCATTTAGAAAATGGCCTGCAAGTGATGTTGTGGCCCAACAGTAATAGTCACTCCAAAAATGAAGCCAGTTTGGACTTAATTATACATTCTGGTAGTTTGCAGGAAACTAATGAGCAACTTGGCTATGCTCATTTTTTAGAGCATATGGTTTTTGAGCAAACCGATGCGTCCGGCTACAACCCAATTAATGCAGGGTTAAAAGCGCTTAATCTTGAGCTTAGCACTCACGCCAATGCCTACACCACCTTTGACCATACACGCTATTATTTGGATATACCCAACGTATCAGCCAAGCGCATTAATACAGGCGTGTCACTACTTGCTAAATTTGCCTATCAAGCACCTTTAAAGCCCTCAGACATGGAAGACGAAATAGGTGTAGTCAGTGAAGAGTGGCGCCGCTCGCAACCAGAAAAACAAAACTATGAATATCAGCGCGACCAGCTTGAGCTGACAGGAAGCAGGCATAAGGTTCGCCCGCCGATAGGCACCTTAAACAGCATTAAGGCTGTGAGTGTAGAGGCCCTGAAAGACTATTATCAAACGCACTATCGTCCTGGAAATGCCACCTTGATTGTGACAGGCGATATTGACATAGAAGATACTGTAGCGGCCATCAAGGATCATTTTTCCCCCTGGGTAAAGCAGCAAGAAAACCGCGCACAAACCTACCCAAAACCGTCTATGCGCAGTGGTACCTTTGATGTGTTTGAAGACGTTAACAGCAGTGGTTATTTTATTTGGTTGGGTAATACATTTGCCTATAAGGACTATGGCACCCCAGAAGGAGAATACAGTCTTCATATCACTGATATGGTGATGAGCATGTTAGATGAGCGTATGCAAAAGCTGGCAACACAGCAAAATAACAGCCTCCATGGTTTAGTGGCTGGGTTTTATGGTGGCCAAGGCCATTATGGCGACCTAGGAGTGGGTTTATACGCTCAGCCTGACGATTTTGAGAGAGGCGTTACATTATTGTCTAGTGTTGTGCATGACCTACTAGCCAAAGGCTTTTCGCAGGTTGAGCTGGACAATAACCGAGATCAATTTTTGGCCTCTGAAAGTGCTCAGCAAGACAGCGCCAGCCACTTGTCCAACATTGCCACATATCATGTGGTGGATGGTGAGTGGCTACGAGATCAAGCACATTATGTAGCTTTACTAAAAGATAAATTATCAAAACTGACACTTTCTACTATTAACACCCATGCGCGTAGCTTGTTCAAAGCGCCACATAAAATAGAAATCATTAGTCAGCCCGGTAAGCCTGTGCCAGAAGAAGCAAAGGTGAGGGCGTGGATTGAGTCAGGCAAGCAACAACCTTTGGCTGTTTTGCCCACTCAGTCCGCAGATGAAGATATAGACTGGCGCATTGATCAGCCTGCTGGGAAAATTGTCAAGCAACAAAAATTTCACAATGGCGTTCATCAGCTGTTATTGAGTAATGGCGTTAAAGTGAATTATCGCTACAGCGACTCAGCTCCTGGCAAAGTATACATGCGGCTATTGGCCTCTGGAGGGCTCAATGCCCTTAGCCACGAAGAAGTTATTGATACGCGTATTGGCTTGCCAGTAATAGCTGCTAGTGGATTGCAAGAGCTAGATGGCCACGCCTTACGTAATTGGTTAGAAGCGCAGGGTATGACCTTACAGCCAGAATTTAATGTGGATAGTCGGGGGTTTTACCTAGATGGTCCGGCGAATGAAGTCGATGTGCTGCTTGAAACCCTGCACGTTGCTCTGCAGGATGCACGGGTAGATCCCAATCTATACGACTACTTCATGCCTCAGTTTGAGCAATCCATTCGCGACCTTGAAGATCTAGAGTATGTAGATTACCTAAAAGAAATGGAACAGGTATTAAGTCAAGGCGATCCTGCTCATCGAAGCTTAACTATTGCTGAAATAAATAGTGTAACCAGTGCAAACATGCAAGATATTTATGAGAGGTATATCGCTGGAGCTCAAGACTATACGCTACATATTGTGGGGGACATCTATTTGGATGATCTTTTGCCTGGGCTGCAAAGCAGTATCGCAAGCCTGCCCTCAAATGGCGCATTGTTAGCCACCAATCCATCGCCAACCATTCCTCTTGATACCACCATTGAAGGCCATGGTAATGAAAGTAAAGCGGCTAGCGTTAATTATTTCCTGCAAATAAAGCGAGACAGCAGTGCAGCCGACGACATTGGGCGCTTTGGGTTATTAAGCAAGCGCCTTACTGAACATCTTAGTGCAGTGATAAGAGAAGACTTAGGTTTAACCTATGGCGTGCAGGCAAATATTTATCAAAGCCATGCTCACGATCCGGTCGTTACTCTGGGTGTGCATCTGCAAAGTGATCCACAAAACGTGGAGCAAGTGATTGGCCATATCGAAAAGGAGCTAGCCAGTATAAACGACAACGGCATACCACAAGCCAATATAGATCAAAGTGTTGTGACACAGCGTCAAGACTTTAACAACACAAAACACAAAGCCAAGGTTATATTGCAGCAGCTAGTAAATGCGCAGCTTTATAAGCATGACGTCGCTACAGTTTTGGATGCTAAAAAAGTTTACCCAAACACTCAAGCAGAAACCCTAGATGAGCTTTTAAATGAATTTATCAATCATCATGGCCGCATGACTGCTGTTCTATATCCTTAGTTCAAACCTTTTGGGCCTGCTAAGGTAGTGTTGATGCCGTCATCTATGTAGGCACTCTAGTGCATTAATGTGGTTTATTTATTTGTGGTCATAGTCTTTACTAAAAGTCCGTGATTGTCTTTTCCAAGCCAATTTAGTGCCTTATCATTTCAACAAGTGCAGTAAAAGGTAGTCATGTAATGCCCCAATGGTTTTTAACAGCGTATCTCCAAAGCTCATTATTTCATCAAGGTCTTAGGTTGCATTAAAGCCTGTGATCCCGTACAATCCCGTACCCATTTTATTTGGGCCAGGAGATTTTTCTTTTTGGCGCGGGAATGGGCTAGATTTAAACCCGTTTAAAGAAGGTTGTAGTCGATAATGCAAAACCAAAAAATCCGTATTCGGTTGAAGGCTTTTGATCATCGTCTGATTGATTCTTCTACGTTGGAAATCGTAGATACTGCTAAACGCACTGGCGCGCAGGTTCGTGGTCCTATTCCACTACCTACTCGTAAAGAGCGTTTTACAGTGTTGACTTCACCGCACGTCAACAAAGACGCGCGTGATCAGTACGAAATCCGCACCCATAAGCGTGTTCTAGACATCGTGGACCCTACAGAAAAAACTGTAGATGCTTTGATGAAACTAGACCTAGCTGCGGGCGTAGATGTTCAGATCAGCTTGAGCTAATCGAATCGTAGTGCCGAAAGGCAGCGTGGCAACGCTTTAAATCTGCATAATATTATTATTTTCGTGTAATTGACGTGTATCGTCAGCCGTAGTGGGTAAGCAGCCCCTTGCACAACTGGCAATTTGAGGTAATACAATGACTATTGGATTAGTCGGACGGAAGGCGGGCATGACCCGTGTATTCACCGAAGCAGGTGATTCCGTGCCAGTCACCGTTATCGAGGTTGATCCTAACCGCGTAACGCAAGTGAAGACAGCAGATACTGACGGCTATGCAGCTATTCAGATCACTGTTGGCGAACGTCGCGCTTCACGCGTTACTAAGGCCGCTGCAGGCCATTTTGCTAAGGCAAATTCTGCTGCTGGTCGTGGTTTATGGGAACTACGCAATGTTGATGGCGAAGAAGTCTCTGTTGGCGACAAGCTAACTGTTGAGCGTTTTGAAGCTGGACAGAAAGTGGACGTAACAGGCCAATCAAAGGGTAAAGGCTTTCAGGGTGGTATCAAGCGGTGGAATTTCACCATGCAAGATGCAACCCACGGCAACTCACTCTCCCACCGTTCTATCGGATCTATTGGTCAGTGTCAAACCCCCGGTCGTGTCTGGAAAGGCAAGAAAATGGCGGGTCATATGGGCTCTGAACAAGTTACTACCCAATCACTAGAAATCGTTCGTGTCGACGCAGAGCATAACTTGCTGTTGATCAAGGGCGCTGTTCCTGGTGCACCAGGTGGTGATGTGATCGTTAGACCTACCGTCAAAATCCGTCGGTAAGGCTTAGGAGAATATCATGAATTTAAATCTTGTCGCAGGTGGTTCAGTTGAAGTGTCCGAAGTAGCCTTTGGTCGTGACTTTAATGAAGCGCTTGTTCATCAAGTAGTTAACGCATATCTAGCTGGCGGCCGTCAAGGTACTCGCAAGCAGAAGACCCGTTCAGAAGTGAGCGGTGGCGGTCGTAAGCCCTGGAATCAGAAGGGAACAGGTCGTGCGCGTGCTGGTACTATCCGCAGCCCAATTTGGGTTGGTGGTGGTCGTGCATTTGCAGCTCGTCCTCAAGATCACTCACAAAAAGTGAATCGCAAGATGTACCGTGCTGCGATGCAATGCATTTTGGCCGAACTAGTACGTCAAGAGCGTTTGATTGTTGTTGAAACTTTCGAGCTTGCAGAAGCTAAGACTAAGTCAATGCTTGCTAAGCTTGCTGAGTTTGACGCTACCGACGCGCTAATTGTGACTGAAGCTGTAGAAACGGGGCTATATTTAGCTGCTCGTAACATTCCTAAGATTGACGTTGTTGATGCCGCTGGCATTAACCCTGTGAGCTTGGTAGGAAGCGAGAAGGTTATTATCACCGTTGCTGCTCTGAAGAAGATCGAGGAGTTGCTAGGATGAACCAAGAACGCATTTATCAAGTACTGTTAGGCCCACATATTTCTGAAAAAGCTACCATCGTTGCTGAAGACGGTGGTCAGGTTGTTTTCCGCGTTGCCGCAGATGCGACTAAGCCAGAAATCAAAAAGGCTGTTGAGCAGTTGTTCGAAGTTAAAGTGGCGTCTGTTCGCGTGCTTAATGCTAAGGGTAAGACTAAACGTACCCGTTATGGCGTTGGACACAAAGACAACATTCGTAAAGCGTACGTACGCTTAGCGGAAGGCCATGACATCGATTTCATCGCTGAGGCGTAAGGAGAAGCACATGTCAGTAGTTAAGTGTAAACCTACTTCTCCGGGTCGTCGTCACGTCATTAAAGTCGTACACGTTGATCTACACAAGGGTAAGCCATACGCTCCTTTGTTAGAGAAGAAGTCAAAGTCTGGCGGTCGTAATAATAACGGCCGTATCACTACCCGTCATATCGGTGGTGGTCATAAGCAGCATTATCGTATGGTCGATTTCAAGCGCAATAAAGATGGCATTCCAGCCACTGTAGAGCGCATTGAATACGATCCAAACCGCACTGCAAACATCGCACTTGTGCTTTATGCAGACGGTGAACGTCGGTACATAATTGCCTCTAAAGGCATGAAGGCTGGTGATCAAATCATCTCTGGTGCAGATGCACCGATTAAGAGTGGTAACACCATGCCTCTTCGCAACATCCCTATGGGTAGCGTAGTGCACTGCGTTGAAATGAAAGTAGGTAAGGGTGCGCAAATCGCTCGTTCTGCTGGTGCCTCTGTGCAGCTAGTAGCTCGTGAAGGCGATTACGCTACATTACGTCTACGTTCCGGCGAAATGCGTAAAATTCGTGTCGAGTGTAAAGCCACTCTAGGCGAAGTAAGCAACTCCGAGCATAGCCTTCGGTCATTGGGTAAGGCTGGCGCCTCCCGCTGGCGTGGTGTTCGTCCTACCGTTCGCGGTGTGGCAATGAACCCAGTTGATCACCCACATGGTGGTGGTGAAGGTCGTACTTCTGGTGGTCGTCACCCTGTTTCACCATGGGGTACTCCTACTAAGGGATACAAAACTCGTAGCAACAAACGCACTGACAAACTTATTGTTCGTCGTCGTAACGCTAAATAACTAGAAAGAGGATACGGCTGTGCCACGTTCACTAAAGAAAGGTCCATTTATCGACCTTCATTTGTTGAAAAAGGTTGAGACTGCAGTTGAGATGAACGAACGTCGACCAATTAAAACCTGGTCTCGTCGCTCGACGATCTTCCCTAATTTTGTAGGGTTGACGATTGCAGTCCATAACGGACGCCAACACGTACCTGTTTTCGTAACTGAAGACATGGTAGGGCATAAACTGGGCGAATTTTCTGCTACAAGGACCTATAAGGGCCATGCAGCAGACAAGAAAGCCAAGCGTTAATGGAGAATATGATGGAAGTCACCGCAAAACACATGGGTGCCAGAATATCTGCTCAAAAAGCGCGTTTGGTTGTCGATCAAATTCGCGGAAAGCGTGTTGATGAAGCACTTACTATTCTAGCTTACAGCCCAAAAAAGGCTGCTCAGTTAGTAAAGAAAGTGTTGGATTCAGCAATCGCTAATGCAGAACACAACAATGGTCTAGACGTTGATGAATTAGCAGTAGTTACTGCGTTTGTTGACGAAGGTACGACTATGAAACGCATCAGTCCACGCGCCAAAGGCCGTGCGGACAGAATTTTGAAGCGTTCATGTCATATCACTTTAAAAGTCGCTGAGAAATAGGAGCTACCATGGGACAGAAAATACATCCTACGGGTATTCGTCTTGGTATTGTGAAGGACCATACCTCAACTTGGTATGCGAACCGCTCTGCTTACGCGACTAACCTGTTGCAGGACTTAAAAGTTCGTGCCTTTTTGGAGCAACGCTTAGAGCGTGCTTCAGTAAGCCGCATTGACATTGAGCGTCCTGCTCAAAATGCACGTATTACAATTCACACGGCTCGCCCTGGTATCGTTATCGGTAAGAAAGGCGAAGACGTAGAAAAGCTACGTAATGAATGTTCTAAGATGATGGGCGTGCCTGTGCACATCAACATCGAAGAAATTCGTAAGCCAGAATTGGATGCGAAACTCGTTGCACAAAGTGTAGCTGGCCAATTGGAGCGTCGGGTTATGTTCCGTCGTGCCATGAAGCGCGCTGTACAAAACGCCATGCGTCTGGGTGCCGAAGGCATCAAGATTCAGCTAGGTGGTCGTCTTGGTGGTGCTGAAATAGCACGTTCTGAGTGGTATCGTGAAGGTCGCGTACCATTGCACACATTCCGTGCAGACATCGACTACGCACCCTATGAAGCCAATACTACGTATGGCATCATCGGCGTTAAAGTGTGGATTTTTAAAGGCGAAATTCTAGGTGGTTTGGACGAAGTCCGCGCTGCTAAGAGCAACGCTGCGAAAAAAGCTAAATAGGGGATACTGTAATGTTGCAACCTAAACGCACAAAATTCCGCAAAATGCACAAAGGCCGTAACCGCGGCCTTGCACTTCGCGGAAGTAAAGTAAGCTTTGGTGAATTTGGTCTTAAGGCTACTGGCCGTGGCCGTATTACCGCCCGTCAAATTGAAGCGGCACGTCGTACTATGACACGTCACATCAAACGTGGTGGTAAAATTTGGATCCGAGTTTTCCCAGACAAGCCGATTACTCAAAAGCCTCTTGAAGTTCGTCAAGGTAAGGGTAAGGGTAACGTTGAATATTGGATTGCCCAAATTCAGCCAGGCAAAGTCTTGTTTGAAATGGAAGGTGTACCTGAGAAATTGGCTTCGGAAGCGTTCACGCTTGCTGCAGCTAAATTGCCGGTTGCCACCACTTTTGTTAAGCGGACGGTGATGTAATGAAATCTGTTGAAATGCGTGAAAAATCTGTTGATGAGCTAGAAGCGTCTTTACTGGAACTATTAAAGGAACAGTTTAACCTTCGTATGCAAAAAGCATCAGGTCAGTTAGGTCAGTCTCACCTATTGGGACAAGCGCGTCGTGATATCGCCCGCGTAAAGACTATTCTTAACGAAAAGGCAGGTAATTGATATGTCAGCTACTGATCAGTCTCGTCTCGCCACTGGCCGGGTAATCAGCAACAAGATGGAGAAATCTATCACTGTTCTGATTGAACGTCGCGTTAAGCACCCGATCTATCACAAGTATGTGAAGC
>JAIBDW010000043.1 GCA_024686035.1 Oceanospirillaceae bacterium
AGCGCATTCATATCTACTGCGGCCTCACAACACACTAATTACAAAAGCGATAACACCACCCTAATGAGCCAAGATAACGAAAATAAACCCAATGACAACCATGACTTGCAGGTGATAGAGGAAACTCGCCCTAAAGTTGCCCACCCTTCATTATATAAAGTCGTGCTATTAAACGATGATTACACACCGATGGAGTTTGTCATTGATGTGTTAGCCAGATTCTTTAACCACGATGAAGAACAAGCAACACAGATCATGCTAGCAGTGCATACCCAAGGTAAAGGCGTCTGTGGCACCTACACAAAAGATGTGGCAGAAACCAAATCTATGCAGGTAAACCAGCATTCAAGACAGCACAAACACCCATTACTGTGTGAAGTTGAATCTGCTTCTTAAAGGAATAGACCATGTTAGATAATGATTTAGAACAAAGCTTAAACGAAGCATACAAATACGCCAATTCTAAACGACACGAGTTTATGACCGTGGAGCACTTATTATTGGCATTGCTCAATAACCAATCTGGAGCGGCTGTGCTTAAGGCCTGTGGCGTCACATTGGATGACTTACGCAGGCCTTTGGAAAAGTTTGTTAATGATACGACTCCTTCGGTAGACACATCCTTTGGTGACTATGATGTGCAGCCAACACTTGGCTTTCAACGGGTGCTACAGCGGGCAGTATTCCATGTACAGTCTTCTGGAAAAGGAGAGGTTAATGGCGCCAATGTTTTGGTGGCGATATTTAGTGAAACTGAAAGCCAATCGGTATTTTTGCTGGATTCATTAGATGTTGAGAGAGTCGACATTGTCAATTACCTCTCTCATGGTGTCAGCAAAACAGAAATGGATGGTTCTGAAAAGTCTGTTGAAGGCGAAAGTGAAGAAGCCAATGATCTGGTGAAATACACCACAGACTTAAACGCTGAAGCTAGAAATGGCAACATTGATCCCCTGATTGGGCGTGGTAAGGAATTAGAGCGCCTGGTTCAAGTGCTGTCTCGTCGTCGTAAAAACAACCCATTGTTAGTGGGCGATGCTGGCGTCGGAAAAACGGCTATAGCTGAAGGTTTAGCTTATCAAATTGAACAGGGCAATGTACCACAGGTAATTGCCTCATCAACGGTCTATTCACTTGATATGGGCGCCTTGTTAGCAGGCACTAAGTACCGTGGTGATTTTGAAAAGCGCCTAAAGGGCTTGTTGTCTGATATTGAAAAAACACCCAATGCGATTTTATTTATCGACGAAATTCATACCATTATTGGCGCTGGTGCGGCTTCTGGTGGTTCAATGGATGCATCTAACTTATTAAAGCCTGCGCTAAGCTCTGGAAAATTACGCTGCATTGGCTCAACAACATTTTCTGAGTTTCGAGGTATTTTCGAAAAAGACCATGCTTTGGCTCGCCGGTTTCAAAAGATCGATGTTGATGAGCCTAGCGTAATTGATACGCAAGCCATCTTACGAGGCCTGATATCGCGCTATGAAAGCCATCATCAGCTTGAATACACACCCGCAGCAATCGATGCGGCAGCGGTGCTTGCGGATCGCTACATCACTGATAAAAAGATGCCTGACAAAGCCATTGATGTCATTGATGAAGCTGGAGCTTATCAACAGCTTTTTTCACCTGAAGACCGCAAGGCCTTTATTGATGTGACAGAAATTGAAGCAATAGTCGCTAATATTGCGCGCATACCACCCAAAAGTATTTCTGCAACAGATAAAGAGCAGCTGCACGGCCTTGAGCAAAATCTTAAGCGCGTAGTATTTGGCCAAGATAAGGCCATTGATACGTTAGCCAATGCAATCAAATTATCCAGGGCAGGGCTAAATGCCCCTCATAAGCCTGTGGGTAGTTTTTTGTTTTCTGGGCCGACTGGTGTAGGAAAAACAGAGGTTACACAGCAATTAGCCCGGGTCATGGGGATTGAACTTGTGCGTTTTGACATGTCTGAATATATGGAGCGCCATACAGTTTCTAGGCTGATTGGAGCGCCTCCAGGTTATGTAGGGTTTGATCAAGGTGGATTACTTACTGAAGCAGTCACACAAACGCCTCATTGCGTATTGCTGCTTGATGAAATTGAAAAGGCGCATCCAGAAGTATTTAATATTTTACTTCAAGTGATGGACAACGGCACCTTAACTGATAACAACGGACGAAAAACAGACTTTCGCAATGTGGTCTTAGTCATGACTACTAATGCGGGCGCAGAACAAATTAGCCGCGGCTCGATTGGTTTTACCAAACAAGATCACAGCTCTGACGGGATGGGCGCCATTAAACGTCTATTTAGCCCTGAATTTCGTAATCGATTGGATGATATTATCCAGTTCAATTCACTATCTAAAGACGTTATTTTGGGCGTGGTGGATAAGTTTTTGGTGGAACTACAGGTACAACTTGAAGATAAACAAGTACACCTTCAAGTAAGTGATGAAGCCAGGGCATGGCTGGGTGAGAAGGGTTATGACGCAGAAATGGGTGCAAGACCTATGGCTAGACTGATTCAGCAAGAATTAAAGAAACCTATGGCTGAATTATTGTTGTTTGGAAACCTTGCAGCTGCCGGGGGAAAACTGCTGGTAGAGATTCAGGATAATAAAATTGCCCTGACTAGCAAGCCCAGCAAGCGCTCAGTTAAACTATTAGACCCCGCTTAAGCTGTGAGATCTAGCTTTAGCTAGAAACAAAAAAAGCACCTAAGGTGCTTTTTTTATTGGCTCTAATACTAGTGAACTAACGGGCGCGATAGGTAATGCGTCCTTTCGTTAAGTCATAGGGCGTGAGCTCTACTTTAACTTTGTCACCCGTTAAAATACGGATATAGTGCTTGCGCATTTTTCCGGATATATGGGCGATGACCACGTGGCCATTTTCCAATTCTACACGGAACATAGTATTAGGTAAGGTATCAATAATAGTACCTTCCATTTCGATCTGGTCTTCTTTAGCCATTAAAGCCTCAAGGGTTATTACAAATAGTTTATCATTTCTACATTGCGCGATATTATGCAGTAATCATGTACAAAAAGCGAGCAAAAGGCCCATATAAGCTTACAGCGGCGTTAACCTTTGCCAAACCCTTCCTTCAAACACTTCTAAAGGTTGATATTCGGTTTTATATGACATTTTTTGACATTCTTTGATCCAGTAGCCAAGATAGACAAAGCTCATATTTTGAGATTGTCCCCAGCGAATCTGCCAAAGGATAGCTAATCGCCCCAAGCTTCTTCTATGGTAATCAGGATCAAAGAAGGTATAAATCGCAGACACTCCCTTGGGGAGTATGTCTACGACAGCCACAGCCAATAATTTTTGCGCAAGCCTAAAACAAATAAACTGTGTATGGCTAGATGATGGTGAATCACATAAAAAATCTTCAAATTGTTCTATTGATGGTGGATACATATCGCCGTCATTGTGCCTTTGACAAATATAGCGCTCGTATAAAGCGTAAATTTCATCAGTCATAGAAGCAGACTCGAAACTAACTTGCAGATCATTGTTGCGCTTTAGTAAACGCTGTTGGCTTTTGCTCTGGCTAAACAGATCCAGGGGCACTCGTACAGATTTGCATTCACCACAACCTTCACACCATGGTCGGTAAATATGCTTACCACTGCGCCTAAAACCCATATCCGTCAGCTGCATGTAAATGGCTTCATTTAATGGCTGAACTGGACTCAAAAAAATTGACTTCGCTTGCCTATCGTCCAAGTAACTGCAGCTATGCTCAGGTGTTGCATGAAACACTAAGGTATTAATATCTATAGATGATGAAATAAGAAATCACCCTTTAAACAAGTTGAACGTTTATTTAGCACGACTATACCATTGGCTCCCATAAGCTATCCAACCCGTAGGCAAGATTTTCTTCTAAATAGTTTTGAAAGTCTTCCATTGCGACCTCTTTAGCGCCAAGGCTTGCCAAGTGTTGGGTATGCATTTGACAGTCAATTAAGACAAAACCCCATTGCGCTAATTTTTCTCCAAGGTGGATGAAGGCAATTTTAGAAGCATTATCTACTTTACTAAACATCGACTCTCCAAAAAATAAACGCCCAAGTGCAATGCCATACAAACCTCCCACTAACTCACCCCCAGCCCAAACTTCAACGCTATGAGCATAACCACCTTGATACAGTTGCGTATATGCATGTTGCATATCTTGGGTAATCCAACTGTCTTGGCCTGCTTGATTTTGTCTTGGGGTAGAACCACAAGCACTTACGACGCGTTCAAATGCCTGATCCAAAGTGACTACTAATGCGGTCTTGCGTATTAACTTAGCCATGCTTTTAGACACATGAATGTGGGCTGGACAAACTACCATGCGAGGGCTGGGTGCCCACCAGAGAATAGGGTCTTGATCAGAAAACCAAGGGAAAATGCCACATTGGTAGGCATGCAACAACCTGGGTACAGATAAATCACCCCCAATGGCTAATAGCCCCTGAGGGTCGTCAATCGCTTCAGATACAGGTGGAAACCAATACTCGTTGGCCTCTAATTGGTAAACAGGCATAGGCTCACAATGTGTTTAGATACTCAGTCAGTTTGGGCAAGTATATTACTCACATGGCCAGTTGCAAACGGGGATGGTCAGTTTTTTACGGTTAGATGCAATATACTCTAATCCGTGGTGACCTTAGTAAGCAATTAAGCTTGGTTGAACTATCAGGATTGCGTATCATAGGGTAAGTTCGTTCAAACCAGAGACATTTACAAGGAACACAATAAGTGGCGACAAATAATCCACGCACAGCGACAATGTCCAACCATGGTGCTTCATCCAATTGGATACAGCGATTAAGCTGGAATGGTTACCATCTTGCTTTGTTGGCTTTTAGTGTCTATTTAATCGTTGTATTGGTTACTTTTGATGCCCGTGACCCCACATCAACTCAAGCCTTTGGTGTAGCTAATATTCATAATGCCGGCGGAACCTTTGGCGCTATTTTAGCAGATTTATGTTTTTGGACATTAGGCGTAGTAGCCTATCTGATACCTATTTTACTGATTCAGTATGAAGTGACTCGTTTTCTTGGCCAATCTTTTCATGTGAAAGAGGCCAAGGGGAGGAGTGTGTGGTTTAAAATGCTCACTGTGTGTACATTAATTATTGCAGCATGTGTTTACGCATCCATCCACATTGAAAATTCACAGTTGACCTACCCACAAAGCAGTGGCGGTCTGCTTGGGCTGACGCTTGGTTTGCCGCTTAACCAAGTATTAGGTATGACCGGTACCAATATCCTACTGCTCACTACACTAACTCTTACCATTAGCCATTTTTGGCAACTACGCTGGGGGGTTATTACTGAAACCCTTGGTCGTCATAGCATCTATTGGTATCAACATTTGTATCAAAGCTTGTTTGCTAATAACACGGCGCCAGAGCCCAAAGCAAAAGCAGTCGCACAAAGCTACGCCAGCCCAAGCCGGAAATCATCAAGAGTCTTTCGTGTCTTAACTCCAATTAAAGCAACGTGGCAGTGGGTTACGACTGATTTAATCTCAAGGAAGACCGCTAAAAATACTGTAAAAGAGTCAATGCCAGCGGGCCAACAAAGTGTTTCTTACGAGACCAGTAAAAAGAGGCCTCAACCGCCTGCGCCTATTCCAAGTGCTAGCCTAACGAGCCATTTAGAAGATTTCAGTGTGGATGATGTTGCTGCTGCACTGGATGGGCAAACCACAAAAACTAAACAAACCACACAAAAAACAAAGCCGCAGGCGTCTTTTAATGCCCCAGAATCCAAGCCACCATCGTCTTCAATTTCAGAAGTACCCGCAGCTAGCGAAGTGGGCCAAGTCAAAGAAGTGAAAATAGTACCTTTGTCTCAAACACATAAACAAGACACTGGTTCTTCACAAGCACAGCAAGACGGTAAAGTGACTAAACACAAAAGTTTACCTCCACTTAGCTTGTTAGATCCACCAACAGCGAGCCTAAACCCAGTTGTGACTGAAGAAGAACTGACACAATTAAGCCAGCTTTTAGAAGCTAAGCTACTGGACTTTGGCGTGGTTGCTGAGGTGGTTGAGGTAAACCCTGGACCAGTAATTACCCGCATTGAAATACGTCCAGCGCCAGGCACTAAGGTGAGTAAGATAAGTAACCTATCCAAAGACTTAGCCCGTTCAATGGCAGTAATGAGTGTGCGGGTTGTAGAGGTTATCGCTGGAAAATCAGTGATTGGCATTGAAATCCCTAATCAACATCGAGAGATAGTGCGTATAAGTGAAGTGATTGGAAGTAAACCATATCTATCTTCTACTAGCCCACTCACGCTTACTTTAGGCAATGACATCGCGGGCAAACCTGTCGTAGTAGACCTAGCAAAAATGCCTCATCTATTAGTGGCAGGTACCACAGGTTCAGGGAAGTCTGTGGGTGTCAACGCCATGATCATGAGTATATTGCTCAAATCAACACCAGAGCAAGTCCGTATGTTGTTAGTAGACCCTAAAATGTTGGAGTTATCTATTTATGATGGTATTCCACATTTGTTAGCGCCTGTGATCACAGACATGAAAGAGGCTGCCGGAGGCCTTCGCTGGTGTGTTGCTGAAATGGAAAGGCGCTACCGTTTGATGGCTTCGCAAGGAGTCAGAAATCTTGCAGGATTCAATAGCAAAGTGACTACTGGGGACCTTATTTTAGATCCTATTTGGGTACCTGATGAAGCTAATGGTGAAAACATCGATGATCGACCTTATCTATACCCTTTGCCTTATATTGTAGTCGTAGTAGATGAGTTTGCTGACATGATTATGGTGGTAGGCAAAAAGGTTGAGGAACTCATTGCCCGAATAGCACAAAAAGCTAGGGCAGCGGGTATACACCTTATCCTAGCTACCCAAAGGCCTTCAGTTGATGTGATTACTGGGCTGATTAAGGCCAACGTACCCACACGTATCGCGTTTCAGGTGAGTTCCAAAATTGATTCTAGAACAATCCTTGACCAAGGGGGTGCAGAGAACTTATTGGGTCATGGAGACATGTTGTATTTACCTCCAGGTAAAAGCATGCCAGAGCGCGTGCATGGTGCGTTTGTAAGTGATGATGAAGTTCATCGTGTAGTGGATGCATGGAAAAAGCAGGGCGCTCCCCAGTTTATCGAAGCCATTGTCGAGGGTAATTACGATCAAGAAGCTGGGTTTGGTTTAGCCTCTTCAGAAGGTGCGTTTGAAGAGGATAAAGACCGCTTATACGATGAAGCGGTCGCATTCATTACCGAAACCAGAAGGGCATCTATATCGTCAGTGCAACGAAAATTTAAAATAGGCTACAACCGTGCAGCACGCATGATAGAGGCGATGGAAGCAGCTGGTGTGATTACCGCTCCAGCACACAACGGTAGCCGAGACGTGTTGGCTCCGCCTGCCCCCCGCGATTAAATAATATAAAGGAATCATTATGCGCTTAGCGGTATTTATAATGAGTATTTGCTTGTCCGGTTTGAGCCTTGCACAAACTGCCGCACAATCTCTAGGAAAGCAACTGGGCCATCAAACTAATATCGAAGCTGACTTTGTGCAATATGTCTTGGATGCTAGTGGCAGCCGCCTACAAGAAACCCATGGCCACATGGTCCTTGCTCAACCCAATCGATTTTGGTGGCAAACGCAAGATCCTTTTGCCCAACTCATTGTGAGCAACGGCAAGCAACTGTGGGTGTATGATAACGACTTAGAGCAAGTGACTGTGCAAGCTTTAGATCACCGCACAACCAACACTCCAGCGCTTTTGCTTAGTGGTAATGGCACCAATATAGGTGAAAAATTCACAGTAGTGATGAAACGGGCAGACAATGGATTGGTGCTCTATCACCTGACACCTAAAGATCCAGAAAGCTTATATCAAACACTGAGACTGAACTTTAAAAACAACCAATTATTAGAAATGCAGCTAGAAGATTCAATGTATCAAAAAACCAGCTTAATTTTTAGTAATCTGGTACTCAATCCAAACATCACAGACGACTTATTTGAGTTTGTCGCACCAAAAGGAGTCGATGTGCTGGAGCTGGATCAGCTTTGAAAAACGACTTGTTTGAACAAGAAAGCACTGGATATCAGCCACTAGCTAGTCGTATGAGGCCGCAGACTTTGGCTCAGTATGCGGGCCAGTCTCATCTGTTAGGTGAGGGTAAGAGCTTGAATAAAGCATTAACCCAAGGCTTGCTCCATAGTATGATTTTATGGGGCCCACCTGGTGTAGGCAAAACCACATTAGCGCGTTTGATGAGCCAAGTGGGAGATGCACACTTTATGACTTTGTCCGCGGTAATGGCTGGTGTTAAGGACATTCGATCTGCGGTTTTTGAAGCTCAGCAGGTGCGAGCTCAGTCGGGGCGAGACAGCGTTTTATTTGTTGACGAAGTACACCGATTTAACAAGTCCCAACAAGATGCATTCTTACCCTTCATTGAAGATGGCACCTTTATTTTTGTCGGTGCCACCACTGAAAACCCAGCGTTTGAGCTTAATAATGCCTTAATGTCACGCTCTAGAGTGTATATCTTGAAGTCTTTATCTGAACAAGAGTTGCAAGGTTTGCTCGAGCAAACGGTGACTGACTGCGATCGAGGCCTAGGCAAACTAAACATTGATATCCAAGCGTCACAGCAAAAGCTCCTGCTTCAGGCAGCCAATGGCGATGCTAGAAGGTTGTTAAATTTATTGGAAATAGCCACCGACATTGCAGACACACAAAATGGCAAATTGGTTATAGACAATAGCGTGTTGGAGCAGGTGCTCCAAACGAACCCAAAACGCTTTGATAAAGGTGGAGACATTTTTTACGATCAGATTTCAGCCTTTCATAAGTCTGTGCGTGGATCCGACCCAAGCGGGGCATTATATTGGCTGGCTCGTATGATTGATGCAGGCTGCGATCCCTTATACATTGCCAGGCGCCTGTTAGCCATTGCTTCAGAGGACATTGGTAACGCAGACCCCAGGGCTTTACAAGTTGCTGTTAATGCTTGGCAGGTGTTTGAACGAGTAGGGCCAGCCGAAGGTAATCGTGCCATCGCCCATGCTGCTGTCTACTGTGCTTGTGCTGCCAAAAGTAATGCCGTCGACTTAGCCTTTAAGGCTGCAATGCAACTTGCAAGAGAAGAGCCTGGCTACGAGGTACCTAACCACCTGCGCAATGCGCCCACTAGTCTAGCGCAGTCCATGGGTCATGGTGCAGATTATCGATATGCCCATGCAGAGCCCATGGCCTTTGCAGCAGGGGAAAGCTACATGCCAAAAGAGTTAGCGCATCATGTTCTTTACCAGCCCAGTGATCGCGGCATTGAAGGTAAAATTGCTGAAAAGTTAGAGAAACTAGGGCAACTGAACCAAAATAGTGATCAACAGCGTTATAAATAGCCACTTATGTAAGCTATAATAGCGCCATACAAACTTAGGGGAGAATGTAATCGTCGGTCAGTTAGTTGCGATCGCTTGTGGCGGCGCTTTTGGAGCCTTAGCTCGCTTTGGACTACAACATTGGTTAGTCGATGTTTACAGTGGGCGCTTCCCCTTGGCTATACTGCTGACCAACTCTTTCGGTTCATTACTAATCGGTTTAGCTTACGTATTTATCGAAGAGAAGGGCATATTACCCGCTGCTTCACGAGCGTTTTTGATTATTGGCTTATTAGGTGCCTTTACTACTTTTTCTACCTTTTCGTTAGATTCCATCCGACTCATAGAACAAGGCGAATGGATTATGGCACTAGGTAATATTTTTGCAAATGTCTGTGTCAGCTTAATCAGCGTGACTGTCGGTTTGTATATTGGCCGATGGCTATAAAATTATAATTTACCCTATACTCACTATCGTTTTACCGTAGGAATATTCCATGTTAGACCAAAAATTGGTTCGTAATACGCCGCAAACTGTGGCTGACCAGCTATTAAAGAAAGGCTTCAAGCTTGATGTAAGCAAGTTAAATAGCATGGAGGAGTCTCGTAAACAGTTACAGATTGATACTGAAAACCTACAAAGCCAACGTAATTCAAAATCTAAAGAAATAGGCAAACTAAAAGCCCAAGGCCAAGACACCACAGAAATCATGGCTCAAGTGAGTGCTTTTGGCACCGCGCTTGATGCTAAAAAAGTACAGTTAAAGCATGTGCAAGATGATTTAAACGCCATACTTATGACGATTCCTAATCTTCCCCATGAAAGTGTGCCACCTGGTGCTACTGAGGATGATAACCAAGAGGTATTGGTTTGGGGTAAAAAGCCCGAGTTTGATTTCCCGATAAAGGACCACGTTGATCTGGCCGAAGCACTTGAAGGGTTGGATTTTGGTGCTGCAATTAAGATCACTGGTGCACGTTTCATGGTGCTTAAAGGGCAATTGGCACGTATGCATCGAGCTCTTATTCAATATATGTTAAACAGCCATATTACTGAGCATGGTTATGAAGAGGTGTATGTACCTTACTTGGTCAATGCTGAATCATTAAGGGGTACTGGCCAATTACCTAAGTTTGAAGAGGATTTATTTAAGGTCCCTGGCGAAAGAGATTTGTATCTAATTCCAACGGCCGAAGTTCCTGTCACTAACCTTGTGCGTGATGAAATCGTTGATGAAAGTAAATTGCCTTTGCGCTTTACGTGCCACACTCCCTGTTTTAGAAGTGAAGCAGGAAGCCACGGCAGAGATACACGAGGTTTAGTTCGTCAGCACCAGTTTGAAAAAGTTGAAATGGTACAGATGGTTAAACCAACTGATTCAACGGTAGCCCTAGAGGAGCTTACAGGCCATGCTGAAGCCATATTGGTTGGTTTGGGTTTAGCTTATCGTAAAGTCATCTTGTGCGGCGGAGATCTAGGTTTTTCAGCCACTAAAACATATGACCTTGAAGTGTGGTTGCCAGGGCAAAATAAATACCGTGAGATTTCTTCGTGCTCGAATATGGGGGATTTCCAAGCCCGACGGATGCAAGCAAGATGGCGCAATCCAGAAACTGGCAAACCTGAATTATTGCATACCCTCAATGGGTCAGGTCTGGCAGTAGGGCGCACGTTACTTGCTATCCTAGAGAACTACCAACAATCAGACGGCAGTGTAATAGTGCCAGAAGCACTTGTGCCATATATGGGTGGTATCACTGTGCTCACAGCAACAGCCTACAGAGGGTTTTAAAGGCAGTTTGTGGGCCTAGGCAGGCCCGCAATTTTTGCAGCTAGTTTTGCTGGGCTGCCTGGAAACAAAGTTAATAAATGAATACTGTTGCCCTTGTCTACAGATACATTTTTCTTAACAATTTTTACTAATATACGCATGGCAGGTGATACACCTGTGTCTTTATAAAATGTTCGAAGTGCATGAATCACCTCCCAGTGCTCCGCTTCCAAGGTCAAATCGACGCTTGAAGCTAACCACGCAGCTACATCTGGGGACCAATCACTCAAGTTCTTTAAATAGCCGTCTTTGTCTGTTTCCAACTGCATATTACCAACTTATAGAAGACGTGTAGGTTGATGTTAAGCGCACCAAATCAGCCATGTTAATCAACCTTACTTGATGGTAGTTGTTGTTCATTATGCCGCGTTCCCGAGCATCTTTAGTCATTATATAGATCGGCCTCACTGTGTTGTCCATGGCGTTTACCAAAGCTTTAAAGTCTGGGCTAAGTAAAACATATACGCCATCATCCATGAATATATAGGCATCACTTTGACCACTGCGCTCTACCAAATTTCGCAACCCATCTTGGTTTAAGTGTTTTGATACAATGTGAAGTATAGCCATCATTAAAATACCAAGTACTGGTCATACTGACTGCAAAGATCAGAAACCTTCGCCCGGGAAATCACTTTGACAGGTTGGCTAAGGTCTTCTTTTAATAAGCCCAAACGGTCTAACGATTCTTGTTCCACCCAAAGTTCATCAATGTCATAAATTTCTAACGCACTAATGATTTTGCCAATGTGTTTATGAGTGGCCGGGCACTGACTCGTAGGAAGAAGCTGTAATATGCCATCATCAAAAAACAAGATGGCCGGATTTTGCTCAAAAGCCGCCAAAACTAAAGCAATATCTAAGCATTCCTTAGCGCCTTGATGGCCATATGGTGCCTGGCTTAGCATCATTAAACATGACATAAACTAGCCTCCAAAGCTCACTAAGCGATGAGATTCAGCACTGGCCGCCGCAAGCTGCCCAAGGCCTACCAAAGTAAACTGGGAAGCCAGATTGGCAACATTAAGCTCATACCGATTAGACTCTTGGCCATCAACTATGCCGGCCTGAAGAGCCGCAGCGATACATACACCAAGTTCTAAATCATAATCCAAGCTTAATTGTTGCCAAAGTGCAGTTAACGAAAATTCATCTTGCGGCATTACTCTTAAGCCTGAAGACAAGTGAACACCTTGCTGATAGAAAAATACCCTAAGTACATGATGGCCTTGTATTAAGAGTTCTTTGGTAAACTCAAAGGCTGAACGTGCCTGGCTTTGCTGATGAGGCCCACACCGTACCAAAATCGTATAGGTTAATGGCGTAGTAGGAGTCGATGCGTCAGGAGGACTTATTAAATCAGACATATACAAAAACCCCGCCAAAAGGCGGGGCTCCGTAAACTAGTGGTATGTTGACAAAAATCAATCATCGCCACTTAGAGCACCTGTAAGATGTAACAACATCAAGAACAAGTTGTAGATATTAAGATACAGACTTACAGTCATCATGACGTAGTTCGTTTCACCACCGTTAACCATGCGGCTAGTGTCATACAAAATAAAGCCTGAAAATACCAATACGCCCACAGCGCTTATCGCCAGTGATAATGCAGGTATTGCAAAGAAAATATTGGCCAATGACGCAACAATCACAAGGATTAAGCCCATCATCAAAAATCCGCCCATAAAGCTGAAGTCTTTGCGACTTGACACTGCATACGCAGACAAGCCTAAAAAGGTTATGCCAGTCATTGCTAATGCCGTTGTAACAATGTCTCCACCGTTCGCCATGCCTAAATAAAAATTAACAATAGGGCCTGCGGTATACCCTAAAAAACCAGTAAAGAAGAATACTAGCGGAATAGACCATGCAGAATTTTTAAACTTATGAAGGGCAAATAATGTTCCAAACAAGACCACTATTTGAACAATAAAGTTCACCGGGGCAGCGTTGCTAGAAATGGCTATCATTGCAGTCACTGCGCTGAATATAAGTGTCATTGAAAGTAGGGCGTAGGTATTACGCAAAACCTTATTTGTTGCCAGCGCAGATTCTCGAGAATCACTTGAAAATTGAATTTGATCTTGCATGTTTATGCTCCTTGTTTAAACAATAAGCATTATTGTAGTCTAACTAGCTGAAGAAGCTAGGATATTCCCTAAAAAAATTGTAAAAAAGAGTCAATAATTCAACTTATCAAGGCAAGAAATGATTCAAAGCGCGTCAAACAATATAAAACTCGCGTGGTAGCACCTTATTAAAAAGCGTATAATTAGACTTGTCCACTAGAAACGAGTAACAAGATCAATGCAGGTTTCTCACGCGCAGTTTAATATAGGCCAAATAGTTGAGCATAAGCACTTTGGCTTTCGTGGAATAGTGTTTGATGTTGACTTTGAATATTCTTTGGACGAGAAATGGTATCAAGAAGCCTGTAAGACGATGGCAAGCTTGGGCCAGCCTCCGATTGAAAAAAAGCAACCTTTTTACCACATTTTGACAGATGGCAGCGATCACGAGTCGTATGTATCTGAGCAAAACCTCTGTCTCACTCAAGACTCCGCACCGATACGCCATGCCGGTCTAGAGGTATTATTTACCCTCAAAAACGGTCAATACATACACCGTTACAGCGTTAATTAAAGCTTAATAATAAGCTTAGTCCAAGTTAGACAATCTCAGTCAATAAAGTTAATACGCTTTACCAATCCACACACTAATTCTTTTTGTTCATTAGACAGCGATGCGATGTTGAGCAATAATTCAGCATCATTATCATCTGCGTAAAAGTATGGTACCGGTACATTTAAAACCTGCGCCAAACTGCATAGCATTTTATAGTCTGGTACGTGCTTTGCGCGCTCATATTGATTCATTCGAGCGCTAGCTGAGGCTTCATCAATGCCGGCTGCAATGCCGAGTCCGCGCTGGGATAACTCGCGTTTCATGCGTGCTTGTTTGAGGCGTGTTGACACTGGACAATTAATACTAGTTTTAACCAAAATATTTTACTTTGAAGTAGCGTAGGTAGTTGGCGATATTATACCGACCGCTCTATTTTTAAGCTATATTTTACTTCGTATAATGTATACATAATTAAGTAATACTTAGTGCCATTTCACTCCATGGTAAAACAACCGCAAGGCCAATGATGGCAAGGGCTGGGGCGGCGTTTGCCATGTCTAAAATGCGCCTCCAAACTTGTCGCGTATCGCTAGTGCTAGCCTGTTCGTATTGTATCTCTGCAATGACTTTTACAGGGTCTAATTTAAGGTCTTTAGCTACTGCGGTGGCGGTTTTGTCGCTCATTTGGATTTTACCGCTTTTGTACTTCGCAACGGTTTGATGCGACACCCCTAATATTAGAGCTGCTTTATAGTCTGATGCCTCGTTGTTGCTGCGTTTCAGAGCTGTCAAGTATCTTTGTGTTGTATTCATTGAATTATCCTATGTAACCGCGTATGCATACAGTTTAGTCGCGTAACGCGACTTTTGCATTACCCACACTAGGTTGCATAGGTACCCTAGGGTGCAATATAGTGCCCCTGTCACGTAAGCAAGCAATTCACATACCTAATAAAGGTTGGAAGCCACTGCCAGTGACACCCTTCAAACGGCGGGGCACGTGCCCGTCGTCTAGAAGGGCCGATTAATCACTTTGAAGGGTGAAAAAATGAAAATCTCAAAAATGTGTAGCCTGTGTTCTGCTCGGATAAAAAAAACAAAGCAATCTGACTGGGTAGATCGTTACATGATCAACAAAGCCGAAAACAAACCAGCTAGGAAGAAAGCGACTCGGGTGTATCACGCGAAGGTGGCCCCATGAGCATGTCAGAGCAACAAGCCGAGCAGATAATTAGCGGTTTATCATTTTCCTTTGGTATTCCTACAGATCAAATTACCCACTGGGACGCCTTGCCCCGCAATTTAAAAATGCAGATTGCGCGCGGTTGTGGCGTGGGAGAGTGCGCCGTTCTTGATTATGCGTGGATTGCCATGCCAGCGGATGTGCGAGAAAAGCTAATAAAGTCTACCAAAACATTGTTTGAACGTGGTACGGCTCGGCTTCGGTTGCTGGGTGATTTTTTAGATGCGGGCAATGTTGGTAGTACCCATGCCTAGCAGCCTACAGCCGTGGTTATTCGTGGCTGTGCTGGCTTTTGTGGGTTTTGAACAATCTTTATTAGGGGGTGTGGTGTGAGTGATTTTTTGGTTCAGCTGAAGGATG
>JAIBDW010000026.1 GCA_024686035.1 Oceanospirillaceae bacterium
ATAAGGGGTTATAATGGGGTATACATAGGAACATAAGGCCCAATCATGACTACCATTGCCCAAGACGATCTTATTGATAGCGTAGCAGACGCGTTGCAATTTATTTCTTATTACCATCCCTTAGATTTTATACACGCAGTGCATGAGGCGTATCTACGCGAAGAATCTCAAGCTGCGAAAGATGCGATGGCACAAATATTAATTAACTCGCGCATGTGTGCGCAAGGCAAACGCCCTTTATGTCAGGACACGGGCATTGTGACCGTGTTTGTAGAAGTGGGCATGGACGTGCAGTGGGATGCGCAGCTTAGCTTAGAAGAGATGGTAAACGAAGGTGTCAGGCGCGCATACTTACATCCCGATAACAAACTGCGGGCCTCTATTTTAGCAGACCCTGCAGGCAGCAGAACCAACACTAAAGACAACACGCCAGCAGTAATTCACACCTCTATTGTTAAAGGTGACCGGGTAGATATTCAAGTTGCTGCTAAAGGTGGTGGCTCTGAAAATAAAAGCAAAATGGCCATGTTGAATCCATCAGATAGTATTGTTGATTGGGTATTAAGAACTGTGCCTACAATGGGGGCGGGTTGGTGTCCCCCTGGCATGCTGGGTATAGGCATAGGCGGTACGGCAGAAAAAGCGGCACTAATGGCAAAGAAGTCGTTAATGGATCCGGTAGATATTCAACAGCTCCAAGCTCGTGGTGCTAGTAATACTGCCGAAAAACTTCGTTTAGAATTATTTGATGCAGTGAATAATTTAGGCATTGGTGCTCAGGGTTTGGGTGGCTTAACCACCGTTTTGGATATCAAAGTAATGGATTATCCTACCCATGCAGCTTCTTTACCTGTATGTATGATTCCTAATTGTGCTGCCACGCGCCACGCGCATTTTGTCTTGGATGGCAGTGGTCCTAGCCTACAAACACCTCCTAGTTTGTCAGACTACCCTGACATAGCATGGGATGCGGGTGCGGGTGCACGCAAAGTTAACTTAGACACGATTACACCTGCTGACGTACTCACTTGGCAACCCGGTGAAACTTTGTTGCTGTCAGGCAAAATGTTAACAGGAAGAGACGCCGCCCATAAAAAGATGATAGACATGATGGATCAAGGTGAACCATTGCCTGTTGATCTAAAAGGCCGATTTATTTATTACGTGGGCCCAGTAGACCCAGTTAGAGATGAGGCCGTCGGCCCTGCAGGGCCAACAACGGCCACGCGTATGGATAAATTTACAGGGGCTATGCTAGAAAAAACAGGCTTGTTGGGCATGATTGGTAAAGCTGAGCGGGGTCAAGTGGCTATTGATGCGATTAAGGCCCATAAAGCGGTGTACTTAATGGCCGTAGGTGGCGCTGCTTATTTAGTATCAAAGGCTATCAAAAATGCTGAAGTGGTGGCTTTTGCAGAGCTAGGCATGGAAGCCATCTATGAGTTTGACGTGCAAGATATGCCAGTCACAGTGGCTGTTGATGCAGGAGGTACGTCGGTACATCAAACGGGGCCTGCGCAATGGTACGACATTATTCAGGCCCGCCAGATCAGTTGATATTGTATTGTATCACCTGCGTTATGACGGCTTAGCGCGTACAAAAGCCTTGAGAGTGAAGATAAGGAAGCATATGTGGCCTAGCTTCTTTCACCAGCGTTTTAACGATATGTTCACTAAAGGTGAGGTTTAATCTTCCTTGGCTACGCTTTTGATAATAATGACGTATTTGTGTGTCGTAATTGGCTAGGTGAGTTAAGTTGTCATTTGAATAATGCTCTTGGTGAAGCACCATTGATAAAGGCAGGCGTGGTTTTTGTCCAGGATCTTGATCAGGGTATCCTAGACAAAGGCCAAATATTGGAAATACCTGTTTAGGTAATTTTAAAACCTTGGTCACTACTTCTGGTTGGTTACGCAAACCGCCAATAAAAACCCCTCCTAAACCTAGGCTTTGGGCTGCAAGCAATACATTTTGTGCAAATAACGCTGTATCCACACTGGCAATAAGTGTTTGTTCTGTATAACCGGTTGGCATCTGTTGATGCTGGCGCAGACATATTTCTTGATTACGCTGTAAATCTGCACAAAAGACTAAAAATACAGCAGCGCTCTCTACGTAAGACTGCCCACCTGCAGCAATTGCTAATGCCGCACGGTTTTGTGCGCAGTTGACTTGAATCACGCTAGTCACCTGCACAAAACTTGAGCTAGCGGCTGCTTGGCCTGCTTTTATGCATGTATTAATAATCTCTTGAGAGACTGTTTGGTGTGTGAACTTGCGGATGGATTGATGAGCCATCATCTGGTCTATGGGCGTTTTTTGAGGCATAATTTATATTAGTTTTGTGCTTGTATAGTTGATGTTAGCATAGCCGTAGTTAGGGTAGAATAGGTTCATTATTCAGTTCAAGGTTGCTTTTAGTCATGTCTTTGTTGGCCCCCAATTTATCCATTGCCCCACATCTAGCTAAGCAGTACGGTCTCGAGCAGGCTGTGATGTTAGCTGTGGTGTCTGAATTGGTAGGTGCTTGGAGCGGACAAGTGGTGATCGAAGAGCAGCGCCTATATGGCCGAGCGATCTGTTTTTCACGTCAACACCAAGGGCAGCTGTTATCACAGCTGTCCTCACTGGGTTTATTGCAGGTGGCCCCTGCTGGAGAGGGCAGGGTGAGGATTGAATTAGATCTACTAAAAGATCAGTCCTTGTCGTTGAACTCAAGTCGCATTCAAGACCATAACCAAGGCGAGATTCAACACCAAAACCTACCGGAAGCCCAAGCCAAAACGCCTTTAGTTGAAGCCCCAAAGCCATCTATGGGTGGCTTTGGAGGTTGGCGCCGCGATGCAGGTGAAGGTGATGAGTTAAGTCGATTGTTTGCCGCTAAAGAGGCTCAACATCAGCACTTGTGTCATATGGACTTAGAATGGAAAATTTCTGCTAATATTATTAAAGTGTTAGCTCAGCAGCACCAAATAAGCGAAGCTTTTGCACTTGGCATTAAAGATGAGTTTGTGGTGTATTATATGGACAAAGGTCGCCGTGAAACACCAGGTGGCTGGGACCAAAAGTTTTTGAAATGGGTCAAAAAAGAACAGGTTCATCAACAAACAGCTCAGGCTCGCGCTCAAAGACAAACCCAACAACAGACTAATTCATCCAATGAAGAAGCTAGATACGCTGCTAAGCAGCGCCGACGTAACATCACAGCAAACGTCCTGGACATCAATAATACCGACTGGTAAAACTGTTGTTGCAGCACAGGCACCTATAGACCAGAAGATAAAATCGTTGGTAAACATGCTGTTTGCCCGATTTATGACGATCTATGGTCATAAATTTAAAAGCGCCTTTGACGATGACAAAGAAATTATTATCGCCAAAAGAGAATGGGCGCTGAGTTTGGCTGGCTATGAAGAAGATGTTCTGGTGTTGGCTATTGAACAGGCCAAACGCCAGTATAGTTGGATGCCCTCTATTGCGGAATTTTTACAATTAATGGATCAGTGCCAACAAAGTTTTGGTTTGGCGCCAGCAGAACAAGCTTATGCCGAAGCGTGTCGCCATGCCACTGCACCAAGCCATCATCCTTGGAGTCATGCGGCAGTCTACCATGCAGGCAGAGCAACAGGCTGGTTTGAGTTAAAGAGTCTTCCCAGACAAGCAACACAAAGTCGTTTTAACCAGCATTACAAATCCTTATGCCAACGAGTATTGGCTGGGGAAAACTTGGATCAAATCCAAACCTCGTCCTTGCCTGCCCCTAACAATGATAACTTATTTGCCTTAATTGACCAGTGGGCTATGCAAAAAGGCATCACCCCAGAACTTGGTCAAAGCATGTTGTATTTTTTGCACTTACCAAAACACAGTCCAATAAGAAAAAACCTATATTTGCGCACTAAGTCTGAGCATTTAAACTTACTTATCCCCGAGAGTATGGATGCATTGCGCAGTCAGCTGGCCTAAAGGTTGGCCAGCAATCTTAAATACTTGAATAATTTTTTAGAAGCCGTTTTTGCTTTAGCATCCTGATTTAGACTCTGGGCCTGCTTCACTAAATGAGAAATATGCTGACGATCGGCTTCTGCATGGAGCGCTAAAATGTCATTGAGCGTGTCTGGGTTGTTGGAGATTAAACCATCACGCCAAGTTTCTATTTGATGAAAAGCCCGCCTGTGTTCATCGGAGCCTGAATCATGCACAGCTAAAGCTTTGGCAATCGCTTCTGAATCTTCATCGCGCATGACTTTACCGATGTATTGTAAATGACGACGCTTAGCCTCATTTTGTGTAATGCGATGTGATTCATCAATGGCTGTTTTTAGCGTATCACTCATTGGGATACGTGCCAATTCTGAAGGTTTAAGGTCGAGCAATTTACCACCTAAAGTTTGCAACGCTTCCATTGCGCGCTTAATTTGGGTGCGGCTTAATTCTTCTTCAGCGGGTAAGTTTTGCTGCAATGCTTCAAGCTCTGCAGCGGCCTTGCGGGCTTTAACTTTGCCCATATTAAATTCCTTACGCGTAAAACAATGTGGCAAGGCCTAGAAAGGCACAAAATCCGACCACATCGGTTATGGTTGTTAAAATCACGCCTCCAGCTAAAGCAGGGTCTATATTCATTGCTTTAAGGATAACGGGAAGGGAAGTGCCAAAAATAGCGGCTACAATTAAATTAATGACCATGGCGGTAGCGATAATAAAACCGATGGTTAAGTCTGAGAACCACCAGCTGGCAATACTTGCCACCACGGCGGCCCAAAGTAAGCCATTGATCGCCCCTACGATAATTTCTCTGTGCAGTAAATAACCAATGTTACTGCGCTCAACATGGCCCAAAGCTTGGCCTCGAATCACTAGCGTTAAAGCCTGGCTGCCTGCAATGCCGCCCATACTCGCCACAATGGGCATCAGTATAGCAAGAGCGACAACTTGTTCAATAGTGTGTTGAAACAGACCAATCATCATAGAAGCAAAAAGCGCAGTGAGTAAGTTTATTCCAAGCCATACAGCGCGACGTTTAGCTGTTTTGACCACAGGGGCAAAGGTGTCTTCGTCCTCATCTAAGCCTGCCATTCGCATGAGCGAGTGGTCAACTTCTTCTCTGATCAAATCCACCACGTCATCGATGGTGATCCGGCCTACTAAGAGGCCATCTTGATTAACTACAGGTGCAGAAACCCAATCGTTACGTTCAAACAGGTTAGCGACATCTGTTTCGTCTAAGTGTGCAGGTATTGCTTCACGCTCTGTGTCCATGATGTCTGCAATCAGTGTGTTTGGATCACTTACTAATAGGCTAGTCACAGGCAGCAAACCAATATAACGGTCCTTTCGGGTGACAACAAAAAGGTTATCAGTCATTTCTGGCAGGCTTTCATGGCGGCGCAAATAACGCAGTACAGCATCGATGGTAAGGTCGGGGCGAATACTCACCACGTCGGTATTCATAAGACCGCCGGCAGTGTCTTCTGGATAAGATAGCACTTGCTCAACGCGTTCACGATCTTGTAAGCCCAAACTATTGAGCACTTCTTGCATTACCTTTTTGGGTAATTGTTGCAAGATATCGGCAAAATCATCGGTGTCTAAATTTTCTGTGGCCTGGAGCAGCTCTTCAGTGTTCATTTGATTAACGAACTCAGCTTGAATTTCGTCACTTAAATGCTGAAGTACTTCACCTTCTAACTCTGGATTGACCAAATTCCACAGCAGTTCACGCTCTCTAGGCGGGGAGGATTCAAGCAGATGCGCTGTATGGGCTGGTTTTAGGGTATGATTAAGCATGTGGCGCGCTTGAATAAAAGCACCACTATCTAGGGCGTCGTTGAGTTCTTGAAGGCGGGTTTCCATGGTGTTACAGCCTATTCACCTTCGTCAAAAAAGTTGTTGACCAGCTGCACTATGTCATCAACGGCCTGTTGCGCGCCATCTCCACTTACACTAAGATCTAATGTGGTGCCTTTTGAAGCGGCTAGTAACATCACTGACATGATGCTTTTTGCGTCGACCATTTTTCCTGCAGTACCGATTTCTATATTACAACCATGTCTACTAGTCACACCGACCAGTTTAGCCGCAGCACGAGCGTGTAAACCAAGTTTGTTGATGATGGTTATTTTTTGGTTGATCATACACAAAACCTTACGCAAATAGCACTTCAAATAGCGTTACAACACCTTAAAAGCATCGCTGAAGCTTATCAAGAGTAGCCCTATAGCATACCCTTTTTGAGGCGTTTATGCGATAGCGATTTTGTACATGGCGTCAGCGTCAGCGGCCTTTCGGATACCCTCTCGAAACTCAGATTGCCCAAAGCATCCAGCTAAGGTGGCTAAAATTTGTAGGTGTTCGTCGGTCGCTTCAAGAGGGACTAAAAGCACAAACAATAAATCCACAGGTTGCTGGTCTATGGCGTCAAAATCTACCGCATTGGTCAATCGGACTAGGGCACCGGTGACATGGGTGCAGCTGGCTAAACGGCAATGAGGGATTGCTATACCATCACCAAATCCCGTGCTGCCTAATTTTTCACGAGAGATCAGCGCATTAAATAGTTCTTTGCTATCAAAATCGCTCATTTGATCACTTAGCCACTGGCTTATTGATTCAAGCGTGCGCTTTTTACTTGCGCACTCTAAATTGGAAAGTGTGCGTTTTGGCGTGAGAATGTCACTGATATTCATGGGGTTTTAGTAAACCTGTTTTTGGTGTGGGCTCAATTGAGACGTTTACGTTCATTGGAAGGCGGAATGTTCATGCTTTCTCTGTATTTAGCGACCGTTCTGCGGGCTACGTTAATACCTTGAGATTCCAATATATTGGTTAATTTTGAGTCGCTTAAGGGTTTCAGTGTGGATTCCAGGCCTATAAATTTCTTAATGAGTGCTCTTATGGCGGTCGATGAGCACTCGCCACCACTGGCTGTTGCCACGTGGCTTGAAAAGAAATATTTTAACTCAAAAATACCTCTAGGTGTGTGGATATATTTTTGCGTAGTCACCCGAGAAATAGTGGACTCGTGCATCTCCACATATTCTGCCACTTCAGACAGAACTAATGGTTTCATAGCTTCCTCACCGTGTTCCAAAAAATTTTGTTGGATTTCACAAATGCGAGCAGACACTTTAAGTAATGTTTCATTGCGACTTTCAAGACTTTTTATAAACCAGCGAGCTTCTTGTAAGTGATTTTTGATATAGCTTTTGTCACTGGCGTTGCTACTACCTCCATAATCAGCATATTGCTGATTAATTCTTATCTTTGGTGCGCAATTGGGATTTAATGAAACTCCCCAAACCTGGTTGATTTTTTGTACCATGACGTCTGGAATAACATAGTCTGACTGACTTGAGGCAATGCTAACGCCTGGTTCTGGCTGAAGTTTAGTGATTAATTCAACGATATGAAGTAATTCACTTTCTTTGTATCCTGAGCGCCGTCTTAAAGTATTGTAGTCGTGGCTACCCAGCAGATCTAGGTATTTATCGACGATGGCGATCGCACCTTCTCGCCAAGGGGTTTCACTTGGTAAATATTTCAGCTGTATAAGAAGGCATTCTCTTAGGTCTTGTGCAGCAACACCTATAGGGTCAAATTGTTGAATTAGGGTTAATACAGCTTGAGTTTCATATTCTTCAATAACGCCTTGCTGTTGCTGAATTAAATTGCCATTAATACCTTGGGTAATCTCTGTTAGAGTTTGGCTAAGATAACCTCGCTCATCTACAGCATCAATAATACTGGCACCGATAAACTGATCGATGTCACTTAAGCGGCTAACATTAAGTTGCCATTCAAGGTGTTCTTGCAAGCTTGGTTCGTGGCTGTTGTGGGCGTCAAAGTCAAACTCATCTGCATGACCCGTGGCCGGTGTGGTGGAGCTTTGGTATACATCATCCCATGAGCTATCCGTAGCAAGTTCAACCGGTATTTCCTTGTGCCAGTCGCTCTGTGCTAGTTGCTCATCGGTCAGTTGTTCATTAGGTGTTTCGTCTTGTGTGGTGACATCATCGATGTTTTTAGGGTCGCTGTCTTCCTGCTCAAACTCCTCTTCTAGTTCAAGTAGCGGATTAGAGTCCAAGGCTTGTTGGATTTCTTGCTGAAGATCTAAAGTTGACAGCTGTAGTAAACGAATGGCCTGCTGCAACTGCGGTGTCATCGACAGGTGCTGATTCATTTTGAGCTGCAAAGAGGCTTTCATAGTGACACTATTTCATGGCTACTGGAGTATTTTTTGCTAAACTTTTGGCGAGGTCTCTTAAAACCTACAGCTTGAAGTCATCGCCTAAGTATACCTCTTTTACTTGTTTGTTCGCTAATATATCGTCACTGGTTCCGTGGGCTAAAATGTAACCCTCACTGACGATGTAGGCCAAATCACAAATATCCAAAGTTTCTCTGACATTATGATCTGTAATCAACACGCCAATGCCTTTGTCGCTTAACTGCTTAATAATGTGTTTAATGTCTTTTACTGAGATAGGGTCCACTCCTGCAAAGGGCTCATCTAGCAAAATAAATTTTGGTTCGCTGGCTAAAGCACGGGCAATTTCAACCCTGCGTCTTTCACCACCAGATAAACTCATGCCAAGACTGTCTCGGATGTGAGTAATATTAAACTCTACCAAAAGCACTTCTAGCTTTTCAAGGCGCTGTGTTTTTGTGAGGTGTTTTTGAGTCTGTAATATTGCTAAAATGTTCTGTGATACGCTTAGCTTGCGAAACACAGAAGCTTCTTGGGGTAGATAGCCGATACCCTTGCGGGCCCTGCCATGCATAGGCTGGCTAGACACATCTTCTTGATTAATGAATATTTGCCCACGATCTGTTTCTACCAACCCCACAATCATATAAAAACAAGTGGTCTTACCGGCACCGTTGGGGCCAAGCAAACCAACCACTTGACCCGCTTCAACACAAATATTGACGTCTTTTACAATGGCGCGTTTGTTGTATGATTTGGCAAGATTTTTTGCTTCTAATATAGCTGTTTGGTTAAGCATGATGGGGTGTGGAGCTTCTTTTCAAGTGAATATTAGTTAGGGTTAGGTAAAAATGTCATATTGACGCGCTTACCTTGGCCACCAGAGGCTTTTACACTGTCCTTGGGCATATCAAACAAGATTTGATGGCCACTAAATTGGTTGCCTTGTTGGATGAGTTTGGCGCGGCCCAACACAGTTAGGTACTCGGTGTTAATCTGAAAGTCTATGCGCTCTCCCCATGCTTCCATCAATTCACTTTTTCCAGTTGCGCTAGGTTCTGATTGCTGACTCATATAGGCCAAGCCATCATGGTGTCCGTCGGTTGCTAGCATGGTATTGATACCTTGGTCATTGAAAGTAACTTTAACCTGTGATGCTTCAATTTTCATCGTGCCCTGGGTAATAATGACATTGCCAGAGTATATTGAAAAACCTTCCCCTTCATTGAGTTCAGCTTGATCTGCTGCAATTTCCAAAGGTTGTTGGCGATCGCTATCAAGAGCCCAAGATAATGAGCTTGATAGGCATACAGCAAAGGTAAGTGCAAAGGTTGAAATCTTCTGCCAAAGGTTTTTGCCAGATGTATTTAGAGCAGGTTGAAGTTGTATTGGCATAATTAATTCCTTGGAGCAGATTGGGTGCCCTTGACCTGGTGCAAGAACAATAAGCGTTGTGTGTCCAGTGTGAGCTGCATTCCAGTGCCCGTCAAGTGGCTATATTTGCCGGTTAAGGTCACTTTGTCATCTGATACAGCGTAATTTTGTTTGGGGAATAACCTTAAGCTTTGAGTCGTTAACGTAAGGGGGCTGCTAAGGTCGGGGCCATTAGTCACCAGAGCGTTGCCACTGAGGTTGATTTGTGCGCCAGAGTCCAATATTAGTCCCTCATCAGCTTTACCAAACCAAGCAGTGTCAGCGTCTCTTAGATAAATGTTGAATCTAGGCTTTACCATATCTGTGGAATTAAATTCTTGTATGTGAGTGAATCGCAAAGCACTGATGTTGGAAAAAAGCTCACCATTTTCATTGTATTGGCTAAGCGTTGCATTGGTCAGATAATAATCAGGTATCCACTTAGTCTCCGACGCCATGTCTTTTTGTGTTGTTTGTTGCCACCACCAAAAAAAAACCGTTGACAAGCCTAAAGTCATCAGGTTTATATACAGCCAGCGGCCTTTAATTAGCGCACTCATCAAGGCAGTGCTATGGTTTGGGTTGATAGGTAAGGTGCGAGTGCGTCATCCCACGTGCCTTGTGCGTGCATGATCAAGTCACACACTTCTCTCACAGCGCCTTGCCCACCACTTAGTTGGGTCACGTATTGACTGTATTGCGCCATGGTTTTGGCTGCGTTAGGCACGCTAATGCCCAGGCCAACCTTAATGATCGCCGACAAATCAGGTAAGTCATCGCCCATATAGGCCATTGCATTCCAGTTTAAGTGTAAATGCTCAGTGAGTTCGTGCAGAGCTTGGAGCTTGTCCTCTCTGCCTTGTAACACTAGATCGATACCTAATTGCTTTGCCCTTTGTGTGACGATATTTGACGTTCTTCCCGTGACAATGGCCACCTTTACACCTGAAGCTTGGAGCATTTTAATACCGTGGCCATCTAAGCTATTAAAGGCTTTAATTTCTTCCCCATGGTTATTAAAATACAGCTGACCGTCACTTAATACACCATCAACATCTAAAGCAAGTAAGCGCACGCAAGCAGCCTGCTTATTAAGGTCAACCGTTTTAAGCTGCGCACAGGGCATGTTATATCACTCCTGCTTTTAACAAGTCGTGCATATTAATGGCGCCGATTGGCCGATCTTTCTTATCACATACGATCAGGGCATTTATTTGATGTTGTTCCATTAGTTTTAGCGCTTGAGCGGCTAGCATGTCGCTATGGGCCTTAACGGGATCGCGCGTCATTAAGGTGCTAATGTGGCACTCGCGTAAGTCTTGGCTATGGTCTAAGCTACGACGTAAATCACCATCCGTGTAGATACCAGCTAGTTGCCCTTGGCCATCTACAACGGCAGTCATACCCATACCTTTTTGAGTCATTTCCATTAACGCGTCAGCAAAGCTTGTGTCTTGTGATACCTTTGGCAATGCTGTGTCTGAGTGCATTATATCGCTCACCTTTAGCAGCAGCTTTCGACCTAAAGCACCTCCTGGATGGGAAAAAGCAAAATCCTTAGCACTAAAGCCTTTTGCTTCTAACAAGGCAATGGCAAGGGCATCACCCATAACTAAGCTTGCGGTGGTGCTAGAAGTGGGCGCAAGATTTAATGGACACGCTTCGGTGCTAACTTGCACATTAAGGTGTACGTCAGACGCTTTAGCCAAAATAGAGTTTGGCGCACCAGTCATTGCAATCAGAGGGCTGCCTAAGCGTTTTAACATGGGTAATAAAGTGACTATTTCACCCGTGGTGCCTGAGTATGATAGGGCAACTACCACATCGTTGGCGGTAATCATGCCCATGTCCCCATGGCTAGCCTCACCTGGGTGGACGAAAAAAGCAGGCGTGCCAGTGCTGGCTAAAGTAGCCGCTATTTTATTAGCAATATGACCTGATTTCCCCATGCCCAAAAGCACCACTCGAGATGAGCAATCCATAAGTAACTGACATGCTTTTTCAAATGTTGCATCTATGCGCGTAGTCAAATCTGCAATCGCCTGGCGTTCTAGACTAATAGTGCGCAAGGCTGATTCGGTAAATGGCGTAGTCCGGGCTGTGCTAGGCTGCAGGGTATTATTTGCGCTCACCATGTCTCCTTGGGCTTATGCATAAGTTAGGTAGCATTAGTATAAAGTAAAAGCATATACATAACATAGACCAGCAGTAGTGCGATGCCCACGAGGCGGCTGATGCTGCCACCGTTTCGAGCTTTGAACCCAACGGCAAATAAAAATAGAGTTAACAGCAGCATCAATGCATAGTCGCGCCATAAAGCATCGACCTCTATCACCACTGGACTGATAAGTGCAGGTATAGCCATCACTCCCAATAAGTTAAAAATATTGGAACCAATAACATTGCCTATGGCGATACCGTGTTGGCCTTTTCGAGCACTCATAATAGACGCTGCAAGTTCAGGCAGGCTGGTGCCGATTGCTATAATAGTGAGGCCTATGATCATTTCGCTCACGCCAAGTGTGGTGGCAATATGTACTGCACCAGCCACCAAGATCCTGGAGCCGATGGCCAAAATAATTAGCCCCATAACCAGCCAAATAATTCCCTTTTTTAAGCTCATGCTAGCGACAGGGGTGGTTTGATCTTCAGGGTGCTGGTTTTGGTAACGTTTAAATAGGTATAAACATAAGACTAAACCAAATAGCAGCAAAAGAGCGTCGACCAGATCTAAATAATAGTCTAATAGTATCGCACCAGCGCCAAGGGTGGCGATGGTTAATATAGGTAGCTCTGTACGGACTAAATCACCTCGGATAGGAATGGAAGATACCAGCGCTGTGGCGCCTAACACTAAGGCAATGTTGGCAATATTGGAACCAATGGCGTTGCCAATGGCTAACCCAGGAGCCCCATCTAAGGCGGCCATAGTGGATACGAGCATTTCTGGTGCAGAAGTGCCAAAGGCCACAATAGTTAAGCCAATCAGCATCGGTGACATGCCTAAATGAGAGGCAGTCGCGGATGCGCCATCGACAAATCGGTCGGCACTCCAAATGAGTAGGCCTAAGCCAACTAAGATAGCAATAATTGCAATAAGCATATGAAAATCTAGTAAAAGGGTGAAAAGAGTTGGCAACTAACCACCTTTCAAAAGCGGTTAGTCAAACGATTAGGGGCAATGAAAACAAGAGTCGACACAATTTGCAAGTTTCTTTGCACTTAAGCGTGGCAATGGTAAACTTAAGCTTCTATTTTCAGCGCTGGTCAACGGCGCATACAAGTGCGGTTGAGTGCTTAATTGGAGCCCTATCTATGACGCCAAAAGGCATTATTGATATTAAAAATGTTAGCTTTTATCGTGCTGATCGGGCGATTTTTAAAAATCTTAGTTGTACTATTTCCGCTGGAAAGATCACTTCCATTATGGGGGCAAGTGGGTCAGGTAAAACGACACTTTTGCGCCTAATCGGCGGTCAGCTGCAGCCGGATGAAGGCAAAGTTTTCTTGTTTGGACAAGACCTAGCGACACTTAACACCCTCGACCTTAATCAATTACGTTCGCGTATGGGCGTATTGTTTCAAAGTGGCGCCTTGTTTACTGATCTGTCAGTTTATGACAATGTGGCGTTTGCCTTGAGAGAACACTTAGATCTTACCCCCGATGATCTATATAACCGAGTTTTGTTAAAGCTAGAAGCGGTAGGCCTGCGCGGCGCAAGAGACCTTATGCCAGCTCAATTGTCAGGTGGCATGGCTCGACGAGTTGCCCTAGCCCGTGCGGTAGCAATAGATCCAGAGCTCATTCTTTATGATGAGCCGTTTGCAGGGCAAGACCCTATTGCTATGGCTGTTCTGCAACGATTAATCAAACACCTTAATACACAAATGCAGTTGACCAGTGTGCTGGTGTCTCACGACATTGCTGAAGCTTGTGCTATTTCTGATGAGGTGGTTTTGTTGGGTCAGGCAGGTGTGCTTGCCCAAGGCACTCCTGCACAACTTCAAGCCAGCCAAGATCCAGCGGTAAAACAATTTATTCATGGACAAGCAGATGGAGTGACTCCTTTTCACTTTGCTGCACCACCTTTGCAAGAAGAATTAAGGGGGGCTAAATCATGATTAACGTTATTGCGGATATAGGCAGCATTGCCTTGGGCAAATTGATCCGCATGGGTGAAGCTTTGCTGATGTTACTTCAGGCTGTGATGGTAAAACCTAAACTTTCTAGCCTCTCTAGGCTGATTCAGCAGCTCTACATGGTAGGTGTGCAATCGCTGATCATTATGTTGGTGTCCGCGTTATTTATTGGCATGGTATTGGGTTTGCAAGGGTATACCTTGCTTTCAGCTTATGGATCCGAGCAAGCAGTGGGGCAGATGGTGGCGTTAACGCTAGTAAGAGAGTTATCTCCCGTAGTGGCTGCATTGTTATTTGCAGGTAGAGCGGGCTCTGCTTTAACAGCAGAAATTGGTTTGATGAAGGCCACTGAGCAGCTAGCAAGTTTAGAAATGTTTGGTGTAGACCCACTCCATCGTATCGTGGCACCTCGGTTTTGGGCTGGTATGATTTCACTGCCTTTACTAGTGGCAATTTTTAGCTTAATGGGCATTTATGGTGGATACTTAGTTGCTGTGGACTGGTTGGGCGTTTACAGCGGATCATACTGGGGCAATATGCAACAGGCGGTCGACTTTAAAGAAGACGTGCTTAATGGCATGGTCAAAGCGGTGGTTTTTGCGTTTTTGATTAGCTGGACGGCTTTGTATCAAGGTTATTCATGTATCCCAACATCACAAGGGATTAGCACCGCGACAACCCGTACTGTGGTCTATAGCTCTTTGGCAATTCTGGGGTTTGATTTTATTTTAACGGCGCTCATGTTTGGAGGCACGGTATGAAAAAAAGATGGTTGGAGTTAAGTGTAGGCTTAATGATGGTGGCTGGGGTAGCTGCCCTAGTGGCATTGGCCTTGCAAGTGAGTGGCGGCTCTATGACTCGTAACACTGACCATTATACGGTGACTGCGCTGTTTGCAAACGCTGCCGGTCTTGCCCCTAAAGCTAAAGTAACAATGGCCGGGGTAACCGTAGGAGAGGTCGTGTCTGTAGGGATAGATCCCTATGCGTTAATGGCGCAAGTGCATATGAAAATTGATGGGCAGGTGGATTATCTATCCATAGATACAAGTGCCAGTATTCTTACATCGGGCTTATTAGGGGAAAAGTATGTTGGCCTAACCGTTGGGGCTGAAGAGGATGTGTTGGTTGACGGAGATGTGATTGAAGATACTCAGTCAGCCCTTGTTTTGGAAGAATTGATTGGTCAGTTTTTGCTCAATTTTGGCGACAACACATAAGGAATGACGATGACTTACTATAAATACGTGATAAAAACCGCTTTGATGGCGTGGATGGCTTTATCTGCTGTGACCGTGCAAGCATCAGAGTGGGACGATGCCAGTAATGTGATCGAACAAAGCACACAGGCCATGGTTGCGCTATTAGAAAGTGGGCGATTAGAAGCTGCTCGCAGTACTGAGGCAGAAGGTGAGACCGTCAAGTTTGATGAGTCCCAACTGTTTTTAGGGATGGAGCAGGTGCTGGCTGATGTAATTGATTTTGACAGTATTGCTAAGGGCGTGATGGCTAAATATTATCGCCAAGCTTCAGAGCAACAAATCGAGCAATTTAGTATTGCGTTTCAACAGTCATTACTCAATACCTATGCCGGTGCAGTGTTAGCGTTTAGAATTAATGACTTTGAAATACAAACTAATCCTAGTAGCAAGGCTAAGCCTGGGCGACAAAAGGTATGGGTAAAAATTTATGCCAATGGTGCGGCTTATGATGTGCATTACGCCATGAAAAAACGCAACCAAGGCTGGAAGGTAACCAATGTTACCCTTGATGGCATTAATTTAGGGCTAGCCTTTAGGCAGCAATTTGCCAGTGAAATGGCTAAAAATAAAGGCAATATTGATGATGTGATTGCGTTTTGGAATGATCCCTCTTAAAGCCATTCTATTGCAGGCAACTGTGGCGATAGGGGTGAGTATTTTGCTATACTTGTTGGCCTATGGCGTCTTTTAAACTTTTGGTTTTGGCGCTTAGCTTTTAGTTAAATCATAAGTCCTAATTGATACCCCTTATTTATGACCCCTTGGAGAATGTCGTGGACGCAGAACAAGTTAAACAAATTATTGAACAACAACTTGAGGGCACTCAAGTGATCCCAAACGGGGAAGGGTGTAGTTTTCAGGTGACTGTGATTGGCGATCTTTTTGTCGGTTTATCACCTGTTAAAAAACAACAGCTGGTCTATAGCTGCCTTACTGATCAAATTGCAGATGGATCAATTCATGCGCTAGGAATTAAAACCTATACAGTTGATCAATGGAAAAATGTCAGCGTTTAATTTACGCTGCTAAACCTCATTCACACCGAACACCCAATACACACATATTTGGCGAAAATATTATGGATAAATTAAGCATTACTGGCGGTAAGGTTCTGGACGGTGAAATTCGTATTGCTGGTGCAAAAAATGCGGCTTTACCTATTTTGGCTGCCACTTTGTTAGCTCAGGAGCCCGTGACAATCCGTAATTTGCCACACTTGCATGATGTCACCACCATGATTGAGCTATTAGGTCGCATGGGTGTGTCTTTGCTGGTGGGTGACAAATTAAGTGTAGAGATAGATGCTACCACTCTCGATCATTGCATAGCACCTTATGACTTGGTTAAAACCATGCGTGCATCCATTTTGGTATTGGGGCCTTTGGTGGCTCGATTTGGTGAAGCAGAAGTGTCGTTGCCTGGTGGTTGTGCGATTGGGAGTCGGCCTGTGGATTTGCATATTCGTGGTTTAGAAGCCATGGGTGCCACAATTACGGTAGAAGATGGATACATCCGCGCTAGAGCAGATCGCCTTAAAGGTGCACATATCTTCTTTGATACTGTGACAGTCACAGGCACTGAAAATATTTTAATGGCCGCCACCTTGGCCGAAGGTGAAACCGTGTTGGACAATGCCGCACGTGAACCTGAAGTGGTTGATTTAGCCGAATGTTTAATTGCGATGGGTGCCAAGATTACAGGTCATGGTACTGGAACAATCCGCATACAAGGTGTAGAAAAACTGCACGGTTGCCAGTATGACGTTTTACCAGACAGGATCGAAACAGGCACCTATTTGGTCGCAGCAGCGGTCACAGGTGGAAAAATTAAAGTCAAAGATACTCGCCCTGATACCATGGAAGCCGTGCTAGCTAAGCTTGAAGAAACGGGTGCAGAAATTGTTGTAGGTGAGGATTGGATTAGTTTGGATATGCATGGTAAGCGGCCAAAAGCGGTGAATTTAAAAACAGCCCCTTACCCTGGGTTTCCTACAGATATGCAAGCTCAATTTTCAGCACTCAATGCCATTGCTATAGGTAATGGGCGTATTACGGAAACTATTTTTGAAAACCGGTTTATGCATATTGACGAAATGGCGCGTATGGGTGCTCAAGTTGTGGTCGAAGGTAATACCGTGATCCAGCAAGGCATCGAGCGACTTAAGGCAGCGCCAGTCATGGCCACTGATTTAAGAGCGTCAGCTAGTTTGGTGATTGCTGCTTTGGTCGCTGATGGTGAAACCATCATTGACCGAATCTACCATATTGATCGCGGCTATGACTGTATCGAAGAAAAAATGGGCGCTTTAGGCGCTATAATCAAGCGCGTCGCTTAACAGAGAAAATAACACCATGCCCAACAGCTTAACCATCGCATTGTCTAAAGGTCGTATTTTAAAAGAGACCTTGCCTTTGTTTGCGAGTGCCGGAATAGAGCCTTTAGAAGATGTCTATACCAGTCGAAAGCTAGTGTTTGAGACCACCCAGCCTGGGGTGAGGTTTATCGTGATTCGTGCCACAGACGTTCCCACTTATGTCTCTAACGGAGCAGCAGATATGGGTGTAGCTGGGAAAGATGTTTTACTGGAGCATGGCGGTGGCGGTTTATACGAGCCGTTAGATTTACAGATCTCTAAATGCCGTCTTATGACGTGTGCGCCAGTGGGTGCCGCGCCAGCAGGTAGGCGCTTACGAGTGGCTTCTAAATTCGTTAATATCACAAAAACCTACTTTGCTGAGCAAGGGCAACAGGTGGATATTATCAAGCTTTATGGTGCCATGGAATTGGCTCCTATTTTAAATTTGGCTGATCAAATTGTAGATATTGTTGACACAGGTAATACACTTAAAGCGAATGGTTTAGAGCCTTTGCACGAGATCGCCATGATTAGTAGTCGATTGGTAGTGGGTAAGGCGGCTATGAAACTTAAGCATGGCCGTATAGGCCCTCTTATTGAACAGTTATCAACAGCGGTCAACGCTACCCAAGGGCGTTAATATGCAGTTTTTGAAAGTTAATAGATTAGAAACATCCAAGGCCAATTTTGAGTCTAAACTTAGCCAGTTATTGGGCTGGGAAAGTGTATCAGACCAGCGAGTGCAAAAGACCGTTGCTGACATTATTGAGCGTGTAAGAGTTCAGGGTGACACCGCATTATTACAACTAACAAATCAGTTGGATCGCACTCCGTTTAAAACAGCATCAGAACTTGAAATATCCCAGCGCCAGCTTGAACAAGCACTGGATAATATTGCTGATGAAGAGCGTGAGGCTTTGCAAGCCGCCGCAGATCGTATTCGCTCTTATCATCAGCATCAAAAACAAGAATCTTGGCGTTATGTTGAAGCTGACGGCACCATGCTTGGTCAACAGATCACAGCGATGGATCGGGTAGGTATTTATGTGCCAGGTGGTAAGGCCAGTTACCCATCCTCTGTGCTGATGAACGCTATACCCGCTAAAGTAGCTGGAGTGAAAGAGATTATCATGACAGTGCCGCTGCCTAACGGTAAGGTTAACCCTTTGGTTTTAGCGGCGGCTGCCATTGCGGGTGTGGATCGTGTATTTGCAATTGGTGGCGCCCAAGCGATTGCAGCGCTAGCTCATGGCACATCAATGGTGCCGAAAGTGGATAAAATTGTGGGTCCTGGCAATATTTATGTGGCGACCGCCAAGCGCGCTGTCTTTGGTACGTGTGGCATCGATATGATTGCTGGGCCGTCAGAAATCTTAGTGATCTGTGACGGACAGACCAACCCTGATTGGGTGGCTATGGATCTATTCTCACAAGCAGAGCACGATGAACAAGCTCAGTCCATTTTATTATGCCCAGATAAAGACTACTTAGATCAGGTGGAGGCGTCTTTTAAAGCCTTACTACCTACATTAGAGCGCAACAGTATTATTAAAACCTCAATCGAAAAGCGAGGCGCTCTGATTCAGGTGGCCGACATGCAAGAAGCGATTGATATCTCTAATCGAATTGCCCCAGAACATTTAGAATTGTCTGTCGCTGACCCAGAAGCGATGTTGCCGCAAATACGCCACGCTGGGGCTATTTTTATGGGGCGTCACACGGCAGAATCCCTTGGTGATTATTGCGCGGGGCCAAACCACGTGTTGCCCACATCTGGCACGGCCCGTTTCTCATCACCCTTGGGAGTGTATGATTTCCAAAAGCGCTCTTCTTTGATTAAATTTTCAGAGCAAGGTGCAAGTGAAATGGGCAAAGTAGCCTCTGTTTTGGCGCGTGGCGAAAGCTTAACTGCTCATGCGCGCTCTGCTGAATATCGTATTATTGATTAAACTGTTTTTCAGCGTCAGTTAGATGTTAGAAGGGCTTATTCGCAATGATGGTAGCCCTAAGTGGGGCAGGGTGTCCTTCGGCGGAGAGATTTGGATCGCTTGGATCAAGAAAGTCTGCTAATGAATGAAAGGTCATCCAATCGGTGGCTCTTTGTTCTTGAGTCGTCGTTTGAGTGACATCTACAGTACGAATGTCTTCCAATCCTAGCTTGTGCAATATGTTTTCTAAGGCTTGGGTACTGGGTAAAAACCACACATTTGACATTTTTGCGTAACGCTTGGGTGGCACAAATATGGTATCTATATCACCTGGCACAACCAATGTTTCCAGCACTAGCTCTCCGCCTGGCCTTAGATAAGACATTAATTCTTGAATGTGGTCTATGGGTGAGCGCCGGTGGTATAAAACACCTAAACAAAACACCGTATCGAAACTACCAAAAGCAGGCAAGTGTTCACTTCTCAAGGGTAAAAGGTGGGCGCCGTTAGGGGGTAGTAGCCTTTGTGCAGCGTGGAATTGATATAGAAAAATCCGCGTGGGATCGATGCCTAGGGCAAGACGAGCACCAGCGCCCAACATACGGTATAAAAAGTAGCCGTTACCGCTGCCAATATCAAGCACCTGCCGACCTTCAAGGGCACTTATATGGCAAGCAATCCGCTGCCATTTCCAATCTGAGTGCCATTCTGTGTCTATCTCTACACCTAGTAAATTCCACGGGCCTTTGCGCCAAGGCATAAACGCTTTGAGATGCTGTTTATAAGCACTATGGTCAAGTTGAAGGTCATCAGGCTTGGATATGGTGACGCTGTCTTGTGTAAACGTGAAGGGCGCCTTGTCCAGCTGTGGCATGGCATTAAGTGCAGTATCCCATTCAAGCGAACGCCCATGAGTTTTTTGCTCATAATGTTGATGCAAGGCTTGGCGCAGTTGTGGATGAAACTGTTCCAGTGCTGAATTTTTGGTGTGCTCAAAAAAAGCTTCTAAATTAATGCCCATATTGGTCTCTTTAATAGGGTTATAGTGCAGTTAGCTTTAGTGTGTAATTATTTAAAGGCAAGCAAAGCGCAAAAATTAAAACATTGCATGCAGGTCTCAACCCGGCTGAAACCAGCATCAAGTAACCTCTGGCGATGTTGTTCCACGGTATTTGGAACGAGCACATTTTCTAGTGCAGCACGTTTTTGAGCGATTTCCAGATCACTGTAACCTTGGTAGCGTTTGAAATCGTGGTATAAATCTACTTGTAAATCATTTTGCTCAGGGTCGTCAAAGCGCACTTTTTCAGCCAGCAGCAAAACACCACCTGGGCGCATACCTTTGGCGATATTTTTTAGGATACTAGGTCTTTCAATATCTGCAATAAACTGTAGGGTAAAATTGAGAATGACCATGGACGCATTATCTATGCTTGTATCTTGTAAGTTTTGATGGCGAATTTCGTAGCTAGCTTGGCTTTGGTCTCGCGCCATATTGTGTTGGCAGCGGCTGACCATCGCGGCAGAGTTATCCACACCGATGACATGGGCATAAGCGGGTAGGTTTTGGCGCAGGCGCAGTGTCATGGTGCCAAGGGAGCAACCTAGGTCATAGCAATTACTATTTGGCTTACCGTAGCGCGCGGCAAGTAAGCCGATAACATCAAGCAGGAAGTGATAGCCTGGCACCGAGCGCTGAATCATATTCTCGAATACATCAGCAACCTGCGCGTTAAACTCAAATGGCGCAGGAGTCTCTATGGCCTTGGCAAAGATGGTATCTAAAGTATCCGGGGTGTTTTTCTTAGTCATAGTGAACGGTTTACTTAGCAGTTGGCCGAGTGCCCAAAATGGCTGTGACATCATAGATGCCACCTTCACGGCGATAAGTGATAGCTAGCTTGCTGCCTGGTCTTAGGCTAGTCACGTAGTTCAATGACTCATTCCAATCTTCCACCAGGTTGCCATCAAAGTGGGTGATTAAATCGCCAGGTTTTAGACCTGCAATATGGGCAGGGCTATTAGTATAAATGCCAGATAACATGATACCTGTATCTTTCTCTGAGGCGAATGCATTTTGGCTGTATTGACGTTTAAATACATTAAAATCGATCCCCAGCCAGCCACGGATGACCACACCTTCTTCTACTAAGCTTTTTAGTACCTCAAACGCGATGTTAATGGGTATGGCAAGACCGATACCTTGGCTTCTTGAACTGGTTGAGGAGTTGTAGAAATGAGCAGTGTTAATGCCTACTAATTCGCCTCGGGTGTTGATTAAAGCGCCGCCTGAGTTTCCAGCATTAATTGCAGCATCGGTTTGAATGAAGCTTTCAAACGTGTTCAAACCCAGCTGATTGCGCTCTTTGCCACTAATGATACCCATAGAAACAGATTGGCCTAAGCCATGGGGGTTACCAATGGCAAAGACGATATCACCAACGCGCGAGTCTAGATTAACGGGGACTTTGGCAGGGGTGAGGTTATCTAATTGAATTTTTATGACCGCCAAATCAGTTGCAGGGTCGGTGCCAATTAGCGTGGCAGGTGTGATGCGGCCATCGGCTAAACTGACTTGGATACGTTCGGCATTTTCAACCACGTGATTGTTAGTCAGTATGTGGCCATCTTGACTGGCAATGACTCCAGACCCTAAGTGTACATCAGTTGCTGCGCTGTCGATTAACTGACCTTCTAATATGCTTGCGTAATGGGGGTCTTCTAATAGCGCTATATTAGTTGGTGCCGTGGCTGTTTGGCTATAAATCCGTACGACAGAGCCCATGGTTTCATTCAGAAGGTCAGCATAGCTGTGTGTTGCATTTAAAGGCGCATCAAAAGTTGCCTCAGACCATAATGGGATGCCAGTTTTTTGGGACAGCCATTGTGGTGATGCGAAGATTAGGGCAGTGGCCAACGCTATGCCAGCAAGGGCAAAACGAAAAAAATACTTGATCAATGAGCGGGTCATATTAGTAGAGTATCGATGATGGCATAAATTTTTTGCCATATAGGTCTGAAATGCTTGGCTATAGTGTAAACTTTGGGGCTGTTAAAGGCAAAAAAACACATGAGATATTTGTATGGCTATTGAGCGTAAAGAATTAATCACTTATTTAGATCGGTTGCTACAAGCTGACCAATTTAAAGACTATGCACCCAATGGCCTTCAGGTTGAGGGGGCACCAACAATACAGCGACTGGTCGCTGGGGTGACAGCCAGCCAAGCGCTAATAGATCAAGCCATTGCTTATGAGGCAGATGCTTTGTTGGTTCATCATGGGTATTTCTGGCGCAACGAAGCCTATCCATTAGTGGGTATTAAAAAACAGCGCATAAAGTCCTTGATCGAGCATGACATTAATTTGATAGCGTACCATTTGCCTCTAGATTGCCACCCTGTGCTAGGTAACAACGCTCAGTTAGGTAAGCTTATGGGCTGGGTTTCTGATGGGCATATGCAGTCCAGCGGTACAACGGGATTAGGCTTATGCGCCACTTTAGAGACGCCTGTTACAGGGACAAAAATGCAACAATACCTATCAAACG
>JAIBDW010000049.1 GCA_024686035.1 Oceanospirillaceae bacterium
ACAGAGTCTAGCCAACGTTCAAATTTATAACCAATCGACTTTATCACTCCCACTTGTTCAAAGCCCATCTTTTTATGAAAGTCTATGGACATATGATTATCAGAATCTCCCACCACAGCAATCATTTGGCGAAAGCCTTTTTGTGTGCACTGGATAATCAGCTGGCTCAATAGCTTTTGGCCAAGCCCCATGCGCTGGGCTGAGGCTGCAAGATAGATAGAATTTTCAACCGTATAGCGATAAGCAGGGCGTGTGCGATATGCCGATGCATAAGCATACCCTAGCACTTGGTCGCCCAGCACAGCCACAATATAAGGATAGCCATCTTGAGTAATGGCCTCTTGCCTTTGTTTCATTTGCGAAACACTAGGGGGCAGTTCTTCCCAGCTGGATACACCTTCAGCGACCTCTAGGGCGTATATAGCCTGGATGGCGGGCATGTCTTTATCACACACGTTGCGTATGTTGACTTGATTAAGCACTGTGGCGATCCTTACGTATATGGGTTAAATATTAGCGCACAAGTTTAAACTGAGCTAACAAGCCAATCCACAAAATGTTGCCTAGCAGGCAGCACATTTTCGGTGTTAGTTTCTACAAGATAGTAGTCCCAGTCTGAAACAATACTAAATGATTTCAGCGCCACAAGCATGCCATTGTCCAATAAATCATCCACCAATGTGCCCCAGCCGATGCCCACACCCTGGCCCGCGATGGCAGCCTGCACTAGCAATGTATAGTTATTAAAGGTGAGCACCGGCTCGCTAGGGACCACTTGGTTTAATAGTGGGTGTGTTGGTGAGCTGGACAAGTGGTTAAAAAAACCACGCCAGTTAAGCCAACCATTGCCAGCCGCGTCTGCAAGCTTTAGCAAGGGTAAGCTTGCCAATTGTTGAGGGCTATCGATGGCACCATGTTGGGCTAATAAGGCCGAGCTGCACACTGGAAAAACGTGTCCTATGGCCAGAAGGTGAGACCTATACTTACTGGGTTTACCTTTGGCGAATACAATGGAGATGTCATTTTGTTGGGCGGTATAGTCTGGCTGAGTTTGTGAAGTGACAATGCGCACTTCTATTTCTGGGTGTCGTTTGCGAAAGCTGGATAATCTAGGCAATAACCAAAATGCAGCAAAAGCAAAATCTGTTTCTACGTTAATATATTGACGCACGGGGGTTTGTTGTAGTTTGGTTAAGCAGTTTGTAATCTGCAAAAAGCCTGACTCTACCGCTTCATATAACTGCTGCCCAGAGTCAGTTAAAGCAACCCCTCGATAGATACGTTTAAATAGTGGTAAATCTAGCTGCTGTTCAAGGCCACGCATTTGTTGACTCACTGCCGATTGAGTAGAGCCCAGCTCACGTGCGGCAGCGGTAAAGTTTAAGTGACGTGCCGCCACCTCAAAAATTAATAAGCTTTGCGCCGAGGGCATAAACTCTTTTAATAACATTAGCATACCTAATATTTATCATTAAATTATAGCTAGTTTACACCCTTATCCGTTTTGTTAGAATACTGGCATTAAGTTACGTAGTTTGCATGAGCGATACGTAAATTCAAATGAGCACTAAATAATATGAAGATTGAAAAAACCACACCAGCAATTGGAGCCGAAATATCCGGCATTAGTCTTAATAATCTTAGTGCACAAGAATTTGATGATATTTATGCCGCGCTTATTGAGCACAAGGTGATATTTTTCCGTGACCAACAGCTCACGCCTGAAGCTCATATCGCTTTCGCCAAAAGTTTTGGTGAGCCAGAGCCGCCTCACCCTATTTATCCAAGCGTTGAAGGCTATGAAACCATAGTGCTGCTAAAAAGCGGTGCGGGTAGCAAACCAGATGCCAATGATTGGCATAAAGATATGACCTTCAAAGCCAACCCTCCATTCACCAGCATTTTACATGCTGTGCAAGTGCCTGATGTAGGAGGAGATACCTTGTGGTCTAACACCAACACGGCATACGAGGCACTGCCCAAAATGTGGCAAGACTACCTAGCCGATAAAGAAGCCATACACGACATAGGCACTTTTAGAAATGATCTTTATTTTAAAGGCGGTATTGAGGCAGTCAATAATGGCCTTAAAAATACCGGCTCTGCCGTGCACAAGATTGTGGGTACTCACCCTGTCACTGGACTTAAATACCTTAATATTAACCAGTCGTTTACGCGCCACATTATGGGTGAGGTGCAAGGTGAAAGTGATCGCATTTTGCAGTTTTTGTATCTGCACATGGCCAAGCCAGAATTTCAGGTACGTTTGCGCTGGCGCAACAACACGGTGGCCATGTGGGACAACCGCATTACTCATCACTATGCTATTTGTGACTATTTACCCAAGATAAGGCACATGCAGCGTGTGACCGTATTAGATGACAAACGCGAACCCTAATATTTGACAGATTACTGTAGGACACAGATTTAAATAGAGAAGCACTTGTGCGTTTTGCGTAAGATGTTATTGATATCGGTGTTGTTCCCTATCCAATAGAGTAGTTTGACACTCAAAATAATCTTCTTATTACTCCATCCAACATGATCTTACTTTCTGTGAGTGAATCAGTTGCACGCGCCAGTGGCCTCATATTGGGTGTTCAAACATGGGAGATGAACAGATAATTTTTTAATTTTCGCACCAAAAAAGTGCAACCTTGCCGCATTTTCAACCATGAACCCATGCCCAAACTGATCACAACTGGGTGATTAATCAGCGCACGCTAAAGGCTTGGTTAGTCACTGAGCCCTTTAAAGCAACCGCAAAAAAAGAAAACTTTCCCTTCAAAGCAAAACTGGCACAGTTATTGAAAGAGTGTGTGTTATGCAGAGTAATTTTACACTGCCACCCACTCAAAGTGACTGGGTAAAATGCCCGCATACACACGACAATTTAGCTTATGCGCGCTTTTTTTTGCGTTATTTATATTAGGGACTTCACCATGAACACATATATAACACACAGATTCAAACGCCGTTTAGTTCTCGCCATTAAAACCCTAGGTGTTGCCAGCCTAATTATTGGCACACCTATGGTTCAAGCCGCACTGGGCGAGCCAGAAAAAGACGAGCTTACGTTTGGTTTTATCAAACTCACTGACATGGCGCCCATCGCCATTGCCTATGAAAATGGTTACTTCGAAGACGAAGGCCTTTATGTCACTATTGAAGCACAGGCCAACTGGAAAGTACTTTTAGATGGCGTGATCGACGGCAAATTAGACGGCGCACATATGCTTGCTGGCCAGCCTCTTGCAGCCACCATCGGTTACGGTACCAAAGCACATATTGTGACCCCCTTTAGCATGGACCTTAATGGCAATGCGATTACTGTTTCCAACGATATCTGGGCACAAATGAAGCCCAATATACCCACAGAAAATGGCAAGCCTGTTCATCCCATCAAGGCAGATGCAATGAAGCCGATTGTTGACCAATATAACGCTGATGGCAAGCCATTTAATATGGGCATGGTATTCCCTGTGTCCACCCACAACTATGAATTACGCTACTGGTTAGCCGCAGGTGATATCCATCCTGGTTTTTATGCCCCGCATAAAGGTGACACTAGTGGCACCATAGACGCTCAGGCACTGTTGTCAGTTACCCCACCTCCGCAGATGCCAGCAACTCTGGAAGCAGGCACTATCCTAGGCTACTGTGTAGGTGAGCCATGGAATCAACAGGCTGTATTTAAAGGCATTGGTGTGCCGGTGGTGACTGACTATGAAATCTGGAAAAACAACCCAGAAAAAGTCTTTGGCATGACCAAAGAGTTTACCGAAAAGTACCCCAATACCACCGCACGTGTTGTTAAAGCTTTATTACGCGCTGCCAAATGGTTAGACGCCAAGGACAACGCTAATCGTCCTGCAGCCGTTAAGATCCTCTCCCAAAGTAACTACGTGGGTGCCGACTACGAAGTGATTGCCAACAGTATGACTGGAACATTTGAATACGAAAAAGGTGATAAACGTTCAGTACCTGATTTCAACCTGTTCTTCCGCTACTTTGCCACTTTCCCCTACTACTCAGATGCGGTTTGGTACTTGACTCAAATGCGCCGTTGGGGACAGATCTCAGAGCCGAAATCTGATCAGTGGTACTTCGATGTTGCAAAGAGTGTTTATCGTCCTGACATTTACAAAAAGGCAGCGCTTGAATTGATTGAGGAAGGCACGATGAGCGCCGCTGATTTCCCTGAATTTGACTCAGAGACCGGCTTTCGTTCACCACAAAAACACTTTATCGACGATATAGTATATGACGGTACAGCCCCAAATACTTATTTGGAGAAATTTCCAATTGGCTTAAAAGGCGAGACTCTCTAAGTCGTTAAACTGCCTATAAAAAGCTGGCAACCTGCAACGGTTGTCAGCCTTTGGAAAATAAAATGTTATCCCCACACACTCTGTCAAAAGGAATTCCAGTAACATGTTAGCCCAGTTACAACAGCTAAAACCCAAGGTGACCTTTGCAAGCCTCTTCAAATTTTATAATTCATTAGCTAAAGCCATCACACTACCATGTGTGGGCATTGTTATATTTATCTTTATTTGGCAAATAACTGCAAGCAACATCGTCACCTCACTAGGTCAGTTCCCTGGGCCAGGAGAGGTTTGGAATCAGTCAAAAGTGCTTGTTACTGAGCATTATCAAGAACGCGAGAAAGCGCAGACATTTTATGAGCGCCAAGAAATACGTAACAGTAAAAAGCTAGCCAAGAACCCTGAAGCTGTTATAAAGATTCGCCAGTATACGGGTCAGGCCACTTATTTTGACAAAATTGTAACTAGCTTGTACACCGTCGCTTTTGGGTTTTTAATTGCGACCTTAGCGGCCATCCCTTTAGGCATAGCGTGCGGACTCAGCGACAAAGTTTATCGCGCTGTGAATCCTATTATTCAAGTGTTCAAGCCTGTGTCGCCACTGGCTTGGCTACCATTGGTCACCATCGTGGTATCAGCCACCTATACCAGTGCTGATCCCTATTTTGAAAAAGCCTTTGTCACCTCGGCAGTCACTGTTGCCCTTTGCTGCCTGTGGCCTACCGTAGTCAATACGATTGTGGGTGTGGCCAGTATTGATCGAGACCTCATAGATGTGAGCCGCGTGTTGCGCCTGTCAACTTTAGCGCATATCAAATCCATTGTGATTCCCTCGGCTTTGCCCTTAATTTTTACCGGATTGCGACTGTCTTTGGCGACTGGCTGGATGGTCCTCATAGCGGCAGAAATGCTAGCCCAAAATCCTGGACTGGGGAAATTTATCTGGGACGAATTTCAAAATGGATCCTCTAGTTCACTGAGCAGAATTATGGTGGCAGTGATCACCATTGGCATCATTGGATTCATTCTTGATCATCTAATGTTGATGATACAAAAACGTTTTAGCTGGAATAAACAAGCCACCTTACGCTAAACCCTAACACGCTTTAAAACCCATACATCGACACTAGGATATTACTATGCAAAACCGCTACCTGGAAATCAGCCAAGTCAGTATCGATTTCCCTACCGACGGGGAACCCTACCGGGCCCTACAAGATGTCACCATGTCCATTCAAAAAGGCGAGTTTATCTCTCTCATTGGCCATTCAGGTTGTGGCAAGTCAACCGTACTAAATATTATTGCTGGGCTTCACCAGGCCACCGAGGGCGGCATAATCTTAGAGGGCCGAGAAGTCAACGAACCAGGGCCTGACAGAGCTGTGGTATTTCAAAATCATGCACTGCTTCCATGGCTCACCGTGTACAAAAATGTTGAACTGGCGGTGAAGTCGGTCTTCAAGGACACTAAAAGCAAAGCTGAAATTGGTGCTTGGGTTGAACACAACCTAGAGCTAGTGAATATGGGCCATGCACTTCATAAACTGCCAGGGGAAATTTCTGGTGGCATGAAACAACGTGTTGGTATTGCTCGCTGCCTTGCGATGCAACCTAAAGTGCTACTGATGGACGAACCCTTTGGTGCACTGGACGCATTAACGCGGGCCCACTTACAAGATTCCCTCATGGAAATTCAAGCCCAACTAAATAGCACTGTAGTGATGATTACCCATGATGTAGACGAAGCGGTGCTGTTATCTGACCGTATTGTAATGATGAGCAATGGCCCAGCAGCCTCCATTGGTGAAATATTACACGTTGATTTAGAACGACCCAGAAATCGAGTCGCTCTGGCTGAGGATGCAAATTTTAATGCCTACCGCCAGCAGGTGCTCCGGTTTCTCTACGAAAAACAGAAGCACCCAGCCACCACCGCAGCCTAATAACCTAACACGCCTTTTAAGGACAGAAAAATCATGTTGAAAGTAGTAATCATTGGAAATGGAATGGTCGGCCATCATTATGTTGAGCAGTTAGCAGCCTCGCCAGTGGCAGCCAAAATCACCGTCATTGGCGGTGAAGCCCGCCCTGCATATGATAGGGTTCATCTATCTGACTACTTTGCTGGCAGCACGCCTGAAGATCTTGCCCTCACCACCAAAGAGCATTACCTAGATATGGGTGTAGATGCACATTTTGGCGACATGGTGGCCCACATAGACCGTAGCAATAAGATAGTCATCACCGAAAGTGGACAAGCATACAGCTATGACAAACTAGTATTAGCCACTGGTTCCTATCCTTTTGTGCCTCCCGTTGAAGGCAATAACCTGCCCCAGTGCACAGTGTACCGCACTATTGACGACCTAGGCATGATTCAAGCCCAAGCCAACAACGCCAAGGTTGGCGTGGTAGTTGGGGGCGGGCTATTGGGCCTTGAAGCGGCTAACGCAGTGCAAAACCTTGGCCTTGAAACCCATGTGGTCGAGTTTGCTCCAGGGCTCATGGGTGTAGAGCTGGATGCAGGTGGCAGTAGCATGTTGCGCCGCAAAATTGAAGCTCTGGGGGTCAAAGTACACACCAGTAAAGCCACTGAACTCATCGAAACTAACAGCGAAGGCAAAGGCCGAGTCGTCATGCATTTTGCCGACGGTGGTTCATTGGCTACGGATATGATTGTATTTTCAGCGGGTATTCGCCCTTACGATCAACTTGCAAGAGACTGCGGATTGGTCGTTGGTGAGCGTGGTGGCATTGCTATAGACCAGTATTGTAAAACCAGCGACCCATCAATTTTTGCTATTGGTGAGTGTGCATTATTTGACAATAAAATATATGGCTTAGTGGCTCCAGGCTATCGCATGGCGGAAGCTGCGGCTAGTCAATTAGGCAGTGAAGGCATATCCTTCCTAGGCGCCGACATGAGCACTAAGCTTAAGTTGCTAGGGGTAGACGTAGGCTCTATTGGTGACGCCCACGGAAGACAAGAAGGTTCGGTTGCCTATACGTTTAGCGACGAACGCATCGACGTATACAAGCGCTTAATTGTTAGTGCCGATGGCAAAAGCCTACTTGGGGCTGTGTTAGTGGGAGACTGCTCTGAGTACGATACCTTGCTACAGTATTTTTTAAATGGCATCGATCTACCCTCTGATCCAGAAACCCTTATTCTGCCTACTAATGCGGGTGGCTCGCCAGCACTGGGCGCCAGTGCTCTGCCTCTGACTGCCACCATCTGCTCATGTCACAATGTCAGTAAAGGCGATATTGTAGCGACCATGGATGCCGGTTTTTGCTCACTCGCTGAAGTCAAGTCTGAAACTTGCGCCGCCAGTGGCTGTGGCGGCTGTGCGGCTTTGTTAAAGAATGTTGTTGACGACGAAATGGCAGCACGGGGTTTGGACGTTGATACAGCGATGTGTGAACACTTTAATTTCACCAGACAAGAAATGTTTCACATCATCAAAGTGGAAACCATCAAGAGCTTTGAAGACTTGCTACACAAACATGGCACTGGCCGTGGCTGCGAAGTCTGTAAACCCACTGCAGGTTCAATTTTAGCGTCGTTGTGGAATGACTATGTGCTGGAAGAAAAACATGTGGGACTACAAGATACCAATGACACCTTTCTTGCAAATATGCAAAATAACGGCACCTATTCAGTGGTGCCCCGTATTGCAGGTGGTGAGATCACTCCCGATAAATTAATTGTGTTAGGGCAGGTCGCAAAAAAATACCAGCTCTACACCAAAATCACAGGTGGCCAGCGCATCGATTTGTTTGGCGCTAGATTGCAGCAGCTTCCCGCCATTTGGCAAGAACTAATCGAGGCCGGATTTGAAACGGGTCATGCCTACGGTAAAGCACTTCGTACGGTGAAGTCTTGTGTGGGCAGTACCTGGTGCCGATATGGCGTGCAAGACAGCGTTGCCATGGCACTTTACGTTGAAAATCGCTACAAAGGCCTAAGATCGCCACATAAATTGAAATCAGGCGTGTCTGGATGCACCCGCGAGTGCGCCGAAGCTCAGTCTAAAGACTTTGGCATTATCGCCACCGAAAATGGTTGGAATTTGTATGTCGGTGGCAATGGCGGCATGAAACCGCGCCATGCGGAACTATTTGCCACTGACCTTGACGACAAAACCCTGATTAAATATATCGACCGCTTCCTCATGTTCTATGTACGCACCGCCGACCGACTTCAACGCACCTCTGTGTGGATGGACAATCTAGAGGGTGGTCTAGACTACTTAAAACAGGTTGTTATTGAAGATTCATTGGGCATCTGCAACGACCTAGAAGCACAAATGGACGCTGTTGTTGGCAGCTATCAGTGTGAATGGAAGACCACCATAGAAGACCCAGAAAAACTCAAACGTTTCCGCCAGTTTGTTAATTCAGACGGCCAAGACAAAGCCATTATATTTGTTGAAGAGCGCGGTCAGCTGCGCCCCGCTAAAGAAGAAGAGCACCAAAAAATTTCAGCCACGCTAGACTAGGAATAGACCCATGAGTCTTAACATGAAAGATCAACATATCAGTATCTGTCGCCAAAATGACTTAATTCCAAACTCTGGAATCTGCGCAGAGTTAGCAGGCAAACAAGTGGCTTTATTTTATCTGCCCGATGAAAGCCCCGCTATTTATGCCATTGACAACTGGGACCCAATTGGCAAAGCCAATGTTTTATCACGTGGCATAGTGGGAGATATTAATGGCCAGCTAGTGGTTTCGTCGCCATTATACAAACAGCATTTTGATTTAATCACCGGCCAATGCATTGAACACAGTGACGTGAAGGTTCCAGTCTATGTGGTTGAGCTTGTAGACGATTGTGTGCTAATAAATCAATGAGTTTTTAGACATGAATCAAACGTTAATTGCCACCACTGGCAAGGTTATACAAACCACCTGCCCATATTGCGGGGTAGGCTGTGGCGTCAGTGCTACCATTGAAAACAATCGTATCAAAAGCGTTGCTGGAGATGCGTTACATCCAGCAAATTTTGGCAAACTGTGCGTCAAAGGCACGGCACTGCATGACACCATGGGCGAGCACGGGCGACTATTGCACCCCAGTATCGATGGGGTCAAGGTAGACTGGCCCACGGCCATTAATACAGTGGCAGAAAAATTAGCCAAAATTCGTGACCAACATGGCCCTGGGGCTATTGGTTTTTACCTCTCTGGACAACTGCTCACCGAAGACTACTACGTGGCTAATAAACTGGCCAAAGGGTTTATTGGCACCAACCATGTCGATACTAACTCAAGACTGTGCATGTCCTCAGCAGTTGCCAGCCACAAACGCGCTTTTGGTGCTGATGCTGTGGCCTGCAATTATGAAGATCTTGAAGTGTGTAATCTGTTAGTACTTGTTGGATCTAATGCGGCTTGGACGCACCCGGTTCTATACCGCAGAATCGCCGCCGCCAAAGCCAATAACCCTGCTATGCGGGTGGTGGTCATCGACCCGCGTCGCACTGCTACTTGTGATCTGGCTGACCTACATCTAGCCATTGCACCAGGTGCAGACGCTTTTGTGTTTAATGGCCTACTTGCCTATCTGAACCAAGGTGGTCATCTAAATGCAGACTTTATTGCACAACACACCCAGAACTTTGATGCAGCCATGGCTGAGGCCACTGCGTTAACTGACACAAAGCTGACACAAGCGATTGGCGTTAGTGCTTTGCAACTAGAGACCTTCTACCAGTGGTTTGCTGAAACTGAAAAAACCATCAGTTTTTATTCAATGGGCATTAACCAATCTGCTACAGGTACCGACAAATGTAATGCCATCATTAACTGTCACTTGGCCACGGGTCGTATCGGCCAAGCAGGAATGGGGGCGTTTTCAATTACTGGTCAACCCAACGCTATGGGAGGTCGTGAAGTGGGAGGTTTAGCCAATATGTTAGCCGCCCACATGGATTACAACGAAGAAAACACGAGTACTGTAAGTGAGTTTTGGGACACCAATAACCTAACCAAAACGCCAGGCTTAAAAGCGGTAGATCTATTTGAAGCAGTCGCTGATGGCCATATTAAAGCCATCTGGATCATGGGCACCAATCCGGTGGTTAGCATGCCCGATGCCGACAGGGTGAGGGCCGCTTTACAAGCTTGCGATACAGTCATCGTATCAGACTGTGTGGCTGATACCGATACCACAGCCACAGCCAATATACTTTTACCTGCCTCTGGTTGGGGTGAAAAATCTGGCACCGTGACTAATTCTGAACGCCGTATTTCTCGTCAACGGGCCTTGGTTAACCCCGTGGGTCAAGCCAAGTCAGATTGGTGGATCATATCTCGGGTTGGACAAGCTATGGGGTTTAATAACGCCTTTGACTACCATTCGCCCAGAGATATTTTTGTTGAACATGCTAAGCTTAGTGGGTTTAAAAATACGGGTGATCGACTATTTAATATATCCGCTTTAAGCCATTTATCCGAGCAACAATACAACCAACTTGAACCTATTCAGTGGCCAGTGACCCCGTTTAAACCCAATGGTACCGAAAGATTATTTGAAGACAAGTTATTTTTTACGCCAAACAAAAAAGCTAATTTTGTTGTGATTAACCCACAACTACCTCAACAGCACACGCCTAGCAATGACTTTCCCTTAACGTTAAACACCGGGCGAATTCGCGATCAATGGCACACAATGAGCCGTACCGCTCGAACTAGCACATTACTGAGTCACATCAGCCAACCCTTTGTCTCTATGCACTCAAACACCGCCAATAATTATGGCTTGGTTGATGGTGATCTAGCCAAAGTGTCTACCCAAAGGGGAAGCATTACAGTCGTCGTTGCGGTGGATAATGGCATGGAAGAAAGTCAAATTTTTGTGCCAATACACTGGAATGACCAATACGCTAGCAGCGCAAGAGTTGACTCCTTGGTGGCGCCCATCACTGATGTTATTTCCGGTCAACCTGAATTTAAATACAGCCGTGCGTCCATGGTGAAAGTAGACACACCTATTTGGGCCACTGTAGTTAGCCATAACAAGCTAGACTGTACAAAATTTATAAATTGGAGTGCAGCGCCCCTAGACGAAGGGCAAGGGTTTATCTACCAGATCGCTATTCAATCTAATTTTGATTGGCCAGACTTTATCGCCACCAAACGGATGAGCGAACAAGGGCCTGCCCAGGCTTATGAACAATTTTTTGATCGTCAAAATGGTGACCAGCGCCTCATTTGCTTTAGCTCTGAGCGTATTGAGTTTGCAGTGTTTAGCCACCAAGACAGAAAAATGTTGCCCGATCACTTATGGATGCGCACACTAATGTCTCAGCCTGTTGCGCAAACATATTGGCCGCTATTGTCGGGCAACACGTCTAGCGCTGGAAAATTAATTTGCTCATGTTTTAAAGTGAGCGAAGCAGATATTCAGGCGGCTATTGATAACGGTGCCAACTCTGCCGCTGCATTAGGGCAACAACTTAAATGTGGTACCAACTGTGGTTCCTGTGTTCCTGAATTAAACGCCCTACTAGCTCATAGGAAAGCTACGTCAAGCCATTAACGCTTTGATCAGAGCCTGCTGAATGTTCAAGCACGCAGTGGGCGTTGGGTATGTCGTTGCCAAGTGCCCGAAGCATTGCAGCCTCTGGCTCTAGGCCATACTCTAGCCATCTTTTGATCAAGCGCTTTTCAAGTACATCTATACCTGGGTTGATGAAGATGGTGTGATCCCAAAACCTTTTCAGCTGCGCCCATGGCTGTTGTTTAAGAAGCAGGTAATTACCTTCCACAATCAACACCCTATCGTTTATAGAGACCATCTGAGCCCCTGCAATGCTAAGGTCTTTAGTTCTGTCAAAGGTAGGAATAACCACGTTATCTTCAAGACTCACTAACCTTTTCATTAGATGGATAAAACCTGCCACATCAAAGGTATCTGGAGCACCCTTACGATCAGTAAGCTTGGCGTGAGCCAAGAGCTCATTATCTAAATGAAACCCGTCCATAGGCACTATTCTAGCTTGCACCGTTTTTTTTGTAAGTAGACTCAGTAGCGCTTCGGCCAGGGAAGACTTACCCGCCCCCGGCGGCCCCGCTATCGCCACTATAAAACGCTTATGGCCTTTAGCATCGGCAATAATATTGTCTGCTAGCATTGGTGCATTCATCGTATTCAAAGCTCCTTGGCTCACTAATCAAATATTCACCCCAGTAATGACTAGTCCCCCCAGTGATGAAATCAATAGCACCCGCAATATTCCCCAGTTCATCTTAAATAACAAAACTGCACTGATGAGACATAGCACAACCACCTGATAGTTGATCGTTTCAAGGGATGGCTGTAGAAGGACCACAGGCCCCACACTTTCCATCGTAACTTCCTCAAAGAATACATGCAAAGAAAGCCAAATTGAAAGGTTAAGAATGACACCCACCACAGCCGCCGTAATGGCCTTTAGTGCGGCCGTAAGCCTTGGTTGTGATTCGATCCAGTCAATATAGGGCGCACCCGTAAATATCCATAAAAAACAAGGAACAAAGGTAGCCCACAAGGTCACTAAAGCACCTTGCAAACCAAACCAAATACCCCCGACCTTATAAGCTGCAAGAAAGCCAACAAACTCATTCACCAAAATAAGTGGCCCAGGCGTCGTTTCAGCTAGCCCAAGTCCATCCATCATCTCCCCTGCCGTTAACCATCCAAATTGGCTGACAACATCCTGCCCTAGATAAGCCAGAACCGCATATGCACCACCAAAAGTTACAACGGCTAACTTGGAGAAAAACACACTAAGGTGAACCAGCAAATTATCTCCCAGCAAAAAACCCATCAACAATAGCGGCACCCACCAGATCGCAAGCCACACGAGGACTGTGCCAACACTTTGAAAAAGTGAAATGTTAATCGAGTTAGAAGTTATCGAAGTCGTTTCCAACCCTTGATCACCTCGAGTAAATCCGAAAAATGCAGCGGCTAAAATAATTAATGGAAAAGGCAAAGCCAGAAAAAAAATCCCAATAAAAGCCAGACCCGCAATGAGCCAATGTTCTTTTAGGCGCAATGCACGCTTAGAAACTTTCACTAGGGCTTCCACCACAATAACAATAACGGCAGCTTTTATGCCAACAAACAATGCGTCAACAAAGGCTATGTCACCATACAAGGCATAAATTAAAGCAAGCAAAAAAATCATGATTGCACCGGGTATAACAAACAGTAACCCCGCTATCAATCCACCAACAGTTCCATGAAGTCGCCAGCCTGAATAGGTGGCCAACTGCATTGCTTCAGGCCCTGGCAACAACATACAAAAGCTAAGTGCATTTAAAAATTGTTGTTCGCTTAACCACTTCTTTTTATCCACAATTTCACGATGCATCAAGGCTATTTGTGCTGCTGGGCCTCCGAACGAAAGAAACCCAATTTTCAACCAAACCTCAAAAGCTTGAAAAATAGTCGGGCTATGGATTATGTCGGCTTGGGTATCTGCAGTTTTATTTAACATCATCACTTGCCTGTACTTCGTTGAGGCCAATCATGGCTTTCATTTGTGGCATCACGTGCCACAAAAAAGCCCATAGCCATTTTAGTAATGGTCTATGGGCTTTGTTAACTCTATGAGGCTAGAAGCCTTATAGATGACTTGCGATTTGATCACACGATGCTTTGGCATCGCCAAACAACATTTTAGTGTTATCCATAAAAAACAACGGATTTTGCACACCAGCATAACCTGATGCCATGCCGCGCTTGAACACAATCA